>JANNOJ010000084.1:0-1571 GCA_031399025.1 Erythrobacteraceae bacterium | reverse complement strand
AGCAGGGCTCGCAGCCGCGGCGTATGCCAGTAGATGCGCATGCCGCGGATCGCACGCGCGTACGGCCCCTCGTGCGGGCGTTGCACGGTCACCAGCGGGAACACGGTGGCCAGCACCAGCAGCGCCGACAGCGCGAACCCGACCGACGTCCCCGCAAACAGTGCGTGGAAGCTGACCAGCGTCAGCAACGCGGCGGCGATGGCGGGGCTGAGCAGGGTCTCGAGGTCATAGGCGAGCCGGGACAAGGACAGGGCCCGCGTGTAGTCGCGCTCCTCGGTGAGGATCTCCGGGATTAGCGATTGGAATAGCGGGGTGAAGGCGGCCGAAGCCGATTGCAGCAACGCGATCAGTACGTAGACCTGCCAGATCTCGGTGACGAATGGCAGCGCCAGTGCCACGCAGGCGCGGACGACATCGAGCGTGATCAGCACGGCCTTCCGCTGGGCCAGCGGCACGAACGCACCCGCCAGCGGTGCCAGCAGCACGTAGACCGCCATCTTGATCGCCAGCGCGGTGCCGAGCACGGCACCGGCCCGGGGACCAGCCAGGTCGTACGCCAGCAACGCGAGCGCGACCGTGGCCAGTCCAGTGCCGACCAGCGCCACAACCTGCGCAAAAAACAGCCGCCGGAAGTTGGGGTGACGCAGGATCTCGATCATCGGCAACGACCTCGGGAGGAATCGGAATGCTGCCGCGGCGTTGGGACCGCGGCAGCGAGGCAGCGCCGCTTAGTGACTGTGGCTGTGGCTGCTTTCCGCGGGCTTCACCGTCGCCTTCGCCTGTGCAGCCGCCTTGGCCTTGGCCCTGGCGTCTGCCCGTGCCTTGGCATCAGCCTTTGCCTTTGCGGCGGCCTTGGCCTTCGCGGCCGCCTTGTCGCAACGCACCTTCAACGCCTTGATTTCCACATTGGCGATGTCATTGGAAAAGTGCTTGGTATCGGCCAGTTCCACGCAGGTGGTCGGCGTCTTCTGCAACTCGGCGATCTGCATCAGGCGATCGAATTGCTCGGGATCATGGGCCTTGGCGGACATCGAAAACAGGGTGGCCGTGGCAACAGCGGCCGACAGGACGATCAGGCGTACATTCATTTCACAGCTCCGTGGTGGGGAAAAATCCGGTCTTGGACCGGCATTGCTTGCTTCGGGGGTCACTGCTGACCGGGACGGTAGAGCTTTTCCTGGAAGCCGGTGACTTCGACCTGCACGGTCACGGGCTTGCTGCCGCGGTTGAGCCAGTACCAGCCGTGCGTCCCATCGAAGGGGGCTGTGAACGAGCCGGACGCCTCGCGCTGCACCTTTTCGATCCAGTAGCTTGTGTACTCATCCTTGGCCGCCCCGGTCCGCTCGCCGTGCATGTCGGTTGCGACGTCGCCGTTGGCCGTCCAGTGGAACACCATGCCGTCGCCGGTCTTCATCGCAGCCTTGATCTCGGCGCCCTTGCCTGGCGGCAGCGTCAACGACAGGGTCTCGGTGCGGTACTTGCCTTCGCGCTTGCTGACCGGACCCGCCTCTACGGGCTTGGCGGGCTGCCCGACGGCGTCGAGCCCGCTATCGACAGTGGCGGTCGCAGGG
>JANNOJ010000029.1:0-45273 GCA_031399025.1 Erythrobacteraceae bacterium | reverse complement strand
CACGCCCGAGGCGGCCACCGTGCTCAACTCGGCGATCACCGCCTATGGCAATTGCGGCACCGTGCCGATCATGCTGGCCGGCTATACCGATCGTTCGGGCAGCACTCAGTACAATCTGGGTCTGGCGGAACGTCGCAACACCTCGGTCCAGGGCTACCTCACCGGGCGCGGCATCCCCGGAGCGCGGATCACCAGCGAAGCGTTCGGTGAAGCCAACCCGCGCGTGCCCACCGCCGACGGGGTGCGCGAGTTGCAGAACCGCCGCGTGGAAATCACCTACGGACCCGGTTCCGGGAACTAAGCCTCGGGCAACCAAGCCCAATCGCTGCGGCGCACAAGAAGGGGCCGGGGGAGCAATCCTCCGGCCCCTCCCTTGTGGATTGAGCCGGGTCGCTCGGCCGGGCGAGACCGGGTGAGCCGGTCGTTGCCGAAAGAAACGCTAGGCTTGCGGGCCGGCGGCGAGCAAGTCGAGCAAGGCCCTTATCGGACCCAGGTCGTAGCCGGCGTTTGCCGCTGCTTGGGCGATGTCCTCGGGGTCGCGTCCGCCGCTCGCCTCAGCTAGTGCCCAGAGAAATGTGGACCGGGTACCGGAGCGGCAATACGCCAGGATTGAGCCTTGCGCCTCGTCGAGCGCAGCGCGCATCGCTGCCACTTGGGCTTCGCTGAACCCGGCGTGGGTGACCGGGATCTCCCGGTAGGCCAGCCCGGCAGCCTGCGCCGCGGCGGCAATCGCGGCGCCATCCGGCTGATCCGCCGCTTCCCCGTCGGGGCGGTTGTTGATGATCATCACGATGCCAAGCCTGGCGGCCTCGGTGATGTCGGCGGGTTCGATCTGCGGGCTTGCCCAGACATTGGCCCCCAGCCGGCGGAAATCGCTCACGCCGCGCCGCGCCGGGCAGCTGCGATCCGCTTGCGCCGGTTGCGCTGGAACATGTTGAGCATTTCCACCCCCACCGAGAAGCCCATCGCGGCGTAGATGTAGCCCTTGGGCACATGGAAGCCGAATCCATCGGCGATGAGAACGAGGCCGATCATCACCAGGAAAGCCAACGCGAGCATGATGAGGGTGGGGTTGTTCTCGATGAACTTGGCCAGCGGATCGGCGGCTACGAACATGATGCCGACGGTAATGATGACCGCGGCCACCATGATGGGGATCTCATCGGTCATGCCCACCGCCGTCAGGATCGAATCGACCGAAAACACCATGTCGAGCAGGATGATCTGCAAGATGACCGAGCCGAAGGTGACGCTGCCCAGGGTCTGATGCTTGTTCATTATGTCGGGCGTGTGGTCGTCTGGCTCCATATTGTGGTGGATCTCCTTGGTCGCCTTCCACAACAGGAAGAGGCCGCCCGCCAGCAGGATGAGATCGCGCCCGGAGAAGGCGGTTTCGAACGTCGGCTCACCGTGCGCCCCCGGCCCTCCCTGGAGGCCGAGATCGAACAGCGGTGTCTGCAGGGTGACGATCCAGCCGATGAGCAACAGCAGTCCGATCCGCATGCCCAGCGCAAGCAGCAAGCCGATCCGGCGAGCGCGCGCCTGCTGGTGCTCGGGCAGCTTGTTCGACAGGATGGCGATGAAGATGAGGTTGTCGATCCCCAGGACGACCTCGAGCACGATCAGCGTGAACAGCGCGGCCCAAGCGGTCGGGTCGGAAAACAGTGCAAGCATGTCCATCGGCCGACTCTTGCCGAACTGCCGTCCGCTGACAAGAGCCAAGCCGCGCCGGTTCCGGCGCCCGTCCATGTCACTCCACAGTCGCTTTAAATTGTTCGCCTCGGCGATGTAAGTGCGATATACCCGATGCCGAATAGGGGCGGGGTATGTCCATTGCTCCCTATCCGGCTGGCAGATGTCCGCGCCAACTGGGTGAACGATGAGGGCAAGGTTCAAGGGTACGTCGATTTCATGGGTTATGATAGAGGACGTCGCGGCCGGGGGCGCGACAAGCGGGACGGTTTCGGCGAAGAGCCATTCGACCCCTTCAGTGGGCCATCGTCCGGTGGCGACGACTGGCGCGGCGGCGGCGGCGGCTTCGGGGCTAATCGCTCCGGCGGCGGCGATCGGTTCGGCGGCGGGGGCAGCGGTGACCGATTCGGTGGCGGTAGCGGTGGCGGCGGCGGTTTCGGCGGTTCGCGCGGCGCACCACGCGGCGGTCCGGGCGGCGGCGGCGGTGGTGGCATGCCCGCGCAGGTCGTGGGCACCGGCCAGGGCAAGGTGAAATTCTTCAACGCGCAAAAGGGTTTTGGCTTCATCCAACGGGATGAAGGCGGCGAAGACGTATTCGTCCACATCAGCCAGGTCGAGCGCGCGGGGCTGGAAAGCCTTGCCGAGGGCCAGGAACTGCAGTTCAATCTGGTCGACCGCGGCGGCAAGGTCTCCGCCGCTGACTTGCAGCTCGTGGGCGATGTCATTGCCGTGCAGGCCAAGGCGACCCCCTCGCGCGAACTGACGGGCGAGAAAGCCGTGGGTACGGTGAAGTTCTTCAATGCCATGAAGGGTTTTGGCTTCATCACCCGCGATGACGGCAAGGAGGACGCTTTCGTCCACATCAGCGCCGTCGAACGGTCCGGCTTACAAGGCATTCAGGAAGGTGATCGCTTCGAGTTCGATCTCGAAGTTGACCGACGAGGCAAGTACTCGGCGGTGAACCTGGTTCCCTCTCAAGGCTGACCCTCTCGCCACGCGGCTGGTCGGCGAAGTTGACCGGCCGCTGGCGCCGTCAGGCATGGAACCCATCCGGCGGCCCCCACCCGGCCGCCATTTTCTTTTTGGGTAAAGGCCGAGAGAAAGTTCTCGCAATGACGATTTCGCCGCTCATGCCCGTCTATCCGCGCTGTGATGTGCGACCGGTACGCGGCGAGCATTGCCATCTCATCTCTGAAGACGGCACCCGGTATCTCGATTTCGCCGCGGGCATTGCGGTGAACCTGCTCGGGCATTCGGATCAGCGGCTGATCGGCGCCATCCAGCGCCAGGCGGCGACGCTCATGCACGTCTCCAATCTCTACGGCAGCCCGCAAGGCGAGGCGCTCGCGCAAAAGCTGGTCGACACTACCTTTGCCGACACCGTGTTTTTCACCAACTCCGGGGCCGAGGCCGTCGAGGCGGCGATCAAGACCGCGCGCGCCTATCACCAGAGCGGTGGGGATGCGGGGTGTTTTGAACTGATTACCTTCAACAATGCATTCCATGGCCGCACCATGGCGACGATCAGCGCCTCGAACCAGGAAAAGATGCACCGGGGTTTTGCGCCGCTCCTCCCAGGCTTCCGCTATTGCGAGTTCGACGACCTGGAGGCGGCACAGGCGGCGATCGGGCCGGCCACGGCCGGCTTTCTGGTCGAGCCGATCCAGGGTGAAGGGGGCATCAGGGTCGCTTCCGAGCGCTTTCTGCACGGCTTGCGGGCACTGGCAAACGAGCACGACCTGATGCTCGTCCTCGACGAGGTGCAGTGCGGGGTTGCGCGCTCGGGGACGCTCTTCGCCTATGAGCAGTATGGGATCGAGCCCGATATTCTAGCAACCGCCAAGGGGATCGGCGGCGGATTTCCCTTGGGTGCTTGTCTGGCGACCGAAAAGGCCGCCCGTGGGATGACCTTCGGCACACATGGTTCGACCTACGGCGGCAATCCCCTGGCGATGGCGGCCGGGAGCGCGGTGATGGAGATCGTCGCGGACGAGGAGTTCCTGGACCAGGTCCGCACCACCGGCGAGCGGCTGCGCGCCGGGCTGGAGCAGTTCATCGGCAATTATCCCGACCTGTTCGAAGGCGTGCGGGGCAAGGGCCTGATGCTCGGGCTCAGGATGAAGGTGGAGCCGCGTGGATTCATGCAGCATCTGCGCGACCGGCACCATCTGCTGACGGTAGCTGCAGGCGACATGACCCTGCGGCTTCTGCCACCGTTGGTGATCGGCGAGGGGGAGATTACCGAGTTCTTCGACAAGCTTTCGGAGGGGTGCGCGGCTTACGCGATCAGTGAGCCTGCATGAGCGACATCCGTCACTTTCTCGACCTGTCCGACGCAGGTGACGGCGCTATTGCGGCAATGATCAACAATGCGCTGCAGCGCAAGGGCTCCCGCAAGGGGTGGCCCCGGGGCAGGCCTGACGCGGATACGCCGCTTGCCGGCCATGTTCTGGCGATGGTGTTCGAGAAGAACTCGACCCGCACCCGAGTAAGTTTCGACATTGCAATGCGCCAACTCGGCGGAACCGCGCTGGTGCTGGAAGCGGGAACTTCGCAGCTCGGGCGCGGAGAAAGCCCCGCGCATACTGCCCAGGTGCTCGGGCGGATGGTCGATGCCATCATGGTGCGCACCGATGATCCCGCAAAAGTCCGGGAGATGGCGGTCCATGCCGGGGTGCCGGTCATCAACGGGCTTACCGATGCCTCGCATCCTTGCCAGATCGTCGCCGATCTGTTGACCATCATCGAGCATGGCAAGGCGTTGCCGGGGCTCGAGCTTGCCTGGCTCGGCGATTGCAACAACATTCTCAACTCGATCGTCGAGGCGGCCGGCCTGATGAAGTTCAACGTGCGGATCGGCACCCCGGAAGGCGGGGGTCCGAGCCCGGCCTATGCTGAGCTAGCGATCGAACGAGGAGCCAGGATCATGATGACGAGCGACGGGCCGGGGGCTGCCAGAGGCGCCGACGTGGTTGCCACCGACACTTGGATCTCGATGGGCCAGCAGCGCTCGGCTGAAAAGCTCCGCGAGTTGGGGCCGTTCAGGGTAGATTGTCGATTGATGAGGGAAGCGAAGCCTGACGCGCTTTTCCTTCACTGCCTGCCGGTTCATCTGGGTGAGGAAGTGACGGCCGAGGTATTCGACGGCCCGCAATCAGTTGTCTTCGACGAGGCCGAAAATCGCATCCACGCGCAGAAATCGATTCTGCTTTGGACGCTCGGCTTGCTGGCGTGAACCGGCACGTTTGATCGGCGCTATCAGCATACCATATTGGCGGCGATGGAACACACATCAGCACGGCAGCCTCATCGGACGATCGACCGGGTATTGGCATTCGCGATCCCGGATAGGGATTGTCGTGGCCGGATCGTACGCCTGGGCCCTGTTCTCGACGAGATTCTTTCGGCACACGCCTATCTCCCGCCGATCAGGGACCTCTTGGCCGAAGCCCTCGCGCTAACATCATTGATGGGCAGCTTGCTGAAAGGCGGCGGGGACCAGCTGACTATCCAGGCGCAGGCGAGGGGGGGCTTGGTGGGTCTGCTCGTTTGTGACTATCGCGACGGGCTACTGCGCGGATACGTTCAGCACGACAGCCAAATGGTCTCTTCGCTCGAGGGTGTTCCTTCGTTGGGGACGCTGTTCGGGGATGGCTGCCTGACGATCATCTTTGAGGTTGCCGAAACTGGCCAGCGCTACCAGGGAATGGTGCCGCTCGAAGGAGCGACCTTGACCGAGGCGGTCCAGGCCTATTTCGAGCGTAGCGAGCAAATCCCGACTTTGATCCGGACGGCGGTTCGCTCTGACGGCGATCGCTGCTCCGCCGGCGGTCTGCTCGTGCAGCACTTGGCCAAGGGGGAGGACGGCCGTGAGCGGCTCGACGTTCGCCCTTGCGATTGGGAATGGGAGCATGTGTCGGCGATGGCCGGCTCCATCCGTGCGCATGAGCTGGTTGATTTCGAGGTTAGTCTGGAAAAGCTGCTCTGGATTCTATATCATGAAGAGAATGAAGTGCGGATCTTGGAAACCGAAACAATCAGGCGGGGCTGCCGGTGCTCGGAACGCCATTTTGAAGAAGTATTGGCTCGCTTCCCATCTGAGGACCGTAGGGGGATGCGCGACGAGCGGGGTTTGATCTTGGTAGATTGCGCCTTCTGCTCACACGTTTTCACCATCCAGGACTGAATACCCGATTGTGCAAGATCAAACTGGCCACGCGATTCGATGATCTAGAGCGGCGTTTGGCGAGCGGAAGGGAGGGTCCTCGTGCAAGTGCCACGTAAGACACCTGCATTGCTAGCGGCCTGCGGTGCTGCAGTCTTGATCGCCATTCCAACCGCCGCACAGGCCCCAGAACTGGCTATGCTCGAATCGCTTGATAAGGGCAATTGGGAGCTGCGCGAGCGCGGTAATGGCACACGGCATCAGTTTTGCGTACAAACCGGCCGGGAGTTGATCCAATTGCGGCACCCACAACCCGCATGCGCACAACTGATCATCCAGGACGAGGCCAACGAAGTCACCGTACAATATACGTGCCGCGGAAATGGCTATGGTCGCACTACCATTCGGCGCGAAAGCAACGCTCTGGTACAGATTAGAAGCCAGGGGGTCCTAAGGGGTGCTCCGTTCTCGCTCGAAGGGGAAGCTCGCCCGCAGGGGAGCTGCTGAAACGGGGCGAGCTTGCGCTCCGGTTCATCAATGCCATAGCCGCTGCATGGAATGCGTTCAGTCGGATTCGGTCGTGTTGCTCTCGGGCGGCTTGGATTCGATGGTCACTGCTGCCTTGGCACGCGAAAGTGGCTTTGCAATCAATGCACTAACCATCGATTACAACCAACGGCATGCAAGGGAGATTGAGTCTGCTCACAGGATCGCTTCGCACCTGGGTGCGCGGCGTCACATCGTGTTGCAGGTCGATCTGCGGCAGTTCGGCGGGTCAGCGCTGACGAGTGAAACGATGGTACCCAAAGCTGGGCTCGAGCCGGGTATCCCGGTCACCTACGTGCCGGCTCGCAACCTCATCTTCTTGTCCCTAGCGCTCGCCTGGGCTGAGGCGATCGGGTCGAAAGATATCTTCATCGGCATCAATGCGTTGGATTACTCTGGTTACCCGGATTGTCGCCCCGAGTTCATTGATAGTTTCTTGCAGACTGCCCACCTCGGAACGCGGGATGGTTCATCCAATCAAACCTTTAGGGTTCACGCACCGCTTCAGTTCAGGGGGAAAGCGCGCATCGCGGCAGAATGCGCCAGGCTCGCTCTCGATCCGGCAATGAGTTGGTCTTGCTACGATCCCGAACCCAATGGACAAGCCTGCGGAAGGTGCGACAGCTGCCGATTGCGACGCGCTGGCTTTCGAGAGGCGAGCGTGTCGGACCCGACCGACTACGCAGTTGAGTAAACGGCTCTCAGCCTTGAATAATTTCTCCAGTATCTGCCAATGCTTGAATCAACGCAGCGACCGCAGCGCGTGCTTCTGCGTCAATAATTGTCCCTCCTGAAGGTACTGCAACCCTGGCCGGCGCCGACCAGCTGCCGCGAAAGTGCCGGTAGGCGTTCGTCGAGCGGTCGAAGACCCGCATTCCTTCGCTGGGGATGGCGAACAACCAGGAGCCAGCCTGGAAGCAGGTCATCTCGGTTGCGTGGCCGATCCACTCGTCGGTGGGACTTGCATCTACGAGCCAGCAATCTCCCTCGGCAGGCTGCGCGGGAGGTGAATTCGCCGTCCCTTCCACGACCGGTTGAAGGAGGGCGTCAACGAGTGTGTGCGCTTCGTTGACATAGAACTCCTTCTGGGCCTGACCGGGGAACAGGTAAGGTAGCCCGAAGCGGCTGGTCCGGGACGAGAAATTGATGGGGTCAGTCATTTGATGTCCTGAGTTATTGTTGCTTAGGCCAGGCGACAAAGAAGAAGGGGGTCCGAGAGCCCCCAGGTGCCGATTTGCCGAACCCAGACCGGTTGGTCGAGCTGGCCGGATCGCAGGAGCGACATCGTGTCCACTGAAATCAGGAGGCGCGGTTCGGAGATCTGCCAACTCGTCGCTGGAGCGTCGCTATCCCCTACTCCCACGAGATACTGCTCCTCTTGTTCAATGAGCGGAACCTCGCCGGATTCGGGCCAACTCCATGCACCCCGAGCGCGCCGACACCAAGACAACTCCCAAGCTCCATCTGGAAGAAAGTCGACCCGTGGATGGACCGGCGTCAACGGCCGCCGGCTCGCGCCGTGATTGCTAATCTGCGCGATGACTGGCGTGTCGTCGGCAAGCCCGATCGCGGCGATGTCTTGGGCTGCGGAAAGAGTCGTCTCAGTGGTGTCGAGCAGCACAGGCCTTTGGTCCAACAGGACGAAGGCTGCACCGGCACTTTGCCCCCGCAGCGCGGCAGCCTCCGTGCCTCCCCTTCCGCGTAGAAGACCATGCAACCGCCAGCTTTGCGCTCCGAGTGGCTCGGCGCTGGCAAACTGAACTACTTCATCTCCCACAAGTGCTCGATTCCGCCCTTCGCCGAGATCATCGATCGTCGCGCTGGTAAGAACAAAATCGTTGGAAATCAGAGTAACAATCATGCTCTCTTGGCGATCGAGAAGAACCGCCGGGGAAGCTGTCAGCGGCAGCGCCAAATTGCCGACAATGCTACGGCGCGAGCCCGAGGGCTGAAGGTAGCGCAGGGCTGATGCATCAACCGCGTAAAGGGCCGCACCGGTCCAGCCATTACTCGACGACGAAGCGGCGGCGTAGATTTGTCGCTCATCGCCTGAACCGTTCCCGCTCCACGGAAGCTCGAAGGCCATGAGAACAGTCGGCGTTGCCAGTGAGTCCCTTGGCGCCAGAATCGTGCCCGGATCGGCCGGCGAGAGTTTTGCTGGTCCCGGAGGCAGGCGGCGAAGCTCAAGCTCAACGCCGCTCGTACGCCATTCCCAGTTCTCGATGCGCCAGGTCCCGACAAAGCCCGGGACAGAGACAACTTGACCTGGCGCCAATGCGGCATCTACTTCCGCGATGCGCCAAAGCAACTGGTCGCCAGACCATGCAGCCCGCTGCACGAACGAATTGCACAGCTGCCGCGCCTTGGCCGCTCGCAGCGCACCAGGGAACTCCATTACACGGCTGCGACCCGGCCGAGCCTGCCCTTCGGCGCGCTGCATCCCGGCCTGATAATCGCGCTCGACATCGTAGTACCGCAGCCCGTCCGGAATGTCCCCCGCATCGTTTAACCGACGCGCGAGCTTCCCTGAAAGGCTGCTGATGGTATCATCATCGGTGTCCACCGCGGCCTCTGGCAGTTGCACAGTCGCGGCCATCGACTCATCGGCTGCCTTTATGGTGAGGACCTCTCCGCTGCCGTCGCAGATCATCGGATAGAGCTGATCGATTACTGCCAGACTTGAAGCTAGTTCTCCGCCTTCGTCGCTGAAGCCGGCAAGTCCATCCAGCGCCTGCGTTGACGACGCACGTCGCCCGAGTTGCTCCAACATCTGCCCAAGTAGGATCGAACCGCTGTCGGCTATGACCTCAAAAGTAAGGCTGGGGATCCGGTTGCCGAAATCTTCGAGTTGCAGGTCTTCGAACACGCAATAGGCGATGTTGCGAAAGGCCGGGCAGTCCGCGCCTCGGTCGGAGGCAATCAACGGGTCTCGCTGCTGATCCCCATGTCCGGAGTAGAAACGGTACCGACCGCCGACCTTTAGGTCGCCAGCTGCTCCGCGGAGCAGATTGCCATCGGCCCAAATACGGCCGACCCGCTCAACCGGGCGGCTGGACAAAGCTACCGCGAACGACGCAGAATACGCGTAGGTGGTGACCGAAGGGCTGGCCTTTGAGCTGCCGGATTTCTCCTCGGACTCCTTCAAGTCGGTCGCCCAGATGACGGTACCGGCGGCGCGCATTTGGCCAAAGTGACGAGGAATTGCCGTTCCATAGCTTGAAGTGGTGACCGAAAGCTCCTTGAGCCTGGACCCTTCTCGCTTGGGCGAGCCGACGATCGCACGATCGAGTTGGTTGCCAAGCAACCCGCCCAGGGCGCCTCCCAGGGGGCCGCCCAGAGCTGTGCCCAAAGCAGAGAAAACCAAAGTCGCCATTTGAATTTGCCTTTAGGGATACGACAGGCGCCAGTGACGTTCGACCTGCCACGGGGGCGGTCCAGGAGTAACTACCACCCGGCCCAGGCTGGCATGAGCATGGATCAGCGCACCATCAGCGCGGACCACGCCCAGGTGGTATTGACCTGCTGCCAACCGGAACAGCAGCACGTCACCTTCGGCGATTTTGCCGGCGACCTCTTTCAGTCCAAGGCTACCAACGCATTCGAGATGGTGGTCAATAGTAAGGTTTCGCAACGCGTATCCATAAGGACCATTATCATCGATACCAGCGCTGCGCAGGGCACAGATCACCAAGCCAACACAATCCAAACCGGTTCGGGGATCACGACCAAACAACCTGAATGGGCTGCCAACAAGGGCTTCAGCTGCCTCTGCAAGAGACGAGGTTGCTTCGGTCAACTTGAGCTCGTCGGATAACGCACGAGGGTGTCGTTACCAGGAACGAACGGTTCACCCTGGAAATTCAGAGAGTTGGAGAAACGGCTTTGGCACGTTGCCAAGGTATGATCACAGCCCTCACGCACCAATGCACGAAGCGCCGGCGCGACCATGGTGGACAACGACACATCCAGGAGCATTCCGCTATCGTCCGCGTCCAGAATTTCCATCCTGATCCCGGCATGCGGCCCGTCAATCCATCGTACGAAGCCGTCGCGAACGTTTTCGGGCATCAGGGCAGGGGCGAACACAACCCTGCCCGTGCTATGATCGATCGAGTTCACCGCAACTTCATGGGTGAAGCGCGCCGCGCTAAGTCCGCACCCGGGGCCGCAGAAGCGCGCACGGCAGGTAGGGCTAGTTCGCGGTACGGTGTCCCGCTCCAATTCCGCCTTGATGGACCGCAATTCCGTATCGAACGTGCTGCCGTCGGATGAGATTGTACCGATCTCTCCATTATAGAGGCCTGATCGTTCCAGGCTCTCCCAATCGACTAGGCCAATCTCCACCGTGGAAGAATCAAAGCGGCCGGCATCAAGCTCGTCAGCTCTTATTGCATCGTGGCTCAGTGCCCCACGGACCTCCGCATCGTCCGGTTCCAGGCTCGCGGTACGCCGGATCGCCGATGGGAGCATGCCAGGTGCAGCGCGATAGGTCAGGCCGTCGAACTCCAGGTTGCGGTCGTGGCTGGTAAAGCCCAGCGTGACACCATCTGGACGATCCACCCGCCAATAGATTGCCACGCCCTCCAAGTCGTTGGCGAAGAAGACGCGATTCATGCTGATTCCCTGATTTCGACAAGCGGCACCGAAGGGGCTTCGCCGGCGGCGAAAGCCGCACCGGTGACGTCAAGACGATCTTCGGCGAACCTAACAGGTACGTCGAACAGAAAGCCGGCGGTTACATTTGCGCCCGGCGATGGTGCTGGGCTCAGCACAACTTTGCCCCCGGTGATCACGGAGAATTCAGAGATTTCCATTCCATCAACGGCCACTCGTACGCTGTCCGGGCGCGGCCGCGTTATCAGCCTGACCTGCGGTTCGCTGCCGCTACCGTAGCGCTTTGCAAGCCGGAAGGTTGCCGTTAGCCCGTCTCCCGACCCCAGAGACTGGTCGGCCGCTGTCGGCACGCCGCTCATCCCGTTGGAGCTGAAATCGAACGGGTCGATCAAGCGAAAACCCCGTGCGGCTCCGCGTCTGGCGCGGAAAAAGGCGATCAAAACCCCTAATTCATCATCCGAGCGGATACCTGGACCCACATCGAAACGCAGTCGCGCGTCTGCCCAGTGGCTATTTCTTCGCTCGTGCCCTGAAGCAGTCACCGAAATCGAGGTCGAGAATTCGGGACTGACGCCCGCATCGCGTCCCAGCGCCAGCGGATAGAGGACATCGTCGAAGGCTTGCATAGTATCTTCATCCTCGGGTGCCGGAAGGCGGGTGTATCCGTCTCGGGCCACCTGTGGCAGAGCCCAGACAAAGCAGCGATCCACCCCACGGCTGATCGCCTCGTCAATCCCTGCGTCGATCAGCTTCCAGAAGCCTGCGGCATCCTGCGGCCGCAAGACGAAGCCCGCGAGATAGTCCTGCTGCTCGAGCGGATACTGCAGACGGCCCTGCATGATTGCATAAGCTTGACGCCGGAGCGCTTCGGCTCCCCCGGTTAGCCAATCGTAGTCCTCGAGTTGCAGCCGGTCGAAGTTTGGCCAAGCCCATTCAACCGGCAGATTGGCGCGATAAGCCTCGGGTGTAGCTGGATCCAGGATCGTCGGGGTAAACAGCAGAATGAGTACCTGGGCCCTCGGTCCGGCAACCTCCCTCACCCGATCGCGGACAGAGCGGACCGAATCTCCGAGCAAATGGCCGGCTTCGTCGAGCAGCGCCTTCTGCGCATCGGATAGCGGGGCGGCGAGGTTCGCGATTTCGGGCGGCTCGAAGCCCAGGCGCGTTTCGAAGTGAGCGCGCGATGCATTGTCGTAAAGGCAGATGCGCCGGTCGGCCGGCTGCCACCACCAGGGCTCGCCAATCTGGAACGCGACCTTCATTCCCGCTTGCATCACCATGCGTACCCACCGCTCCGCGACGGCACGCAACCAATCCATTGCTTCGCCATGTGTCGGCGACAGCAGTGTCGATGGCGGAACCCACCCTGTCTGCGCAGGTGACCCGTCAAAGAAACGCTGCTTCCAAGCATCGGGGCAATGCTCGTCGAAGAGTTCGTACGACAGCGAGAGGATCGCCTCATATCCCGCTGCAACGCAATGCTGCAGGAAGCTTGCGTGCCAAGCTACGCAGGGTCCGGCAAATTCCCCGGACTGTTCCACGATCATCCGCCCAGCCTGATCAGGCCTCACGCGGAAGTAATGGCTCATGCCCACATAGTGGACCAGATGGTTGCGGTAACCCAGGCCACGAAGCGAGCGGATGATCCGCGCCGGGGTCTGGTTGTAACTGTCGTCGTAGGCGGTCGCCATGCGAAGGTCATGCGCAGGTACGAGAACATCGCCTATTTCGAGCAGACCGCGCTCGCCCTCGCAGCTGATCTCGCTAACCTCGACCTGGGCGTCGATGCGTTGCGGCAGGAGAACGTGCCCGGCGGTGGAGAAGCCTGCGGGCGCAAGCGAGATGAACATCCGGTCAATATCCGCCGGATGGACCAAGCTGGTAGAGCCGCTGATGTCCCACCCGTCGAGCAGTTGCGAGAACTTCAGCTCGATTATCGCATCGTTGGGCGTGCCCACGGCATAGTTCCACAGGCGAACATACCAAGAGCGGGGTTGACCCGCCGCGTCCCGCCCCTCGATCGTCAGGGTTGGTCCATTCACCTGATCCAGCGGAATGACGCCCGCCGAGCGCCAGCGAAATCGCAAGGTAGTTCGCGAATAGTTGCGGTCGGTTTCGTATGCGAGCAGCGGATGGTCGAGCCGATCGACACTCTCCCAGATGAGACCCGCCAGCGAATCGGCGTGGTGGAACTCAAGGTCCACGCGCAAGGCATCGGCTGCAGTGGTTATGACCGAAGCCATCATAGGACGTGGAAAATCGACTGTCCAAAAGCGTGGGTCGAAACGCTGAATATAGTCAAAAGTTTGCCCGCGTCGTTTGGAAGCGAGCCAGTATGCCATATCTGCATCCTTCCTCAGTATTGTCGAAGCGCGCGACCGAGCGCGCTGGCAACTTGGCGTGATGAGCGACGCAGTGCCTCCGGAGCATCGCTGCCCCGCTGTGCTGCAAGATTGATTGAGACGTTCACATTGCTGTCGGCGCGGCGGTCAGACACTCCTGAATCGACCCGCCCTGAACTGGTCGGCACGAAGACCTCGGGGCCGCGCTCTCCAACCAGGTAGGCACGCCCCGGGGAGACCGGCCCGCCGGTCGCCCTGCCAGGGAGACCGAGAAGTGCACCGACCGTGCCGCCGATCACCGAGCTTCCGCCGCCGCCGCCGCCCAGGCTTGACAATCCGGATTGTAGCGCACTGGCGGCGATCTCGTTCATCGTCTGCAGCGCCGTCTGTTTGAGATCGTCGAACCCCAGGTTGCCGCTGCGGATGGCCGAGAGCAGACCTCGCTCCAGCACGCTGCCGGCCTGCGAGAAGCCATCCAAGGTGTTATCGAAGGTGCTGCGCAAGCCTTCGATATCAGCCTTGAAGCCGCTGGTGCTGGCGCGCACCTCAACGAGTAGCGTATCGAGGTCATCATCCATTCTGGTCGCGCTCCATCAAAGCCTGGAAGTCGCCCCGGCTTAACATTCCGTCATCCTCGCCCCCTTCGCGAGCGAAGATCGTCGCGATCTCCGCAGGCGTGGCGCACCAGAAGTCATCCGGTCGCCAGCCGAGGGACCGGCAGGTCACGCCGGCGAGACGGCGAGCATGGCTCGTAAAGCTCAGCTTCATGCACGTCCCTGCAATATCTGGCACAGCAACGTGCGCAGCGGGCTTGCGCTTGCTGCCAGCCCCATGGTGGCGACCGCCTCGCCCACCTGTTCTCGCGTTAGATCCCCCCGCTCGGCGAGACAGTGCCAGAACAGCCCCGCAACCTCGCTCAGCCGCAGTTTCCCGTCCCCGGCACGCTCCACGAGCGCATAAAGCGGCCCGAGCTCGTCTTCGGCTGCCACCAGGGCGGCAAAGGTAGGCCGAACGGTCCGCGGCCTGCCGCCGATAAGGATGGTGGCCTCGCCCCGCGCGCTGTTGGCGGACTGTACGGTGCTCACGCCGGAACGACTGCGCCGGAGCTTTCAAGCTGCAACGTGTAGTTGCGCTCACCGTTGAAGTCGCCGGCGTAGTCAAGCCGCTGCACCAGGAACCGGCCTCGCAGCTTCTCGCCGTCCTCAAACGACAGCTCGTATGCGTCGATCGTGCCTGCCAGCGCGTTGGCCCGGATCGAGGCTTCGGCCTGGCTACCCAGGAATATGCCGGCGGCGCTGACCGAGACCGAACGCGTGCCAGCGCCCGACAGCAATTCGCGCCAGCCCCCGGATTCCTTGTGCGTCACCACGACGCTGTCGCCATTGATCGACATTTGCGTCGTGCGCAGGCCAGCCACTGTCTGATATCCGGGCGGAATAGCGCCATCACTGATCTTGAGCAGGAAGGCTGAGCCTTTTTGAGCAGTCATCTTCGTTAGACTCCGGTGTGTATGTCAGGCCTCAAGAAGGCGGAAACGGTACTCGAGCAGAACCGCGCGAACGTTGGCGGGGCGCTGCTCGGCCCGCGCGCGCAGGAACTGGGTGCTGGCAATGGAGAACCCGGCCTGAGTGCTTGGGAGGGTTTCGATCCGATCCTCGATTAGAGCGACCGTCTGTGCTCCGGTTGCCGGATCGTCGCCTCGCAAGTGCAGCTCCACCGCCAGCCGTACCTCACGTCCCTTGCGGTCCTTGGTGCTCCAATCGACGCTCGCGCTAGTGGCAAAGCCCAACCAGGGGATGCTCGTGCGGACGGGCGATTCCTCTTCGATCGCGTTGAGCTTGCCGATCAGCGCCGAATCCGCGCGCAACCAGCCAATGAGCGCGGCGCGCAGCTGCGTTTCCATGAGTTACCGGCCCTTCCCAAACAGCGGCCACAAAAGCTCTGATTTGCGCCAGCGACCCGGATCGTGCCGTCGGGCGCGCGCGCGGTTCTCAGCGGCCGCTTCGCCCAGCCTGTCTGCCCGCGCCGATAAGCGCTTTGCGAGCGACGCGAGCCCCGGGATTTCGGCCTTGATCATATCAGCCGCATCCGCCGCCAAGGTTGCCACAAGGCGGCAATCGCGGCGGGCGGAGCCGCGCGCGTTTCGGTCTCGTCTCGCTGCCGATAATGGTACGCGGCCAGCCGGAGGACGCCCTGGCGCAAGCCGTCGGGCAAGTGGGTCCATTCGGCCGCCATGCCGGCGGTAAAGCGCACGGCAAAGCGACGGTAATGTCCCGGCTTGAGGAGACGAACCTTCGCCCAGCCGTCCGCCTCCAGCTCGACTGCGTAGTCTTGCGCCGGGAGGGCGGTACGGGAGTTATCAGGCGCGAGGCACTCGAGCCCACTCACCGCCAGTATTGGGCGGGTTCCCAAGGCCTGCCAGGCTAGGTTCGGCGCAAGCATCTCCTCGCACGTGACCTCGAGTGGAACCTGCCCGGTGAACGCTTCGCACAGGTCGAGAGCCGAATGGAGCAAGGCGATGAGCATCGCGTCGTCGCTCACGGTGGTGATGGCCAGCCAATCCTTGAGCTCGTCAAGGGCCGCACCGGCAAGGTTCGCCGGAACGACGATTGCCCGCTTCATGGCGGTCTCCTGCAATGATGATCGGGAAGGCGCGCCTTCGCCGGGGAAGCGCGTTAGCGACGGCGCGGTTCGGCAGGGAGCGAGCTGTGAACCCGCTCCCTGCCGTGAAGGCGTTAGCCCGCGAGCTACGCTTCGATGCGCATCAACTTGATCGCTTCGCTATCGAGCACCTGCCCACCCACGCGCTTGGTCGCGTAGAAGTGGACGAAGGGCTTGTTGGTGAACGGATCGCGCAGAATCTGCGTCGCGCTGCGCTCGGCGATGAGGTAGCCGGCCTTGAAGTTGCCGAAGGCGATCGGCGTGTTGCCGGCCGCGATACCGGGCATGTCCTCTGCCTCGACCACCGGATAACCGAGCAGCCGGTCGGGCTGGCCATCGACTAGCCCTGGCTGCCACAGGAAGGATCCGTCTGCTGTCTTCAGCTTGCGCACGGCGGCGAGGGTCGACGCATTCATCACCCAGGTCGCGCCCTGACGCAGCGACGCTTTCATCGAGTGCACGAGATCGATCATCCGCGCTTCCGGGTTGGTCCCGAAATCGTCGGCATCACCCGAGCCGATATACTGCACGGTGCCGAAGGCGCGCGTTGCATCGCCGGCGGCGCTGATGGGTGTCGATAGAAAGCCCAGCGGCTGGTTGATGCCGGTTCCCGTGACCAGGGCGGATCCTTCGGCGCGGCCGAATTCCATCGCGATCTCACTCGCCAGCCAGGTCTCAAGATCGAAGGCGGCGTCGTCGAGCATGGCTTGGCTGGCCGCCGGGTTGGCGTACAGCTCGCCGGTCGGCGGCGAGATCTCGGCGAACTCGGGTGTGCCGGTTTCTGGGCGGGCGAAGGTCTCGCCGACCCAGCCTGAAGCCGTGCCGCCCACGGCAATCAGCTTGCGGTATCCCGCGCTACCCACCTGCACCACCTGGGCAAGCTGGCGGATGGGGCTGTACTCGATCACCTGGGAGGCGATCAGGGCATCGATTTCGCGCGGCACTGCGTAGCCGCCATCCTTGGGCACCACGCCGGTGAGCGACTTGATTTCCGCGTCCGAGCCCCGGCGCAGATAGCCATCTACGAACCCCTTCACTTCGGCTTCACTGCTGATTGCACCGGCGAGGGTAGGGCGGGTGGCCGCGCGGCCGATTCGATCCAGCCGGCCCTTCACCTCGGTGATGTCGCTGCGCAACGACTGGATCGCTTTGTCGGCGTCATCCTGCCTGCTAACGAGATCGAAGCTTGCCGCCATGGCGTCGCTCTGAATGTTCATATCCATCGGAGAATTTACCTTTCCTGAGGGTCTTTGAGGCAAAAAAAAGGCCGTCCCACAGGGCGGCCGGTCGAAACAGCGCGAAGTCGCTGGGTCATGCTACTGCACGAGGTGCACCCTGGCCCCGTGCTGCAGTGGGTGCGTCACCAGGCTCACTTCAAACAAGTCCACGTCTTCGAGCAGTCGGCCAGCCGGCGTCAGCCGGTAGAGCCGTGCGCGGTAGCCAAAGCTGAGGCCACTTACTGCTCGCGCTCGAAGAGCGCTGACCGCGCGACTTGCTGAATTACCGAGCTGGGCAATGATGCGCAGCCCGCGGCGATCCTCCTCGACCATCTCGACGACACCGATCACCTGGTCCGGTCGATGCTGCCAGTAGAGCGGCAGCGGTTCGCTGCGCTCCGCCAGCGTCCGGGCGAAGGCGCCCGGCAGAACGATATCGCGCGCGGCATCCACCTTGTCGAACAGGGCGGCGTAACCGGCCAGCCGTATCACCGATGCGCTCACCGCAGGAAATCCGCAAAGCCAAGCCGGACCGCCAGGCCGATCAGCAACGCCGCCATGACGCCGCGCACTATCCACTCCACGGCCGCCTTCCACGCGCTTGCCTTCGCGGTGCGCCAGGCGCTTAGCAAATCCCTCAACTCGTGGAGATCGGTCTGTGCCCGCTCGTCGTTCAGCCGCAGGCGGCCCAGTACGCGCTGCGCGCCAAGCTCACTCGATTCCTCGACGATCGCGCGCAAGGTCACCAAATCGCTGCCTTCATCTCGTGCTTGGGAGATCAGCTTGGCGAGCATCTCGTCGCGGTTCACTTGATGTCTCCCTTAGGCGGCAGGCCAAGCAGTGCACGTTTTTCATCTGCTTCCAGGAAGTTCGCGCCGGAGACTTGCGCCCAGACTTTCTCGCGATCCTCCGCCAGTGCGGAAACGCGATCAAGGTCGATCGCCAACTCCAGTTCGGGAAACCACGGTTGCAGCCCCTCCGACAGCCCGGCGAGGATCTTGCCGGCCAGCGGCAGCAGCGTCAGGCGCCAGAGCGCGCGATTGGCTTCGCGGTAATTGGCATAGGTGTTGTCGCCGGGCAGGCCGAGCAGCATGGGAGGCACCCCGAAGGCGAGGGAAATGTCTCGGGCAGCGGCGGCCTTGAGCTCGGCAAAGTCCATGTCGGCCGGGCTCATCGACATCGATTGCCACTTAAGACCCCCCTCCAGCAGCATCGGCCGCCCGGCATTGCTGCCGCCCGAAAAGGCTTGCAGCAACTCACCCTTCAGCCGGTCGAATTGATCCGCCGTCAGGGTCGCACCGTCGGCACCGTTGTCGAATATCAGTGCGCCCGAGGGGCGGGCGGCATTCTCCAGCAACGCCCGGTTCCAGTCGGCGGCGGCGTTGTGGATCGCCACCGCCTGCTCCGCAGCGCTCAGGCACCCGGCGCCGTAATGGTCGTCCACCGGATGGAAAGCCTTAAGATGGATGATCGCGGGCCAGCCGTCTTCATCCTCCAAGGGGATGGTGAGCGTCCGGTCACCCACCTTGTACCGATAGCCCGCTGGCCAACCGTCCGCGCCCGGCATCACCGATACCCGTTCCGGCCGCAGGGCGAACAGCTCCAGCGGACGCCCGCCTGCATCGCGCATGATCTGCACGAAGCCATCGCCGTGCAGCAGCAGGTGGGCGGCCAGCGTCTCGAGCAATGCTTGCCCGGCGCTCGTGGCGAGCACCAAACGCCGCGCTTCCGGGTCAACGGGCTTAAGCGGGGATCCACCCACGCCCTCGGCAACGATCCGCACCGCCCGTTGCGCCACCGGATTGTCCAGAAAGGCGCTTCGAACGGCCCGGTCGTAGTTGTAGGGCGCACGCATCCCTCCCGTCTCGATCGACCAGGACCAGGGCGAGGCGAAACTGCGGGCCAGCGGCACGCGGGCTCCACCCCCGCCTTTGAAGGCAGAGCGAAGCGTGTCGATCAGGGACATTTTGTTTCCTCTTTGTTCCTAAATCTGCAGCACGCGAGGATCGCCCCGGCGGCCAAGCATCAGTTCCGTCAGGGCCCAAACCAGCGCATCGGCACGATCGGGGCTGCGGCCAGGCCCTTCGTACGTACCTCCCGCCATCAGGCCGCAGAGCTGGTCCTCGAGCCGGGCGAACAGGCCGACGTGTCGCACGCGACCCGTCTCGTAGAGCGCCGCGACCGGTTCGGCCCGCGCCACCTTCCCGCGGCTGGCGTGGACCAGGCGGATGGGCATCTGGCAATCGGCGGCACGCAAAACGCTTTCGACCATGCTGCCGCCCTGGTTGGCTTCCGCGACCACACGGTCAGCCTTCCACGCCATTGCGACCGAGGCGACCGCGCGAGCCCAGCGTTCGGGGCTGGCCCGGGCCAGCGAGGCATCCGAGACCACCCGGGCGATGCCGTCCTGGGCGACTCCCGCAACGATGATGCCGCATTCGTCACCGGTGGCCGAAGCGGGCGGATCCACGGCCACGACAACCCTGGTCAGCGGTTCGGTCGAGAAGGGCTCCCTGATCTTCTCCAGCAAGGCGCGGCTCCACAAGGCGCCCTCGACCTCCCCCAGCATATCGCCGTCGAGCTCCTGGCGCCCCAGCGCCGTACCACCGAATTGGCGCCGCATCCGCTCGATGTAATATTCAGGCAGGTTCGCCACGTTCGAGTACGTGCTGCCTCGGGTCACAACCACCGAACCCGCGCTCGCTTCATCAACCAGCCGCCGCATCAACGGCACCGCCCGCGGGGTTGTCGTGGCAAGCACGCGGGGCAAATCTCCGAGCCGTAGGCCCAGCAGCATGTTGTCCCAGGCCCTCAGGGATCGGTCGGCCGAATTGTCCCATTTGGCGATCTCGTCGCACCAGGCGTGGCTATGTTGCGGGCCGCGTAGCGATTCAGGTTCACCGGCCGAGTAGAGGAACGCCTGCGCACCGCTGCGCCAGCGCAGCCGCCGCAAGGAAGGCTCAAAGTCCGGCCGCCAATCATCCGGCGTGCAGTTCAGAATGCCGCTTTCGCCCTCCACCATGACGGCGCGCGCTTCTGGGATCGAGGCGGCCACCAATGCGATCCGTGCCGCCGCATCGTGCCGGACGATCTCCCTGATCCATTCTGCGCCGGTCCGAGTCTTGCCGAACCCGCGGCCCGCACAGATGAGCCAGCACCCCCAATTACCCGCCGGCGGCAGTTGTTCTGATCGGGCCCACAACCGCCAGTGATAGCGTAACACATCCTGCTCGTCGGGGCCCATTTCGAGGACCACTTCACGAAGCTGATTTTCCTCGAGCCCAGCTAACCAATGGAGGCTATTCATCCCAACTCGGAGATTGCGGCGAACTCACCCCTTCTTCGTGCAACATGCGGGTTACGTTCTGCTCGCGGGCGCGAAACCTTGCGAGCTTGGCATCGATCGAAGCAAAGATTGTTTCTTCGTCACGGGTTTTCGGGTCGGCCTGGTCGTTGGCGAGTGCCTGCTTGTGCAACGCTATGATCCGCATCGCGTTCGCGATATCGAACTTGGCCTCGTCCTTGGCGGTGCCGGCCCGAAGCCGGTGAAGAGTTTCCATCTCGAGGTGCTCATACCCTTCGAGCAATGCAGCCCGCCATTCGCGGGCGAATGAGGCATCGTTCCGGCGCAACCGATAGGCCAGGCTGGCATTTATCGCCGCGAATTCGGCTGCCGCCGCAACGCTGGACGTTTCGGCAAGATTTTCCAGAAATGCCCGCCGCCATCCGCTGTCCTGTTCGATAACGCCAGCGATCGCAGGCGCGCAGGACACCCGGCGGCGCCGTGGACTTTCTACCTGGGGCAAGGGAGTCTCCGGTCCGGGCGGGGTGAGCCGATCAGCCGACTCACACTATCGCGATGTTCTCCTTAATTAACCAAACATCGTCGCGATGTCAATATGAAAGAGCCATTCAGGTTAATTCCATTTGGTTGCATGGCTCCGGCGGCTCGCTTACGATCTGATGCTGCATTGCATAAGAATGGTGACGGGCGGCGTGTTGTAGGCACTCTACAGCTGGGCCATGGCCAAGGCCTCGCATCCACAGGCATCGTGGTGGCTGGCCGCCTTCAGCTTTGCCCAAGCCAGTTTTTCCGCCGCACCCGCTCCTTGGCGTCATGGGGCCGGCCGCGGCTGCAGCACGGTCGCAGCAACTGAGCAGGTCTAGTTAAGGATCCCCCACAAGGACCCGAGCGCACCGCTTTGCAGATCAAATGATGCCCACAGCCCTGCCGGCGCGCTCGAACATACCAAGAATGGTGCTGACTTCCTCATCGGTATGCTCGGCGCACAACGAACAGCGCAGCAATGTCATGTTCATCGGCGTCGCCGGTGGCCGCGCCAGGTTCACGTAAAGCCCCTCCCGCAGCAGCGCCTCCCACATCGCCGCGCCCTGCTCCAGGCCCGGCATGAGTACGGCCACGATCGCGCTTTGCGCATCTTCGGTGCCCAGGTGAAAGCCCAAATCCTTCAACCCGGCGTGCAGGCGCCGCGAATTCTTCCATAGATGCGCCCGCTTCTCCGTCGCTCCCATCAGCTTGCGGATACTGGTGGCCGCGGTCGCCACGACGCTGGGCGGCAGCGAGGCGGTAAATACATAGGGCCGGCAGACAAGCCGCATGATCTCGAACTTGGGATGGTTCGAAACACAAAAGCCGCCCACGGTGCCCACGGATTTGGAGAAGGTGCCGATGATGAAGTCGACCTGGTCCATCACCCCCTGGGCCTCGGCCACACCGCGCCCGTGCTCGCCGATAAAGCCCATCGAATGCGCCTCGTCCACCAGCACCATCGCGCCATGGCCCTTGGCGATCGCCACCATCTCGTTGAGCGGCGCCACGTCGCCCATCATCGAGTAGACGCCCTCCAGGACCACGAGGATGCCGGTACCTTCAGGAATGCGCCGGAGGCGTTTCTCCATGGCATCGACGTCGTTGTGCTTGAAAGGCACGATCTCGGCATTGCCCAGTGCGCAGCCGTCCCAGATGCTGGCGTGGCTGTCGATATCAAGCACCACGTAGTCGCCCTTGCCGGCGATGGTGCTGATGATCCCCAGATTTGCCTGGTAGCCCGTCGAGAAGACCATCGCCTGGTCCATCGCATAGAATTCACACAACGTCCCTTCCACCTCCCGGTGGCCCCGGTAGGTCCCGTTCAGCACCCGGCTGCCGGTCGTGCCCGAGCCGAAATCAGACAGCGCCCGCTGGCCGGCGGCGATCACGTCGGGATCAAAGGTCATACCCATGTAATTGTACGTGCCGAGCAAAATAGTGTCACGACCGTTGCAGATGGCGCGGGTGGGGGAGAGGACCCGTTCCATCACCAGCGAGAACGGATCCTCGACGCCGCTCGCCAGCAGGCGCTCGCGCATCCGGATCGTCTCGTCGAATTTGCTGAACAGGTCGCCGGCCGGCTCTTCGCGCACGAGCGGCTGGTCGGCCTGGCTCACTCCCTCGCTCATGGACGGCTTACCCCTTGCTCATCTTGCACACCGCATCGACCAACTGGCCATGATTCTCGATCTCGGCCTGCTGGTTCATGCTGATGATAATGTCGAACTCGTCCTCGATCTCGGCCACGAAATCCATCACCGTCAGGCTGTCGAACTCCAGGTCACCGGCAAAAGTAGTGCCATCCTCGATCGCGAAATCCTTCTTGTTGAATGGCTCGATCAACGTCCGGATGCGGCTGTCGACTTCGGCGCGGTCCATGTATGCTCCATACCATGTCGCGGCCCTGAACGCCGCTGTGCGCGGCTTGCCACGCTATTGGGGCCGAAAAGCGGTGGGAGGCGCTGCATGTCAAGCATGCACACCAGGAAAAGGAGTCGAGCCCCAGAAGCGGAGCGCTGGTCGGACGGGAAAATCGAGGCGTGCCCCACCCGGGCGGTGGGCACGCGCGCGCTCGACATCGTCATTATCCATCGCCATTTACCAGCCGGCTGGCCGCTCGTCAGGCCCATGCGAAGCGCATTGCGAAGCGCATTGCCGTGCTGGACAATCATCGACCCTATGCAAGACCCTTCGCCCGACCCCCACGTAACTGCCCTGGGGGTCCTCGGCTGGATCCTCGCCGATCAGCGCCGTGCGCAACGCTTCCTCGATGCGACCGGCCTCTCGCCCGACATCCTGCGCGCCTCCGCCGCGTCGACGTCCACGCATCGCGCCGTGCTGGATTACCTGTGCGCGTACGAGCCGGACCTGCTCGCCGCGTCCGAGGCTCTCGCCATTCAACCGGAAGCATTCCCGGCCGCCCGCAGGAGGTTGGGCCCATGAGCAACCCGGGCGCACGCCCTCTCGTCGTTACCGATTGCGACGAGGTGCTGCTGCACATGGTCCGTCACTTTCGCGACTGGCTCGCCCGCGAGCACGATGTCGACTTCGCGCTGGGGGGCAATCCTTTCGTGCACTCCATGCGCCGCCGCGGCAGTCCCGAGGTGCTGTCGGAGGAACAAGTCTGGCACATGCTGAACCTGTTCTTCGACACCCAGATGCACGTTCAGCAACCCATCTCGGGGGCCGTCGCGGCGATTGCCGAACTCCAGCGAGAGGCCGACGTCGTAGTGCTCACCAACCTGGGCGATCACCGCAACCAACCGCGTGTGCGACAGTTGCGCGCAATGGGCATCGTCGCCCCGGTCTACACCAACCAGGGACCCAAGGGCGCCGCCCTGCGCCGAATCGTGGACGAGCACGGCGCCCGGCGCGCGGTGTTCATCGATGACATCGCCAAGCACCACCAGTCCGCCGCCGAGATGCTCCCGCGCATCAGGCGGCTGCAGTTTGTCGGCGAGCAGGCGATCGCCCCGCATGTACCTTGTGCGCTCGTCGCCGGCCATGCCCATGCCCGCATCGACAATTGGTCGCAGGCCCTGCCCTGGGTGCTCGAAAGCCTGCAAGGAGAAGCGCATGACCGTTCATGACCGCCTGGCCGAACTTGGGATCATCCTGCCGGAAGCCGCCGCTCCGGTGGCCAGCTACCTGCCCGTCGTGGTGAGCGGCAGCCAGGCCTATGTGTCGGGCCAGTTGCCGTTCGTGGATGGCGAACTGGTGACCGGCCGGCTCGGAGAGGACGTGACGCTCGAGCGGGGCATCGCCGCCGCGCGTGCCTGCGCCCTGATGATCCTTGCTCAACTCCACCAGGCCAGCCTGCTCGACCGGGTCGAGCAGATGGTCAAGCTGGGCGCCTTCATCAACTCGGCACCCACCTTCATCGACCAGTCCCGGGTGGCGAACGGCGCCTCCGATCTCATGGCGCAAGTCTTCGGCGAGGCCGGGCGTCACGCCCGCAGCGCGGTCGGCGTGCCGGTGCTCCCGTTGGGCGCCGCCGTAGAAGTCGACGCCATCGTCCGGCTCGCCTGATCGCTATTGCACCTCGCGTCGCCTAAGCCGTGGGGTGCGGCCAGCGTCACCCGCGGGGGAACTCGGCACAGCCAGTTTCCGCGTTTGTCGCCTGCTCTTCAACTGGTGCTACTTGCCCCACGCGCCCATCGGCGGCGGGCATTCCTGCCAGGCGCGCACAAGCATGTTGCAGGGCCACGCCAAGCGCGCCGCCTCAAGCGGTGCTCGTCCCAAATGCCGCTCGCGATGATCCCGACTGCAGCACCTGGACTATGCCGTGGATCACCCCCGTCCCGACCCGCGGGCGCCCCCCGCGCGGCTTGCCGTAAGCAGCGCCAAGCGCGCCCGCTGTCTCCCCGCCAAAACTCGCCCGCCATCTCAAGCCCCGATAAGCTGCAAGCTTCGCTCACGCCTCAGGCCGGTTGCGGATCCGGCCCATGGGTGCCAGCAGTAGCGCTGGGGGCAGTGCGTGCGAGGACGATTGGCCGGCACCTGCCGGCCAAGCACATAAGGTGGGCCGCTACGCTGAAGACCGATGACGGCATGGGCCACGGTCACGCAAATGCGCTGGTTGCGCACACCTTGACCGGGGACAAGGGGTAGGCCCCGCCAAAGCGCCCCCGCCATCAGGCGCGCACCGGATCAGGCGTTGTTCGTCGACCGCTCCAGCCGCAGGCAATCCAGGATCTTGGCCCCGCCCAGGAACACCGCGCCGGTGCAGGCCAGGAACAGCAGCAGGCCGCCGATCCCCGGGAAGCGATCGAGATAGGCCGCGCCGCGCTCGCAGGCGCCGAGGGCCAGCGCATAGATGATCAGCAACGCCTCGGGGCGGGTCTTGATTACGAACAATCTGCCTAGCTGCCGTCGCATTGCGTTCTCCTGGCGACCGGTCTGCCGCACCTGAGGCTCAGGCGGAAGGGGCCTCTTCGAGCTCACCCAAATCGAGACATGCGAGCAGAGCGGCGCGGGCGCGGCGGACGCCATGTGCCAGCGCATCCTTGCCCAGGTCGCCGGGAGCAATGCGCTCGGGCCACTCGCGGGTGATCACCGAGCGAATGGCATCGGCCTTCGCCTCGGAGAGGATGAAGCGCTGATCGACGGCGGCTGGATCGGCGACGACGCGCAGCCGCAGGCAGGCCGGACCACCGCCATTGGCCATCGACTGGCGCACGTCCACGGGCACGACGTGGCGGATGGGGCCGTTGCCCGCCACCAGCTCCTCAAGATAGGCGCGCACCGGCTCGCTGGCCCACGCCTCGGTCGGGATGACCAGGGTGATTTCGCCCGACGGAGGCGTGACCAGCTGGCCATTGAACAGGTAGGAGCGCACCGCCTCGGCGAGGCTCACCCGGGTGGCGGGAACCTCGATGATCTGCGCCCAGGGGCAGAACTCGCCGATCGCAGCGTGGAGCGTGGCGGGATCGGCAAAGGCCTGCTCGTGGCACAGCAGCACTGCCTCGTTGGCGACGGCGACGACGTCGTTGTGGAACGCGCCGGCCGCGATCGCCTCGGGGCTTTGCTCGGCAAAAAGCGTGCGGGCGGGATCGAGGCCATGGCGGCGCGCGACGATCCGGCTGGCCTGTTCGTGCTGGCGCGCGGGAAAGCGACCACCTGGCCGGCTATAGACGAAGATCTCAATGCTGGGCTCGCCATGCGCGCGAGCGAGCCGCAGGTGGTTGGCCGCGCCCTCGTCGCCGAAGCTGGGCGGAACGGGGCCGTGTACGGCGAAATGCGCCTCGTCGGCGAAGGCCAGGCGGAGCTGCGCCAGGGTGTCGGGCCATTCCTGGGCGCGGTGCGGCATGGTGACGAGGTTGGCGACGGTGAGGTGGCAGCGCCCGTCGGCGGTGTCGGGCGCGGGGGAGACGGTGGCGGCGTTGGCGGTCCACATCGCCGAGGCCGACCAGGCGCCGGCGATCAGCGCGGGATCGGTGGTCTCGTCGGCCGCCAGCTCGGCGAGCCAGCGTGCGTTCGGCCGTGGGAGCGGCAGCAGGAAGCCCTGCCGCAGGCCCAAGCGCATGTTGCCGCGCATCTTGGCGAGGCCCTGGAGCGCCGCCGCGCGCGGAAAGGCGGTCTCGCCGGCATGGGCGGTGGCTGCCAGGTTACCCAGGCTGAGCCCGGCGTAATTATGGCTCGGGCCGGGGATGCCGTCGAAATTGATCTCCTGAAGCGCCAACAACTATCGCCGCTCGACTCGCAAGGACGAAAGCCGGTCCTTGGACAAGCTCAGGACGAGCGGGGCGGGGAACGGGAGCGTCACCGCGGGACGCTCCAGACCATGTCGTTCTCACGCACCCGCAGCAGTTCGGCGGCCTGGGGGTCGATCGCCACGCCGTCGGTGACTCGCGCCAGTGCGCCGTAACAGCAACGGAAATCCGCCAGGCGCCCGCTGGCCGTGAGCACCCTCTCGCCCTTGGCCAAGGCGACATCCGTCACTGGCCGCATCACCGCATTGGCGATGCTGGTCACCGCGTCGGTGCGCGCCGTCAGGGTGGGGCCGCCGTCGAAGATGTCGAGATAGTTCTCATAGGCGAAGCCTTCGTACTCCAGCATCCGCATCGCCGCACGCCCGCCGGGATGGGGCAGACCGAGCACCTTCCTGGCATCCTCGCCCAGCATCGCGGTGTAGACCGGGTGCTTGGGCATGAGATCGGCGATGAACTGGTTGCCGTGGATGGCATTGAACTCGTCCGCCTCCTGGAAGCTCATGCCGAAGAACTTGCCGCCCACCGCGTCCCAGAACGGCGAGCCGCCGCGCTCGTCGATGATACCGCGCAGCTCGGCCAGCACCCGGTCGGCGAACCGGGCGCGGTGCATGGCGATGAACAGATAGCGGCTGCGCGCCAGCAGCAGGCCCAGCCCGCCCGCGCGCTCGCCCGGATGCAGGAACAGCCCGCCGACCTCGCTGCAGCCTTCAAGGTCGGTGGTGAGGCTGAGCAGCTCGGCGCGCACGGTACGCGCCAGCTCGCGGCTGTGCTGGCTGAAGGTGGTGAGGCGGTAGGAATAGAACGGCCAGCGCTGGCCGACCTGGCCGAACACCTGGCAAGTGCCGCGCACCTGGCCCGTTGCGCAATTCTCGAGCGCCAGGACGAACAGATCGTCCCAAGGAGTATCGTCCGGTCGCGAAAAGGCTGCGGCGGAACGCTCGAGGCGCTCACCAAGCGCAGCGCGATCGGCCGGCAAGTTGGTGAACCCGCCGCCCGTCAGCTTGGCCATTTCATACAGCGATTGTAGGTCGTCGGGCGTGGCCGCGCGCACAACGAAGCTCACGCCAGCGCCCCCATGGCAAGGCGGTGGAGCACCAGGGTGGAGAGCGCGGCGCGCTCGGCCAGCGAGGGGATGATGAGGTATTCTTGTGGCGAATGGATTGCGCCGCCGCGCACGCCCATGGTGTCGACGATCGGCACGCCCATCGCCGCGATGTTGTTGCCGTCGCACACCCCGCCGCTCGGCCGCCACGCGATCGCCTGGCCGAGTTCGGCGCCGGTGTCGCGCACCAGGTCGAACAAGGCCTGCGCCCGTGCATCGACCGGCTTAGGCTGGCGAGTGATGCCGCCTTGCGCGCGGGTGGCGACCTCGTGGCGGGCGGCGATGTCGGCCAGCAGCGCGGCGAAGGCGGGCGCGAAGGCCTCGGCCGCGGCGGTGGTTTGCGGGCGGATGTTGAAGCGCAGCACCACATGGTCGGGCACCACGTTGTTGGCCGCTCCGCCCTCGATCCTGGCCGGGTTCACCGCCAGGTCGCCATGCTGCAGCGCCTTCAGCCGGACCGCGCAATCGGCGGCGGCGACCAGCGCGTTGCGGCCTTCCTCGGGGTTGCGCCCGGCATGGGCCGAGCGGCCGGCGAAGGCGACCGAGAAGTTGCCGCTGCCGCCGCGGGCGTGGGCGAGAGTGCCGTCGGGCAGCGCGGAAGGCTCGTAGGTGAGCGCAGCGTGCTTGCCGCGTGCGAGCCCGGCGATCAGCGCGGCGGAGGCGAGCGAGCCGGTCTCCTCGTCCGAATTGATCAGCACATCGTAGCCTAGCGTGGCCGCGGCGGGGCTGCGCTCGAAGGCGAGCAGCGCCTCGGCGACGACCGCGATGCCGCCCTTCATGTCGGCCGTGCCAGGGCCGTTCAGCGTGTCGGCGTCGGGCCGGCTGGTCTGCTGGAAAGCGTGGTCGGCGGGGTAGACGGTGTCCATGTGGCCGGTCAGCAGCACGCGGCGCGCGGCCGCGGGGCGGACGCAGAGGACCAGATGGTGGCCGTGCTCACGCGCGACCTCGCGCCCATCGGCGGCCATGGCGGTCACCGGGGCAGGGGGGTGAAGGGCCACCTCGCCGGGCAGTTCGGCAAAGGCGTCGGCCAGCGCGTCGGCCATGCGCGCCAGGCCTGCAAGGTTGTCGCTGCCGGAATTGATCGCCGACCAAGCGAGGGTACGCGCCAGCATCCGCTCGGCATCGAGCGGTTCGAGGAGCGCATGTTCCTCACGGGCGAGCGATCGCGTCACTGGCGCGGGATGAACCGGCAGGCGGCCTCCTGTCAAACCGCCGCTTGGGTGAGCCGGCGCGCGAGGGTGACGAACTCGGCAACCGACAGCGTCTCGGCGCGGCGTTCGGGGTCGATGGCGAGCGCGGCCAGCGCCTCGAGCGCGCCGGGCAGCGCCTTGAGGCTTTGGCGGAGCATCTTGCGGCGCTGGCCGAAGGCGGCCTGGGTCACCTGTTCGAGCACCGGCGGAGCGACGCCGGGCGGCATTGCCGCAGGCTCGACATGGACCACCGCGCTCATCACCTTGGGCGCGGGGGTGAAGGCGCTGCGGTGCACCTTCATCGCCAGCCGCGGGCGTGCGCGCCATTGCGCGAGGATGGCGAGGCGGCCGTATTCGCTCGAACCCGGCCCCGTCTTTGGCTGGGCGACGATGCGGCGCGCGACTTCATGCTGGAACATCAGCGTGAGCGAGGCCCAGGCCGGCGGCCAGGCCGCCGGCGAGAGCCAGCGGGTGAACAACTCGGTGCCGATGTTGTAGGGCAGGTTGGCCACCACCGCGAAGGGCTTGCCTCGCATGATCGCCGTGTGGTCGAGCGTCAGCGCGTCGCCATCGATGACGGTGAGGCGCCCGGAAAACGCTTCGGCGAGTTCGGCCAGCGCCGGCAGGCAGCGGACGTCGCGCTCGATGGCGGTGACCTGGGCGCCGGCGCGCAGCAGGGCGCGCGTAAGGCCGCCAGGCCCCGGGCCGATTTCGAGTACAGCCTGACCCTCGAGGCTGCCCGGGATCGCGGCGATGCGGGCAAGGAGTTGTTCGTCGAGCAGGAAGTTCTGCCCCAGCGTCCGGGTGGCGGTGAGGCCGTGGGCGGCGATGACTTCGCGCAAGGGGGGGAGGGTGGGCACAGCAGCATCCTCCTTAACTCGCTCACCCTGAGCTTGTCGAAGGGTTGCCCTTGTTTCCCGTGTGGCGCTGGAAGCAAAAGCAATCCTTCGACCGGCTCAGGATGGGCGGAAAGTGAGGCGTGACCTGCGCGCCGCCATCTCACCGGCCATGCGGATCGCGGCGATCATCGCACCCGGACTGGCGCTGCCCTTGCCGGCGATGGCGAAGGCGGTGCCGTGGTCGGGCGAGGTGCGCACGATCGGCAGCCCCAGCGTCATGTTCACACCGGCGTCGAAATCGAGCGCCTTCAGCGCAATCAGCGCCTGGTCGTGATACATGGCGATGGCCACGTCGTAACTGTCGCGCACATGGGGGGCGAACAGCGAATCGGCCGGATGCGGTCCGGTCGCGTCGATCCCCTCGGCGCGCAAGGCGGCGATGGCGGGGGCGATGATCTCGATCTCCTCGCAGCCCATGCGGCCGTCCTCCCCGGCATGCGGGTTGAGGCCGGTGAGCGCGAGGCGCGGGCGGGCGATCCCCAAATCCGCTCGCAGGGCGCGCGCCACGATGCGGCTGCGGCGCACGATGAGGTCGATGGAAAGACGGCCCGGCACTTCGGCGAGGGCGCAATGGACGGTCATCGGCACGGTGCGCAGTTGCGGGCCGGCGAGCAGCATGACGGCATCCTCGCCCGCCACGCCCGCGGCATCGGCGACGAACTCGGTTTGGCCCGGGAAGGCGAAACCCACCTTGGCGAGTTCGGCCTTCGCGATCGGCCCGGTGACCAGGCCGGCGGCGCGCCCGTCCACCGCCAACGCGGCAGCTGCCGCCAGCGAGGCATGCGCAAGGCGCGCGCCCTCGACATCGGGAGCGCCGGGGCGGTAGGTGCCGGCGAGCGTGCCGAACACTGGCAAGGCGTGAGGAAAGGCGTCGGCGGCCTCCTTCGGGTCGCCCACCAGGACTACTGGGCAGGCGAGCCCGCGCACTCGCGCCGCCTTGCGCAGCACGCCGGCACCGCCGCACACCACGAACGGCGGCAGCGGTTCCGCCGTGCGCTGCGCCCAGGCTTCGCAGATCAGTTCGGGCCCGATACCCGCCGGGTCACCCAGCGATATGGCCAGGGGCCCGGCGTATTCCGACCCACCACCAGGCCGGACAGGCGGCACGCTCAGTTGTACTCGATCACCGCATCGCGGCGCAGGTCGCGCAGATAGCTCTGCGCGCGGCGATTGACCCGGTCGTCTTCCAGCTGCGCCATCAGCTGGTCGAAGCTGGGGCCTTGCGTCTCGACCGGATCGTCACGGCCGCACAGCATCAGCACCCGCACGCCTTCGTCGAGTGCGCCGAAGATGGGGGTGGTCTCGCCAAGGCTGAGCTCGAGGATGGGGGCCTGCAACGCCTCGGGAAGCGCGCGGACGGCGATCTGGTCGTTGTCGACCACCTGCGCTCCAACCGCATTGGCCTTCGCATCCGCATCGCCGCAGCCGTTCATCGATGCGACCGACGCGGCGAACTGATTGGCCTGCTCCTGCGCCGCGGCCTCGGTGATGCCGTCGGGAAAATCGTAGGAGATCTGCTTGAGGCTGAGCACCGCGTCGCGCGGATCGGCCATGCCGATATTGCGCTGGTCGATCAGCAACAGGATGGAAAAGCCGCCCGGTATCTGCACCGGCCCGACCAGCTGGCCGGGCGTCAGCTCGCGCGCGGCCTGTTCGAGCTGCGGGTTCTGCAATTGTTCGAGCCTGATCCAGCCCAGGTCGCCACCCACCGCGGCGGTTGAGGCCTGCGAGAATTGCCGGGCATAGGCGACGAAACTGCCGCCCTGGCGCAGCTGCTCGACGATCCGCTCGGCGTTGCGGGCGACTTCTTCGCGCGTCGCGGGCGTGGCCGAGAGGAAGATCTCCCCGATGCGGTATTCGGCCGCGCCGCGCGAGGCCTGCAGCCGATCGTACAGCTCGGTCACTTCGGTTGAAGAGACATTGACGAACGGCGCCACGTTGCGCCGCAGCAAACGATCCCAGGCCATCTCGCCCTGGATCTGCCGCTTGAGCGAACCGGCCGAGGAGCCGATCTCGAGCAGGTAGGCGTCCAGTTCGTCGGGCGTGCGGTTGAATCGCCCGGTGGCGAGCCGCGCGTAGGCTTCGTCTACCTCGTCGGGGGTGACCTCCATCTCCAGCGCGGAGGCCTCCTGCACCTGCAGCGTCTCGTCGATGAGGTTGCGCAGGATCTGCAGACGCAGACGCTGCATCTCTTCTTCGGCGATCGCGCCTCGGTTGGCGTCCAGGATCAGCGCCAGGCGGTGCTCGACGTCGGTCCCGGTGATGATGTTGCCATTGACCCGAGCCGTGGCCCGCCGGTTGTTCGGATCGGGATTGCCCAGCATTTCGATGGTGTCGGGGAAGTTGAACGCCTCGGCCGCGTCGGACGACGGCGCCTCCTGCGCCTGCAGCGAGGCCAGCGCGCCCAGGCTTAGCGCTCCAAGGCCGAGCGTCGCCCTACCGGCGAGGCGGAGAGGGTTGCGTAAACGGATCATCGCAAAGTGAACCACAAGGCTGGAAAATCCCGTCGATGACATAGGAACGGCGCGCGATCCTACAGCTGGCGCTGGCTCGCAGCGGCTGAACCCAAGCTGAGCACGCCTTTGTAGCGCTAATCAGCGCGCGATGCAAAAGTCCTACATGGCGGCAAGTCGCGAGTGCGTTGGCTAGAAGCCCAGGTTGCGCAGCGCGAAGTACAGGCGGAAGGCGTTGCCCCGCTCGGCATCGGCGACCGAGACGTAGTCGCGCCGCCAGGTGACGCCGAATTCCAGGCAATCGTCGGCATAGGCAATGCCCAGCCGCGTGCGCAGCGGCTCGAAGCCGTCCGACGCGAGCTGCGGATCCTCCTCGCGGTCGGTCAGGTTGACCACCGCCGAGCCGAACACCGACCAGAAGCGCAGGAATTCCCAGCGGCCCGCGGCCCGCACCTCCTCACGGTCCTGCAGGTCTTCGAAGCTGGGGTCGATGTTGCGGTCGAGCCGCAGGTAGCCGACCTCGAGATAGGTCTCGTCGGTTCCCAGCGTGGCGTCGATCTCGTTGCGGCGGACCGCGAAGCCGTCCTTGTCTAGCCGGTAACGGTGAGTGAACCTAAGGAAGTCGCGATAGCGTACCTCGGTCCGGCCGACCCAGTCGGAAAACCGGTCGGTGAGGCCGGTGCCCTCGGGGAACAGGCCGGGCTTGTCGGCGAGGCGGTAGGACTGACCGACGGTGGATTTCAGGCGCCAGCCAGGCAGATCGGCCTGCCAGTCGATGCCGTAGCTCAGCCGCGCGCCCTCCTCCACGCGGTCGTAGCCCGGGAATCGGTTGAGCGCAAAGAGGTTGGAATCCTCCAGGTCGATGGCGCGCGCATCCTCATTGGGAATGGCAGAATTGCGCATCGAGGGCGTGGCCACGAGCTGCATGCGCGGGCTGACGATCTGCGTTCCGCCTAGCAACGCGCCGATGAAAGGCCATTGCACATCGATTGCGGCCGTAGCCACCCCGCGCGTCTCCCAGCCCTCGTTGCCGCGGTAGGACGCGGTGGGGTTCAGCAAGGTATCGTTGGCGTTGTAGACGTCGCCGCGCACCAGGCCGGTGAGCGTGACCACCTGGCCCAGCGGCGTGACCCGGCGCAGGTCCCACTGCGCGCGGGCAAAGGCGCGGCGGGTGTCCTGCCCCTCGCCCCGCGTGATGGTGAGCGTATTGGCCTGCACCGCCACCGTGCCGCCCAGCAGCTTGTCGGGCAGGCGGCGGCGGTAGTCGATCGCCGGCAGCGCCAGCGGCACCTGGCCCTGCGGGGTATCGACCAGCAGCGCTTGCGAGGCCCAGCCGGCGATGGTGAGATAGCTCGCCCGGTCGATCCGCTCGGCGCGCACCATCGAGCGCAGGCGATCCTCGCGGCTGAGGTCGTAACGGCGCAGGAAGGTGCGATCGCTGGCCAGGCGCAGCGAGCCTTCGATCGACCATCGCCGGGTCGGCTGGAAGCGGCCGCTGGCGAAGATATAGCCGCGCACGCCCTCGCGCTCCGGGCTGCCCTCGTCTGCGCCAAGCGGCACGCGCGAGCCGTGAGTGAGGTAGCCGGTGGCCTGGAAGGCGCCGGTGCCGGTCAGCTGGCGATACTGGGCCGAGACCATCGGCGCGGTCTCGGTATAGGCGAAGGCGGTGAGCGTGAGATCGCGGTTGTCCGCCAGCCGCCAGTAATAGCTGCCCGACACCTCGAAGCCGTTGGAGGCCGAATAGCCGATGTCGGGGACGAAGAAGCCCGAATCCGCGCCGCCGCCCGAGCGCATGACCAGGCCGGGCAGCGGCAGCACGCGATTGCCGAACAGTTCGAGATAGGCGCCCGAGAAGCGGATCCGCCCGCTCTGTGCATCGTAGGTGACGCGCTCGGCAGTGATGCGCCAGCTTGGGTCCTTGGGGCAGCCCTCGGCGTCGGTGACCGAACAGGTGGAGTACGCCGCGCGGGTGACGGCGAGGTCGCCCTCCTCGTTGCGCTCGGCCCGGGCGGCGGCGAGGCGGCCGCCGGTGCGGAACACCAGCAGCAGGTTCTCCATGGCCCCCGCCTTGAGCTCGTCGGTCAGTTCGAGGCGCTCGGTGAACAGCTGGTTGCCGTTCTCGTCGACGAAGCGGATCTGCCCTTGCGCCACGATCTGGCCGGTCAGCCGGTTCCAGGTAACGGTATCGGCGCGAACCGACTGGTCGCCCTGGCGCAGGATCACGCTGCCCTGCGCGGTCACCGTGTCGCCATCGCTGTCGTAGCTGATGGCGTCGGCCTCGAAGGCAATCCGTTCCTCGCCGGTGGGGCTGTCGGCAACGGGGGTCCCGTCGGGTATCGGCACCGGGGGATCCGGGGTGGTCTCGGGCGGTTCGGCGCCGGTCAGCGCCTCGACCTCGCTGACGGCGGGGTCTACCCCCACGCGGACTCCGTCCTGCGCCAGCGCGGTTCCGTCCAGCCCGGGCGCCCAACCACCCATGGCCGCCAAGGCGAGCAACGCGCTCCGGGCACGGCCGCGCAACCGCGCCCGCATGCGACATCGACAGGCTTGCGAAAGCGCGCGCGGACCCTTGGGCTTGGGGGGCATGGCTTGCCTATTGCACCGCCCGTGCGTAACTGCAACGCCGTGGAACAGCGCGGGCCCCAAGGCCGCGTTCGCCCCCATTCCATAGAGCGGAGAGCCCCTTGCAGATCACTTTCAGCGATGTTTCCCGGCCTGCCGCAGGTGAGGCAAAGTTGCTGATCCTCACTGGCGCCAGCCTGCCGGACACGCTGGACCCGAGCGTGCGCGAAGCGGCGGCGGCGGCGGCCGGATTCCAGCCTAAGGCGGGCAAGATCTTTGAGACCTTCGTGGCGCAGGATGGCCGGATGACGCGGCTGGTGCTGGCGGGCGCGCAAAGCGGGGAGGCGCCCGGCAGCGGGCTGGAGGCGGCGGGCGCGGCCATCGCGGCGCGCTATGTCAGCGGCGGGGTGGAACGGCTGGCGTTCGATGCCGGACAGGCGCAGTTGCGGCCCGCCGATATTGCCGCGCTGCTAACCGGCCTGGTGCTGCGCAGCTGGCGCCACGATCGCTATCGCACCCGGCTGAAAGACGAGCAGAAGGCGACGCTCAAGGAGGTCGTGGTCCATGGCGCTCCCGCCGGCGCGGCCGTGGCATGGGAGGATGCCCGGGCGGTGGTGACCGGCGTGGAGTTCACCCGCGAACTGGTCACCGAGCCACCCAACGTGGTGTACCCCGAAAGTTTCGTGGCGCGTTGCGTCGAGCGGCTTTCGGGCACCGGCGCGCTGATCGAGGTGCTCGACGAGGCGCAGATGCACGAGCTGGGCATGGGCGCACTGCTGGGCGTGAGCCAGGGGTCGGAGCGCGCGGCGCGGCTGCTGGTGATCCGCTGGAACGGCGGCGCCAAGGGCGACAAGCCCACGGTGTTCGTGGGCAAGGGCGTTACCTTCGATTCGGGGGGCATATCCATCAAGCCGGGCGCCGGTATGGAGGACATGAAGTGGGACATGGGCGGCGCCGGCGCGGTGGCGGGGGCCATGCTGGCGCTCGCCACCCGCCAGGCCAGGGCCAACGTGATCGGCGTATGCGGCCTCGTGGAGAACATGCCCGACGGCAAGGCGATGCGCCCGGGCGATGTCGTCACCACCATGAGCGGGCAGACGGTCGAGGTGCTCAACACCGACGCCGAAGGTCGCCTGGTGCTGTGCGATGCGTTGACCTGGGTGCAGCGTAACTGCTCGCCCGCACGCATCGTCGACCTGGCCACGTTGACGGGGGCGATGATCGTGGCGCTGGGCTACGAGCATGGCGGGCTGTTCGCCAACAATGACGAACTGGCCGGGCAGCTGCTTGAGGCGGGCAAGGCCAGCGGCGACAAGCTCTGGCGCCTCCCGCTCTCGCCTGCCTACGACAAGCTCATCGATTCGCCCATCGCCGACATCAAGAACGTGGGCCCCCGGCCGGCGGGCTCGATCACCGCGGCGCAGTTCCTCCAGCGCTTCGTGGAGAACGATACGCCCTGGGCGCATCTCGACATTGCCGGCATGGTCTGGGCCGACAAGCCGGGGGCCACCTGGGATAAGGGTGCGACCGGCTACGGCGTGCGCCTGCTCGACCGTTTCGTCCGCGACGTCTGCGAAGGCTGAGCGCCAAGACCGGGGCGGGCTGCGGCCTCAAATGGCGCAGCGGCAGGCCGAAAGGGATTGCAATGCGCGTCGACTTCTACCTGCTGGGCAACGCGCGGCCCGAGGCGGTGGTGGTCGCGCTCGCCGCGCGCGTGCTGGGCGAAGGCCAGCGGCTGCTGGTGGTGGCGCGGGAGGAGGCGCTGCTCCGTGTGTTGTCGGACGCGCTGTGGAAGGGACGGCCCGAGCTGTTCCTCGCCAATGGCCTGGCGAGCGAGCCACACGCCGCGCGCCAGCCCATCCTGCTCGCCGACGGAATCGAGGCGGTGAACGGCGCGCGCCTGTTGTGCCTGGCCGACAGCGAGTGGCGCGAGCCCGCCGGCTTCGAGCGGGTGTTGTACCTGGTGGACGAGGCGGCCCTGCCCACGGCGCGCCAGCACTGGCGCCGGCTGGGCAAGGATGCGGGGATCGAACGCCGGTTCTGGCAGCAGGACGCAGCCGGCCGCTGGGTGGAAGGACCTTGATCCCGGTACACGGCGGTCCCGGCTGGCGCGCAGGCTTGCTCCGGCCCGCATGGGAGGCTAGGGGCGCGCCCAGCCACGCGACCGCTCTCACAGCGGCGCGGCATCCACGCAAAGGACCCGATCTGCCATGGCGGTCACTCGCACCTTCTCGATCATCAAACCGGACGGCACCCGCCGCAACCTGACCGGCGCGGTCACGAAGATGCTGGAGGATGCCGGGCTGCGGATCGTCGCCGCCAAGCGCATCCGGATGACCCGTGAGCAGGCCGAAGGGTTCTACGCGGTGCACAAGGAGCGCCCGTTCTTTGGCGAACTGTGCGACTTCATGATCAGCGGCCCCGTGATGGTCCAGGTCCTCGAGGGCGAGGATGCGGTCACCCGCAACCGAACCGTGATGGGCGCGACCAATCCCGCCAAAGCCGATGAAGGCACCATCCGCAAGGCCTACGCCGAATCGATCGAGGCCAATACCGTCCACGGGTCCGACAGCGACGAAAACGCCGCCACCGAAATCGCGTTCTTCTTCCGCGAGGACGAAATCGTCGGCTGACCCCGCGAGGACGCACGCACGCTGTCCGTATTTCGCGCATCCACCCTTTGGTCTGGGTCTTGATCGAGGTATTTGCCTAAATCGAGCAAGACGCCCATCGATCTGTCCAGTAGGATACCGGGTTCGGGGTCGCGCCCATGTCCATCTTCACGCAAGAGCCGTCCCCAGCGCATTGTCGAAGCCTTCTGCGCGCCGTGTAACGCGAATGATAATGATTTAGAGACGGTTGCCCGGCTGATGGCGCCCGGTTTCCGGATGGTCGATAGCGCCGGCGGGGTCATCGGGCCGCCCCGCTGCGGCCACCGCATTGGCGCGCTTTTCCAGCATGGCACCCGATTTGCGCACCGAGGTCGCCGACATCGGCGCGCGCGGCAGGCAGGTGTATACGCCGCCGGGCATCCTGTTCGGATGAGCGCTTGAGTGGCAAGAAGCTGTGGCGGGCGGTGCGGACGATCGCCGGATCCACGAATGGCAGCGCTTTTCACAAGGGGGTAACGCCCCAGTCGACCCGCATCCTGCTGCCAGAGCTATATTCCGCCCCGCCCGAACGGCGCGCCGGTTAGCGCCGGGCCGACCAACCGAGCTCAGGCGCGGGCGAAGGCTTGGTACGTCCGCCGATGCGCCTGGTGCGGGGCGGCCGCCGCGCGGGCGTGCTCGCCATGCATCGCCGCGAGCGCCGGCTGGCCCAGCGGCAGCTGCAGCGCCGCGTACAGCCGGCCGATCGCCCCCTCCCAATCGCGGTCGAGCTGTGGGAAGGTCACCTCGGCCACCGGGCCGGCGAACTCCTTGAGCGCGGCATCCATCCGCGCCTCGCGCAGGGCGATCTTGCGCCGGCATTCCGCTTCGATCCAGGCGAGGTCCGCGGCGTCCGACTGCATCGCCATCTGGTTGGCCACCAGCGAAACCGCGCTTTGCCCCACCTCGTCGAGATCGCGCCGCGTGCGCACCACGCGCGCCTCAGGGAAGCGCGCGAGCAGCGCGGGCAAGTCCTCGGCGAATTGCGGCACCTTGAGCACCCGGCAGCGCGCACCATTGCCGCGCACGGCCGCGTCGGTGCGCAGGATGCGATCGAACTCGCGATAGACCGCCTCCGGATCGCGCGTCTCGCTGAAGGCGGTGAAGGCGGGAATGCGCCACTGGGCCTCGTAGGCGCAGTGGTCGAGGGCGGTGGCCAGCCAGCCGAGCTCCTCGTCGGGTCGGGTGACGCCGAAGGGGTGGATGGCATCGAGCCAGGGGTCGAGCCGGCGGGCCACCAGCAGCGACACCGCCGACCACAGCGGGCGCAGGTCCGGCCGGCCGCGAGCGGGCGGGCAGGGGAACCAGCTGTCGCAGAACCGTGTGCCGGCATGCGCCGGATCGCTCGCCAGCAACCGGTGGACCCGGGTGGTGCCCGAGCGCATCTGGCCCACCACGATGATCGGCGCGGCGATCTCGTGCTGCGCAAGTTCGGGATGTCGCTGCCACAAATCGCCGAGCGCGAGGCGGTGGCGGATGGTCCGCACCAATTGGCCGTGCGCCAGCGTGCGGCCGAGCGCGCTGAGTTGGGCCTCGTCATTCAGGCTCGCGCACAGCTGCTCGAGCCGCAGCCGGAAATCGGCCACGTCCGCCTCGCTCCGGCCACCCGTCTCGCCGGCGGCCGGCGCGGTCAGACACGCCTTGCGCCACAGCACTGCCGGATCAAGTGCCGGCGGCGTGCACCAGCCGGCCGCCCAGGCCTGTTCGAGGCGAAGATTGGCGCTGTCCACCAGCCGGGAGCGGGCCAGCGGATGCGGCCGTGGCGGCAGGCTCAACGCTGCAGCCCCGGGTACTGGCCGCCGAAGCGGAACAGCCAGCGGCCGATCTCGGCGTCGAAGTACGGGATCGCCTGGCCGGGAGCGAAGCTGCCGATCGTCCGCCGCCAGAACGCCAACGCCCTGGGCGCCTCGCGCAACACCGCCACCTCCCAGATCCCGCGCCCCTGGCGCAACAGCCGCGACGCCGCCCTGAGGCCGATCCCGCGCCGGCGGAAGCGCGGCATGACATAGAACTCGGCGACCACGTGATCGACGTGGTGTTCAGTCTGGGCGACCTTGTTGACCAGCGCGAAGCCGGCGACCTCGCCCTGTGCTTCGATCAGCAGGGGGTGGCGGTCGGCTTGGGTCCAATACAGGTCGAGGAAGGGGTAATCGCCCGCGTAGGCTGGGTCGAGTTCGGACAAATAGGGCCCGAGCATGCCGGCAATCACATGCTTTTGCCACAGCGGACAGGGCCGCAGCCGAACCGACCCCACCACTTCAGAACGCGTCGGCGATGGTAAGGAAGGCGGTAAGGCGCCGCGGCGCCACGGCGCGCCAGCTTCGTTCGAGCCATTCAGATACATGCTGCCAGTCTACGCCCGGACGGTTGAGGATGATCCCGATCCAGCCGCTTGCCCCGTAGTAGGCAGGTTTGAAATACGTCTCGGGGTCCTGCTCCACCAGCGCGGCCAGCTCTTCCTGGTCGGCCGCCTTGACGATGAGCGCGATGTTGGCGCTGCCGTGATGCTGGTCGGCGAAATAGGCGAAGTACTTGCCGCTCTTGCCACCGGTGCGCCAGCCGGGCGCGCCGTGGCTGTCGCGCTCCTCCGCTTCGGGCAACGCCAGCGCCCGCTCGCGCACCTGCTCGAGCAGCCAGCCGGCGCTGAACGGGCGCCCGACATATTGCGCCAGCACGCGGGGGTAGAGCTGGTATTCGGCCAATTGGACGCGGCCGCGCAAGGCCGCGGGGGTGTCGCCGGGCAGGATGGCCACCGGCAGTTGGCCGAGCAACGGGCCGGCGTCGAGTTCGGCGGTGACGACGTGGACCGAGCAGCCGCCATGGCGGTCGCCCGCCGCAAGCGCGCGGGCGTGGGTATCGAGGCCTTTGTACAAGGGCAGCAGCGAGGGATGCGTGTTGAGGATGCGGCCTTCCCACCGGACCACGAACTCCGCGGTGAGGACGCGCATGTAACCGCACAGCGCCAGGTAATCCGCGCCGCTTGTCCGCACGGCCTCGTCCATTAGCCCCTCATGCTGGTCCCGTGCGAGGCCGCGATGGCTGCTGGCGAAGGTGGCAATCCCTTCGGCAGCGGCGAGCGCCAGGCCGGGCGCATCGGGCACGTTGCTGGCGACCAGGACGATCTCATAGGGGCATTCGGCCGCGCGCGCGGCGTAGAGCAGCGCCGCCATGGTGGTCCCGTTGCCCGAGATGAGGCAGGCGACCTTGACCCGCTCGGGACCCGGCTCAGGCATGGTGCGTGGCGCTCCAGGCAGCGCGCGCCGACCAATCTTCCGGTCCGCCCGTCACCGTGCAGCCGCGCCGGCCCGCCACCACCTCGCCGATCCGGAACACCGTTTCGCCGCTCTCACCCAATGCCTGTGTGACCACGCCCGCGAGCTCGGGCTGCACCGCCAGCACCATGCCGATGCCGTTGTTGAAGGTGCGCGCCATCTCACCGGGCTCGATATTTCCCTGCGCCTGGAGGAAGGCCATCAGCCCGGGCTGCGGCCACGCGGCGGCGTCGATCGCCGCGTGCGCGCCTTCGGGCAGCACGCGCGGCACGTTCTCGAGCAGCCCGCCGCCGGTGATATGGGCCAGCGCGTCGATCCGCCCGGCGCGGATCAGCGGCAGGAGCGAGCCGATGTAGAGGCGCGTCGGGGCCATCAGCGCGTCGATCAGCAGCACCTCGCGGTCGAACACGGCCGGGCGATCGAGCCGCCACGCGCGGTCCGCCGCCAGCCGCCGCACCAGCGAGAAGCCGTTGGAATGCACGCCCGAACTGGCGAGGCCAAGCAGCACATGTCCCTGCGCCACCCGCTCGCCGGTGAGTTGCTGCCCCCGCTCCACCGCGCCCACGCAGAAGCCGGCGAGGTCGTAATCCCCGGTTGCGTACATGCCCGGCATCTCGGCCGTCTCGCCACCGATCAGCGCACAGCCCGCTTCGCGGCAGCCTCGCGCAATGCCCGCGATCACCCGCTCGGCGAGTGCTGCATCAAGCGCACCGGTGGCGAAATAATCGAGGAAGAACAGCGGCTCGGCGCCCTGGACGATGAGATCGTTGGCGCACATGGCAACCAGGTCGATGCCGACCCAGTCGTGCCGGTCGTGCTCGATGGCGAGCTTCAGCTTGGTCCCGACGCCGTCATTGGCAGCCACCAGCAGCGGGTCGGTATAGCCTGCGGCGCGCGGGTCGAAGAAGCCGCCGAAACCGCCGATCTCGGCATCCGCGCCGGGCCGCCCGGTCGCCTTCACCAGCGGGGCGATCGCCCTGATGAGCGCGTTGCCCGCATCGATCGACACGCCTGCCTTGGCATAGGTGTAGCGGGCACCGCTGGCCGTGGCTGGAGGTTCGCTTTCGCCCATCGCCAAGGGCCTTAGACATTCCGGCTTGGATTTCCACTTGCCTTTGGGCAAAAAGCCCGCCGATCCCCGGCCGATGCATTCCATCACCCTCCCAACCGCACCGCCCGCGCGTCGGCTGCTTGTCACTATCGCCACAGCCGCGCTGGCTACCTTGCTGCTGCTCGCCGCGGTGCTCGCGGCGCAGGTGGGCGGCGATCGCGGGATCGCCCCAGTGGCCACCAGCACCGACATCGAGGTCGAGGGGATCACCGTCAACGTCGTCGGCGACAACCCGGTCGCCGCGCGCGAGAAGGGCTGGGCCGAGGCCGCGCGGCTCGCCTGGGCGCAGATCGACGGGTCCGAGATCCCTGACGAGCGGCTGACATCGCTGGTCTCTGCCATTGTGGTTCAGCGCGAGCAGCTCGGCCCGCGCCGCTACATCGCGACGCTGGGGGTCATCTTCGATCGCCAACGCGCCGGTGCCCTGCTCGGCGGCGAGGGCGAACGCGCCCGCTCGGCGCCGATGCTCACGCTGCCGGTGCTGATCTCGGGCGGCACGGCGACCATGTTCGAGACCCGCAACCCCTGGCAGCGCGCCTGGGCCGAGTACCAGGCGGGGGCGAGCGCGATCGATTACGTGCGGCCCACCGGCGCGGGCGGCGAATCGCTGCTGCTCACCTACGGCCAGGCCGGGCGCCGCTCGCGCCTGTGGTGGAACACCATCCTCGACCAATACAGCGCCGCCGACGTCATCGTGCCCACGGCCGAGCTGCGCCGCGATTGGCCCGGCGGGCCGGTGGAGGGGCGTTTCACCGCCCGGTACGGTCCCGACCATCGCTACCTGGGCGGCTTCACCATGCGGGCGAACAATACAGCGCAGGTGGCGCGGATGCTGACCCTGGCCGTGCGGCAGCTGAACGCCATTTACACGCGGGCGCTCGCCCGGGGCCTGCTGACGCCGGACCCGACGCTCGCCATCGGCGAATTCGAACTGACGCCGGAGATCGAGGCGCTGATCGCCGCCGGCCAGCGGCGCGAGGCCGAGGAGCGCGCCCGCGCGGCGGCGCTCGCCGGGGCCGAGGCGGTAACCCCTGCTGATGGCGCCGAGGTCGTCCCCACCCTGGACGCAGCCGAGCCGCAGGCGTTGGCCAGCTTCAGCGTGCAGGTGGCGACCCCAGACGCCGCCGCCTTCGATGCTGCGCTCGGCGCGGTGCGCGCGGCTCCGGGCGTGCGCTCGGTGGCCACCTCCAGCCTGGCGGTGGGCGGCACTTCGGTGCTGCGGGTGAGCTTCGCGGGCGATCTGGGGGCGCTTGCGGCGGCCTTGCGTGCGGCTGGCTGGCAGGTGACCGAGGGCCGCGACGCGCTGGCGATCTCGCGCTGATCCACCGGCGCCGGGCACCCGCGAACCATCGCGACGGATGGAGACGTTGAGCCAGATCGCTCTGCCTCTGCCGCCCACGGCGCCGGGGCCGCCGCGCATCGTGCTGGGGCCGGCCAATGCGCATGTCGCTCAGGCATTGCGCGCACCCGAGCGCTGGCCGTTTGGAGCCGCGGTGCTCACCGGCCCGCCGCGCGCGGGCAAGACGCTGTTCGCCCGCTGGTTCGCCCAGAGCGGGGCCGGCGAAGTGGTGGACGATGCCCACCGCCTGGACGAGACCGCATTGTTCCACCGCTGGAACCGGGCGCAGGAGGATGGCTCGCGGCTGCTCCTGGTGGCGGGCGAGCCGCCCTGGCGCATCGTGCTCCCCGATCTCGCCTCGCGGCTGGGCGCGGCGCTGCAGCTCGAGATCGGCGCGCCCGATGATGCCATGGCCGGCGAGCTCATCCTCGCGCACGCCGCGGCCCGCGGCCTGGCGCTGGACGAGGCGGCGGCGGACTACCTGGTGCCGCGCGCCGGGCGCTCCTGGGCCGACCTGGAACGCCTGGTGGCGCTGATCGACACGCTCAGCCTGGAACGCAAGAGCCCGCCGACGCTTGGCCTCTGGCGAGCGGCGCTGGAGGGCCTATATGGCCCCGACGAGCCCCGTTTGCTCTAGGCCCGCTTGCTTTGGGCGTACTTTGGTGGAAAGCTGACCCGCGCATGTTCGAGCGGCTGATCGCTTATCTGGACTCGGTCAAGGCGCGCGACCCCGCGCCCCGCTCGCGTTGGGAAGTTCTCCTCTACCCCGGCGTCTGGGCCCTGGCCTGCCATCGCCTGGCGCATTGGCTGTTCGAGGGCGAGATGTATTTTCTCGCCCGGTTCGTCAATCACCTCGCCCGCTGGCTGACCGCAATCGACATCCATCCGGGCGCTGTCATCGGCCGCAACTTCTTTGTCGATCATGGCTTCACCGTCATCGGCGAGACGGCCGAGATCGGCGACAACGTGACCATCTACCAATGCGTGACGCTGGGAGGCTCCAATCCCACCAACGGGAGGGCCGGCAAACGCCACCCGACGTTGGGCGACAACGTGATCATCGGCTCGGGCGCGCAGATCATCGGCCCGATTACCGTGGGCGCGCGGGCGCGAGTAGGGGCCAATGCGGTGGTCACCGACGACGTGCCCGAGGGTGCGACCATGATCGGCCTCAAGGCGCGCTCGACCCTGGTCCCCGCAGAGACCTGGCTGCGCGAATTCCTGCCCTACGGCACGCCCTGCGCCGAGCGGAGCGAGGAGCCGGGCGAACCGGCTCCCACGCAGCGGATGCAGGACCTGGAGGCCGAGGTCGCCGCCTTGCGCACCGAACTCGAGGCGCTTCGCTCGGCGATGGCGCCGGTCGAGGGGGGCGTTCGATCCGGAACGCCGCGCAAGAGCGGCATCAAGCGCTGATGCCGCGTCCCCCTGGCGCCGTCCCGCCCGTCGGCGCCGATGTCCTCGCCTTCCCGCAGCGCCGCGCGAACCCGCAGGTCGGCTTCGAGCGCGCCGAGTTGATGCGCATTCTCGACCTGTACGGCCGCATGGTGGCCGCCGGCGAATGGCGCGACTACGCTATGCATTTCGCCCGCGATTGCGCCACCTTCGCCGCCTTCCGGCGCACGGCCGAAGTGCCGCAGATGCGCCTTGAGAAGCGCCCCGAGCTGCGCGGCCGCCAAGGCATGTGGGCGCTGTTCGGCGCCCATGGCCAGGTGCTCAAGCGCGGCCACGAGCTGGCTGGCGTGCTGGCGCTGGTGGAGCGGCGGCTGGTGAAGGCGGTCTAGGTTCTGGACTCATAAGCTCTGAGCCATAGTCGGGTTGAAGCGATCAGCACGGCGGCGAGGAAGTTTCGGGCCAGCTTGTCGAAGCGGGTTGCGATGCGCCGGAAGTGCTTGAGCTTGCAGAAGTATCGCTCGACGA
>JANNOJ010000005.1:0-1855 GCA_031399025.1 Erythrobacteraceae bacterium | reverse complement strand
GCCGAGACTTACGGCATCTTCATTTACCAGGAACAGGTGATGCAGGCGGCGCAGGTCCTGGCAGGCTATTCGCTCGGTGAAGCGGACTTCTTGCGCTGGGCCATGGGCAAGAAGATCCAGGCGGTGATGGATGCGCAGCGTCAGCGCTTCGTCGAAGGGTGCAGAGCCATCTCGAGTATCGAGCCCGGCAGAGCGAACGAGCTGTTCGATTTGATCGACAAGTTCGCCGGCTACGGCTTCAACAAGAGCCACGCTGCCGCCTATGCTCTGCTGTCCTACCAGACGGGCTGGCTGAAAGCGCATTATTCGGAGGAGTTTTACGCTGCTTCGATGTGCTTCGACATGCACCAGTCGGAAAAGCTGGCGGTGTTCGTGGACGATGCGCGGCGCTTTCCGGGCAAGCCGGGCGGGATTGCGATCCTGCCGCCAAGCATGAACGCGTCGGAGGCCGAATTTACCGTCGAGCAGACCGACAACGGTCATGCTGTGCGCTACGCGCTGGCCGGGATGCGCAACGTCGGCGAGAAGGCGATGGAGGCGATCGCCGCCGACCGCGCGGCGCGCGGGCCGTTCGAGAGCCTGAAGGACCTATTCGAGCGGCTGCCCAAAGGCGCGCTCAATTCGCGCGGGCTGGAGGCTCTGGCCGCGGCTGGCGCGCTCGATGAGTTTGAACCCGACCGCGCGAAAGTCTATGCCAATGCCGAATTGCTGCTGGCGGTGGCCGATGCTGCCGAGCGCGAGCGTTCGAGCGGCCAGCATGGGTTGTTCGGCGGCGACGCCCAGCCGGCGGAAGCGCTGCGGCTCAAGCCGGTCGAGCCGTGGAGCCGTGCCGAGCGCATGGCCAAGGAGCGCGAAACCTACGGCTTCTATTTCTCTGCCCATCCGGTCGAAGCCTATCGCCTGGTCGCCTCGGCCAATGGCGCGCGCAGCTATGCCTCGCTGATGACGGGTGGGGCGTTCACGAGCGGGCGCAGCAATGCCGTCATGGCGGCGATGGTCGAGAAGGTGACCAAGGGCACCACGCGCAAAGGCAAACCCTTCGTGCGCGCCGATTTCTCCGACAGCAGCGGCCAATTCAGCGCCGCCTGCTTCGAGGACAACCTGGTCGAAAGCTTTCTAAGATGGGCCGAGGATGCGACCTGCATCCTGCTCCAGGTAGAACTCGACAGCCCGAGCCCGGACGAGCCGCCGCGGATCACGGTGCGCAGCGGCACTCCGCTCGCGAAAGTGACCAGCGAAGCGCGGATGCTGCTGACGCTGGAGGTGCTCGACGAAGCGGGCCTGGAGGCTTTGAAGGTCGAGTTGGAAGACGAAGGCGGCACGGGCGAAGTGCAGGCCACCGTCCACACCGGACTGGGCAACAATCCGACCGTTCGCCTCGGCCGCGCCTTCCACCTCGACGGCGAGCTCGCCGAACGCTTGGCAAGCGCGCCGGGGCTTGCCAAAGTGGAACTCACCACGCGGCGAGGGGGTTCGCACCTCAAGCTCGTCGCCTGACCAGCCCCCGGCAGAGGGGCATCAAAGGAGAGCGATCGCCGTGCTGGGAGCCATGCAGGACTGGGATTTGGTCGTCAGCCATTTGATCGACCACGCGGCGCGCGAATACGGCACGCGCGAACACGTCACCCGCTGGGCCGACGGCAGCGAGACGCGCACCGATTGGGCGGGCATCCGCCGCGATGCGCTCAAGATGACGCAGGCGATGCGGCGGCTGGGCGTGAGCAAGGGCGACCGCGTGGCCTCGCTGGCGATGAACCACAGCCGCCACCTGGTCAGCTGGTACGGCGCGGTGGGGGTCGGCGGCATCCTCCACACCGTCAACCCGCGCCTGTTCGAGGACCAGCTCGACTATATC
>JANNOJ010000067.1:0-8758 GCA_031399025.1 Erythrobacteraceae bacterium | reverse complement strand
GCCAGCCCTCGCGGCGGCCGGCGTCGCGCGCGTCAACGTCTCGCTCGATACGCTGGACCCCGGGCTGTTCCAGCAGCTTTCGCGCCGCGACAAGCTGGCCGACGTGCTCGCCGGCATCGACGCGGCCCAGGCGGCGGGTCTCAAGGTCAAGATCAATGCGGTCGCGCTCAAGGGCGTCAACGAGGATGAGCTCGGCGATCTCGTCGCCTGGGCGCACGGCCGCGGCATGGACATCACCATCATCGAGGTGATGCCGCTCGGCGACATCGGCGACGACCGGCTCGGGCAATATCTGCCGCTGTCGATCGTGCGCTCGCGCCTCGCCGCGCGCTTCTCGATGGAGGACATCGACCACCAGACCGGCGGCCCGGCGCGCTACGTGCGCGTGCGCGAGACCGGCGGCCGGTTGGGCTTCATCACCCCGCTGACCAATAATTTCTGCGCCAGCTGCAACCGCATCCGCGTCACCGCCACGGGCGAACTCTACGCCTGCCTCGGCGGCGCGGAGAAGGTGGACCTGCGCGCCGCGCTGCGCTCGCCCCTGTCCGGTGCTGGGTGCGACGCCAACCTTGCCGCCGCGCTCGACGAGGCGATGCGGATCAAGCCCGAGCGGCACCAGTTCCGCATCGAGCATGGCGGCGCGCCCACCCAGCCGCGCCACATGTCGGTGACCGGGGGCTGAGGCCATGGCGGTCAAGCTTGTCTTCCTGGGCCGGCTGGCCGACCTCGCCGGCGCGCCGGACCGGGAGGTAGCGGGGCCGCTCGACTGGTCCGGCCTGCTGGGCCAACTCCACGGCGCGCTGGGCGAAGCGGTGCAGCAGGCGCGCGTCCGCCTGGCGGTGAACGGCGCGCTGCTGCCCGACAAGACCGCGCTGGCCGCCGCCGACGGCGACGAGGTCGCGCTGCTCCCGCCGGTCAGCGGCGGCTGAAGCCAGCGCACCCGGCATGGCGCGCATGGTCCACCTGCTGACCGAGCCGTTCCGGCCCGGCGACTACCTGCTGCCATTCACCCAGGCCCACCCGGGCCTCGGCGGCGTGTGTACCTTCGTGGGCGAGGTGCGCGCGGATGCAGGGCCGGGGGAGGAAGTGGAGGGGCTGGAGCTGTCGCATTACGAACCGCTCACCCGGCCGGGCATGGCGGCGCTGGCGCAGCAGGCGATCGACCGGTTCGGGCTGATGGGTATCCTGCTCGTCCACCGATCCGGGATGTTGCGCGTGGGCGAACCGATCGTGCTCGTCGCGGCCGCCGCCCGCCACCGGCGCGGGGCGATCGAGGCGGTGGATTTCACCATGGACCACCTCAAGTCCGATGCCTGGTTCTGGAAGCGCGAGCTGCGCGCCGGCGGCTGGCACTGGATCGAACCGCGTCGGGTAGACCATACCGACCTCGCCCGCTGGCGCTGAGGCCCGGGCGGCGAGCGCCTCAGCGCAGGGCCGCCCGGAGCGCGGCGATGAGCGCGTTCTGTTCGTCCACCATGGCCGCCACCGCGTCGCGTTCGGCTTCGATGCGGCTGAGGTCCTCGCTGGCGATGGCGGCGTCGACATAGATGCGGTCGAGCTCGGCGAGGGCGATCATCGCCTCCGAGCGGACCGTCTCGAGCCCGGACAGCGCCATCTGCGCCTGCGCCCACGCCTCGCTCCCGACCATCGCGCCCGTCCCCGCGCCCACGGTGCGCCGCGCGGCTGGCGCGGCCGCCAGCAAGCGGGCATGCGCCGCCTGCGCCTGGGCCGTCAGCGCGCCCAGTCGGTCGAGCGTCGCCGGGGTCGGCTGCGCGGGTGGGGGCGCGGGTGGCGGGGGCGGGGCCAGCGTGCCCGCGACCCGCTCGACCTCGCGGATCGCCAGGCTGGGATAGGCGCCCTCCGGCGCCCGCGCGCAGCCGGCCGTGAGGCACGCCGCGATCAGGAGGAGGAACAGGTGAGATGGCGCCGGCATGGTCCCACACCCATATGCCGCCCGGGCGCCGCAGGCCAGCAAATCGGCGGCGCTCCGGTGGGCCGATGACGGCCGACCGGCGGTTGACAGGCGGTTGACAGGCGCGTGGCGCTTGCGTATCGGCACCGCTCTTTGCGGCGCTCGCCTTGCACCGGCTCGGCGGCGCCTGTCGGGCGTTGCCGGCGGCGATCGCCGGGGCGGCACGAGACGAGAAACGGAAATTAAACGATGTTCGCTGTAGTGCGCACGGGCGGCAAGCAATATCGCGTCGCCGCCGGAGACAAGATCGCGGTCGAGAAGCTGGCCGGCGCGGCGGGCGACACGATCACGCTGGGCGACATCCTGCTCGCGGGCGAGGGCGGCGAGCTGGCCGACGCGGCCAAGGTGATGGTCTCGGCCGAGATCATCGCCCAGGCCAAGAGCGAAAAGGTCGTGGTCTTCAAGAAGCGCCGCCGGCATAATTATCGCCGCAAGGCCGGCCATCGCCAGCAGATGACCCTGCTGCGCATTTTGGCGGTGGGCGAGGAAGGCAAGCAGGCGGCGGCCAAGAAGTCCGCCGCGAAGGCCGACGATGCCGAGATGGCCGCTCCTGTCGAGACCGCGCCCATCGAGACCGCGCCCATCGAGACCGCTGGCGAGAAGCACACCCCGACCGAGCCCGCCAAGGGCATCGACGTGGTGAAGCAGGACAAGGCCCGGAAGGCCGAGCCGGTCAAGGACGGCGCCGGCGGCAAGCCCGCCGCCGACGGCCCCGGCGAGTGAGCGAGGAGTAACGGCGCTATGGCACATAAGAAAGCAGGCGGCTCGTCGCGCAACGGCCGCGATTCGGCCGGTCGTCGCCTCGGGGTGAAGAAGTTCGGCGGCCAGCACGCGCTCGGCGGCAACATCCTGGTGCGCCAGCGCGGCACCAAGTTCTACCCGGGCACCAACGTGGGCATCGGCAAGGACCACACCCTCTTCGCGCTCGGCGAAGGCGTGGTGCGGTTCCATTCGGGCAGGCTGGGCCGCAAATACGTCTCGGTCGACATGCCGGCCCAAGCCGCCGAATGAGCGGATGACCTGACACCAGGGTCATCCACCGGGATGGCCCTGAAATCAGGCGGATCGGTGCACCAGCCCGGCCGCTTCGAGGGAGACGGGGCCGCCCCGCCTCCCTTTTTCACGTCTCCCTCGCCACGACAGCGTCACTCGGGCGCGCCACATGGCGTCCGGACGGCAGGGAGAAGCCCCATGTTCATCCGCACCCAGCGCCTGTTCCTGCGCCCGGCCTTCGCCGAGGATTGGGGCGAGGTCCTGGCCGGGATCGGCGAGGAGTCCGTCGTGCGCCAGCTCGCCCGCGCCCCATGGCCCTACGGCGAGCGCGACGCGCGCGAGTTCTGCGAGCGGCCGTTCGATCCGGCCGCGCCCAGCCTGCTGGTGACGCTTCCCGCCACGCCCGGAGCCCCGGTGATCGGCGGGTGCGGCTACGGCCCGCGCCACGATGGCGAGGGGACCGAGCTGGGCTATTGGATTGCCCGGCGCCACTCGGGTGTCGGCTACGCCACCGAGGCGGCGCGCGCGCTCGTCGAAACCGCCCGCCACATGGGGCTGGCTGGGCTTGATGCGGGACACTTCACCGACAACCCGGCCTCGGGCCGCGTGCTGGCCAAGGCCGGCTTCCGTGCGACCGGCACCGTGCGCGCGCGCTATTCGGCGGGCCGGGCAGGCGTCGCGACCTGCCTCCAATACCGGATCGATCTCGGGCAAGGCGCCGCGGACGGCGCGGGGCGCCTCATGGTCGACGCCTGAGGCCCGGCGCAGACCTTATTCGGCTGGCGACGGCGCCGCGCTGCCGCCGTCGTAGCTGGCGATGAGCGCCCGATCGTCCAGCTTCCACGGGTGGAAGCCGGGCACGAAGTAGGCGCGCCAGTGCGGGAACACCCGCCGCAGCATCCCGGGGCGGCCGATCAGGTACCACGCGAGCTTCGCGCGCGCCGCCAGGCCGGTGATGCCGTCCTGCGCCAGCAGGTCGAGCGCGTCGCCCGAGCGGTTTTTCACGAAGCGGCGGGTGACCAGCAGCATCAGCAGGCTCTTGACCCGCCAGCGCTTGAACCGGCTCCAGTCGCGGGTGGCGTGCAGCCAGGTGTCGTAGGCCACCGCCTTGTGCTCGATCTCCTCCACCGCATGCCAGCGCCACAGCTCGGCCTGCTCGTTCATCACGCCGGTAAAGTGCGCCGGATTGGTGAGGAATTCGTGCGCGAACATGGCGGTGAAGTGTTCCAGCGCCATGGTGATGCCCAGCCAGGCGATCGGCCTTTGCGCATAGACGTCGGCGATCAGCTGCTCCACCCGGGCGTCGATCCGCGCCAGGTCGTACCCTGCCGCCTCGGCGGCGCGGTTGAAGGCCAGGTGCTCGCGGGTGTGGTTGACCTCCTGCCTGACGAAGGCGCGGATCTCGGCCGCGAGCCGGGGCGGGGCGCCTTCGCGGAAGGCCTTGACCGATTCGATGAACATCGCCTCGCCGCGCGGGAAGGTGGCGGAGAGCGCGTTGTGCCAGGCGGTCGCGACCGGATCGCCGTTCAGCCACCAGCGTGGCGGTGCCTGGTCGCGGCCGAAGCGCCGGTCGCGGATGACGATGTCGGCGGGTGCCGCATGGTCGGCCGCGCCGGCGGCGGCGAAGCCGGCGCGATCTACAGGTGCGTTCATGCGCCCAATGTGCTATAACTGACATTAATGTCAACAAGAAAGCGTCTCCCCCCCGGCGAGAGCCGCCGCGCCGCCCTCGAGGCCGCCCGCACTCTGTTGATCGAGCATGGCCCGCAGGCGGTGACGCTGAAGGCGGTGGCCGGGCGGATCGGCCGGACGCATGCCAATCTGCTGCATCATTTCGGCTCCGCCGCCGGGCTGCAGCAGGCGCTGGCCGAGCACCAGGCGCGCACCGTGTGCGAATCGATCGGCGATGCCATCCGCGCCACCCGCGCCGGGGTCGGCGACCCGCGCGAGGTGGTGGATCTGACCTTCGATGCGTTCGATCGCGAGGGCGGCGGGGCGCTGGCCAGCTGGATGCTGCTGTCGGGCAACGAGGACGCGCTCGACCCGATCCTCGAGACCATCCACACGCTCGTGGGCGAGCTGCATCCGCACGAGCGCGAGGCCGGCGCCGAGCGGACCATGCACGAGACCACCTATGCGCTCGTCCTGCTGGCGCTGGGCGATGCGCTGATGGGCGAGCGGCTGGCGCAATCGCTCGGGGTCGAACGCGGCACCGCCCGGGCGCGGGCCGAGGCGATGCTGGTCGCCTCGCTGGTCAAAGCCGGCGATCTGGCGGCCGGCGCAGTGCCCGGCCCGACGCCCGTCGCGCGGGTGGCCTAGGCCGAAGCGGGCCGTTCCAGCTTCATCCAGGCCGGCACCAGGTCGGCAGGGATGGCGTCTACGCGCAAATGGTCGATGGCATATCCGAGCGCCGGATGCTCCGCCTTGCGCCGCGCCGCGTCAGAGCGGCCGAGCGGCACCACCACCAGCCGACGGTTGATCTTCTGACGCCAGTTCATCCGCGCGGTGTTCTCCTGGCCGACATAGCAGCCCTTGGTGAAGCTGACCCCGTTGAGCTCGGCGGCGTTGGTCTCCAGCCAGAGCAGGTCGCCCAGCTCCGCGCGGCCCTCGGGCACGCCGAGCGACAGGCGGTGGGCGCGCCAGGCGGCGTCCGCACCGGTTTCGGGGGGTTCGCCGTCGATCACCGCGATCCACCGCTGGCCCAGGCCCGCCAGCCGCGGATCGCGCGCGCGCGCGCTTCGGCCGGCCGGAACGCCCGGCCGCTCGGGGCCGGCGTCGCCGAGCGGCGCCTGCCAGAACACGCCCAGCGTCTCGTCGCGCGCGATCGCCAGGGGGCGGCGCAGGCGATAGAGCGAGAGGCGCTTGACCAGCTCGTCGGCCGCGTCGCGCTCGCAATCCAGCAACAGGGCCGGTCGTGAGCCCGGCGCGCCATCGCCGCCCCCGCTCGGCCAGACGATGAAATCGAACAGCGTCTTGCCCTGTGCGCTCAGCAGGCCGGCATAGACCGGCAGCGTAGCCGTAACATCGTTGGTGACCAGCCCCTGGAGAAAAGCGGCGGGATCCTCGCCCTCGGCGGCGGCGCCCACGCGGATGACGGCGCGCTGCAGAAGGGCGTTGCTCATCGCCTACAAGTGGCGCGCGCCGCGGTGCGCATCAAGTCCCGGCCTGTCGCCGGCGCTCCCGATATGGCAGGGACACCGCGATGACCGACACGCTCACCATCCGCCGCCCCGACGATTGGCACCTCCACCTGCGCGACGGCGCCATGCTGCAGGCGGTCACCCCGTACTCCGCGCGCCAGTTCGCCCGGGCGATCGTGATGCCCAACCTGGCGCCCCCGGTCACCACCGTGGCCGCGGCCCAGGCCTATCGCACGCGCATCCTCGCCGCGCTGCCCCCGGGCTCGGGCTTCACCCCGCTGATGACCTGCTACCTCACCAACGATACCGACCCTGCCGAACTGCGGCGCGGGTTCGCCGAAGGGGTGTTCACCGCCGCCAAGCTCTATCCCGCCGGCGCCACGACCAATTCGGCGAGCGGGGTGACCGATGTGGCCAACATCCGCGGAGTGCTGGAAGCGATGGCGGACATCGGCATGGTGCTGTGCGTCCACGGCGAGGTGACGGACCCCGAGATCGATATCTTCGACCGCGAGGCGGTGTTCATCGAGCGGGTGCTGGCCCCGCTGCTGGCCGAGCTACCCGGCCTGAAGGTGGTGTTCGAACACCTCACCACCCGCGAAGGTGTCGCCTTCGTCGGCGAGGGGGGGCGCAACGTCGCCGCCACCATCACCCCGCAGCACCTGCACCTCAACCGCAACGCGATGCTGGTGGGCGGCATCCGGCCGCATGCCTATTGCCTGCCGGTCGCCAAGCGCGAGGCGCACCGGCTGGCGCTGCGGGCCGCGGCCACCTCGGGCTCGCCCAAGTTCTTCCTGGGCACCGACAGCGCGCCCCATTCGCGCGCGGCCAAGGAGAACGCCTGCGGCTGCGCCGGCATCTTCAGCGCGCCTCACGCGCTCGAGAGCTATCTGGCGGTATTCGAGGCCGAGGGGGCGCTGGGCCGGTTCGAAGCCTTCGCCAGCGAATACGGAGCGCGCTTCTACGGCCTGCCGCTGAACGAGGGGAGCATCACCCTGGAGCGCCGCCCGGTCGCGGTGCCCGCCGCGATCGAGGCCGCCGGCAGCACGGTGGTCCCGTTCCATGCCGGCGAGACGCTGGCGTGGCGCCTGGCGGGGTAGCAACCGCTAGGCGGCCGCCCCGCGCGAACCCGGCCCGTCGTCCACCGCTGGGCCGCCCCCGCGCAGCAACCCCCAGGCGAACACCGCGACCGCCGCCCAGATCGCGATGAACGAGGCCAGCTGCGTCGCTCGCAGCTCCTCCCCGAACACCGTCAGGCCGAGCACGAAGACGATGGTGGGCGAGATGAACTGGAGGATGCCGATCACGCTATAGGGCATGGCGCGGGCGGCGAAGGCGAACAGCATCAGCGGCAGCGCCGTCAGCGGCCCGGCGAGCAGGATGGCGAAGGTCTCCAGCCCGTCACGCCCCAGCGCCGAGCCCTGCGCGCTCATGGCATACCAGCCCACGATTGCGGCCGCGAAGGGCAGCAGCAGCAGCGATTCCACCGCCAGCCCCACCAGCGGGCCCGCGCTCACGGTCTTGCGGATCAGGCCGTAGACGGCAAAGGTGATCGCCAAGCTGAGGCTCACCCACAAGGTGGTGAGCGCGCCGCTCGCCAGCGCCGCCACCGCCGCCCCGGCCAGCGCCACCGCGGTCCATTGCCGCAGCGTCAGCCGCTCGCCCAGCACCATCAGGCCCAGCAGCATCATCGCCAGCGGCAGGATGTAGTAGCCCAGGCTCGCGGCATAGACCTGGCCCGATTGGATCGCCCAGACAAACAGGCACCAATTGATGGCGATCATCGCCGCACTGCCCAGCAGCCGGCGCATGGCCCGGCGGTCGGCGAGCACGCTGCGCACCTCGCGCCAGGAACCCGTCCAGGCAAGCGCGAGGAGGCACACCGGCAGGGTGAACAGCGTGCGCCAGGCGACGAACTCGAATACCGGCACCTGCCGCACCAGCAGCAGATAGAGCGGCATCGAGCCCCAGACCGCATGCGTCCCCAGCGCGGCCAGCAGGCCGCTGGAGAGCAGCGGGCTTTTCGGCAGCAGCGGGCGGGGGGCCGTCACGCGGTCCGCCTAGGCGCGCAGGGGCCGCGCGACAAGCTGTCGATGAGGTGTCCGCGCGGTTGCAGCAGGTTCACCAAGGGGAGGGTATCGCGCTGCTGCGACACGGTTAACTCCGCAGGTTCGAGCCGGTCTCACCCTGTTGGCCGGCATCGGAGCGTGGCCTCTTCGGGTCGTGTGAGAGGGGCCGCGCCAAGGCGCCCGCGTGATCCGCGCGGGCGCCTTGATCCTTTCACGTCGGCAGCTCAGCGCGCGATGAAGCCCGGCCCCAGCGCCGCCTCGGGCGCCGCGCTTTCGGTGCTGGCCACCGGATAGGCGCAGTAATCGGCCGCATAATAGGCTGCCGGGCGATGATTGCCCGATGCGCCTACCCCGCCGAACGGCGCGGCCGAGGAGGCGCCGTTGGTCGGCCGATTCCAGTTGACGATCCCGGCGCGAATGGCGCTCCAGAACTGCTCGTATTGCGCGCGGTCGCCGCCGATCAGCGCGGCGGAGAGGCCGAAGCGGGTGTCGTTGGCCGCCGCGATCGCCTCCTCGAAGGTCGCGACCCGGATCACCTGCAGCAACGGCCCGAACAGTTCGCCATCGGGCCGCGGGTGCACCGG
>JANNOJ010000059.1:0-33306 GCA_031399025.1 Erythrobacteraceae bacterium | reverse complement strand
GCGCACCTGTTCGGGCTATCGAGCGAGTTCGCCCGGATCCCGCTCGAGGCGGTCACGCTGGCGCCCGGGCCGCACCTGGCGGGCGGGCGGCAGATGCTGCCGGTGCTGCGCGCGCAGGCGCTGCTGACCGCGCGGCTGGCGGCGCTGCCGGGCGTGGCGGCGGTGGCGTGGCACGGCGCGCGGGCGTGGAGCGCGCCCGAATATTTCCGCGCCGGGGTGCTTCGCTGGATCGAGGGCGGGGCCTTTCCCGGCCTCGGCCTGGCGGCGCTGGCCGAGACGGCGGACGGCGGCATCGCCAGCGAGGGGCTGGCGCTGTTCACCGGGCAGGAGGTGGTGCTCGATCCGAGCATTGCGGCAGATCGCGCCGCGGCCGCGCGCACGGCGCTGCGGCTGATGCACTGGCTTGTGGAAAACGGCGCGGTGAGCGAGCCCGAGACCTTGACCGGACCGTCGGGCGAACTTTTGCGGCTTGAACCTTCGGCGAATCGGCTGCATCTGAAGGTGTGGAGAACCTAGCAGGGGATCACCGCATCGCCGCGCGGTCGATCGCGGGCCAGCCCCCGACCCGCCGGACCAAGCTGCCGTTCCGGGCCGTCAACCGGCGCGACGGTCCCGCGCATGTCCCGGGCATGCAGCGCCACCATTTGGTGCCCAGGCAATTGCTGGCGCGGGCCGGCTTTACCCCGCTGTTCGATACGATCGGCCGCGAGCGGCTGGGCTTCGACGATTTCCGCTGCAACGGCCTCTTGCTCCCGTCGTGCGACACCGCCGCCGTACGCGTGGGCCTGCCGCTGCACCGCGGGCCGCATCGCGCCTACAACGAGATGGTCTGCGAGCGGCTCGGCCAGATCGAGGCCGACTGGGCGGCGCTGCGGGGCAAGGCGCCCGAGATCGCCCTCGATCAGGCGCTGATGCGCATCGGCTTGCTGCAGCGCGCGCTACGGCGCCGGCTGCTGGCCGAACGGCGGCGGCTCAAGCTCAACCGCCACGACCCGCTGGGCCGGGGCTTCGACTTCGCCGAACTCGACGCCATGGCTGACGCGCTCTGGGCCGGCACCAGCGTCCCGCTCCTGCCCGCGCCCGGCCCGCCGGCGGCAAGCGCCTGGCCGCCAATGGCTCAAGCGCCAGCGCCCGGCACCCGGGGAAGCGCCCGGCCGGCGCTGGCGCCGTTCCCGGCGCTGAGAATGGCCTGCACGCTGGCAGTGGCCACGTCCTCGTCGATGCCCACGCCCCAACCCGAGCGCCCATCGGGTAGCGCGCATTCGATGTAGGCCGCGGCCTTGGCGTCCACCCCAGTGCCCAGCGCGTGCTCGGAATAGTCGAGCACTTCGAAGCTGAGGCCGAAGGATTCGCGCATGGTCGCCAGCACTGTCGAGAGCAGGCCCTTGCCACGGCCCGAGACGTGCTGCGTCTCGCCATCCACCTCGATGGTGCCGGTGAACAGCCGCGCCCCGTCAGCCGCCTTAGTCGCTTCGTAATCGACCAGGCGGAAGCGGGGCTGGGCGGATTTGACGTGATAGGCCTCGCAAAAGCAGCGCCAGATGTCTTGCGCATTGAGCTCGCGGCCAAGTTCGTCGGCGAGCTTCTGGACATGACCGGAGAAATCCGCCTGCAGCCGCTTGGGCAGCTTGAGCCCCTGGTCCTTCTCCAGCACCCAGGCGAAGCCGCCTTTGCCGCTCTGCGAGTTGACTCGGATCACCGCCTCATAGCTGCGTCCCAGGTCGGCCGGGTCGATCGGCAGATAGGGCACCCGCCAGTGCTTGTCGTTCTGCGTCTCGCGCGCCTCGAAACCCTTCTTGATGGCGTCCTGGTGGCTGCCCGAAAAGGCGGTGAACACCAGCTCGCCGCCATAGGGATGGCGCTGGTGGACGGGCAGCTGGTTGCAATATTCCACCGTTTCGATCACCGCGTCGATGTCGGAAAAATCGAGCCCCGGGTCGATGCCCTGCGTGTACAGGTTGAGCGCCAGCGTCACCAGGCAGCAATTGCCGGTGCGCTCGCCATTGCCGAACAGGCAGCCCTCGATCCGGTCGGCTCCCGCCATCAGACCCAATTCCGCCGCGGCGACGCCGGTGCCGCGGTCGTTGTGCGTGTGCAGGCTGATGACCGCGCTCCGCCGGCCCGGCAGGTGGCGGCAGAAATACTCGATCTGGTCGGCATAGACGTTGGGCGTCGCCGCCTCGACGGTGGCCGGCAGGTTGAGGATGATCGGCCGCTCGGGGGTGGGGGCGAGCACGTCCATCACTGCGGCGCAGACCTCGAGGCTGAAATCGAGCTCGGCGGTGGAGAAGGTCTCGGGGCTGTATTCGAACTGCCAGTCGGTGCCGGGGCGCTTGGCCGCCTCGTCGCGCAACAGCCTGGCGCCGTCCACCGCGATCTGGCGCACCTGCTCGCGGCTCATCCGGAACACGATCTCGCGCCAGGCGGGGCTGAGCGCGTTGTAGACGTGGACGATGGCCGAATGCGCCCCTTCCAGGCTCGCGAAACTGCGCTTGATGAGGTCGGCGCGCGACTGGGTGAGCACCTGGACGCGCACGTCATCCGGCACCTGATCCGAGCGCACGAGGTTGGCGATGAAGTCGAACTCGGTCTGGCCGGCGGCGGGGAAGCCGACCTCGATCTCCTTGAAACCGATGCCGAGCAGCAGGTCGAAGAAGCGCGTCTTTTTGACCTGGTCCATCGGGTCGACGATGGCCTGGTTGCCATCGCGCAGGTCCGTCGACAGCCAGCGCGGTGGCCGGGTGATGGTGCGCGAGGGCCATTGCCGATCGGGCAGGTCGATGGCCGGGAAGGCGGTGTACTTGCGGGCGGGATCGGGGAGCATCGGCATGATGCGAAAAAACCTTATCGCTGACGCACCGGGCAGCAAGGGCCGCGGCGCCGGTTCGATCTATTGTGACAGTCCCTTAGGCGGGCCCTTAGGCGGGAGTGCCTCTGCGCTGCGTGCAGGAGGCAGGGAACGCGCCTAAGGGCGCGTAAGTCGAAGCAGCGAGCGGAGTTCGCAGACGTTCATGCCATGTCGCGATAGCCGGAATCGGCGGTGAAGTACAGCCGATAGCAAAGGGGCGGCACGCCGGCCGCCCCTGCCGAAAGAATTGCAGCCTTACTTCTCGAAGGCGATGGTGATCATCAGGTCGACATCGTCCGAAATGCCGAACGGAATGCCGAACGGGATGTTGAACTCGGACCGGTTGATCGTCGTGGTGCCATGGAAGCCCAGCGTCTGCTTCTGGTTCATGCGGTTAGGCCCCATGCCGGCGAGCTCGGCCATGATCGTCACCGGCTTGGTGACCCCGTTCAGCGTCAGGTCGCCGGTGATGGTCGCACTGGTCTCGCCGGTCGGTTCGACATTGGTGGAGAGGAAGCGGGCCTCGGTCGGGGAAGGGCCGAAGAAATCGGGCGCGCCGCCATTCGCGCCAGGGCGCAGCAGGTGATCGCGCAACCCGGCGCTGGGCACGGTGACCGAAGCGATGGGGATCGTCACGTCGACCGAGGAGGCAGCGGGATTGGCGGTGTCGACGTTGAGCGTCCCGGCGACGTCGCCGAAGATGCCGTAATAATCGTTGAAGCCCAGGTGGCTGACGCTCCAGCCGACCATCGAGTGGCCAGGATCCGCGACGTAGCTGCCCGATTCGATGGCGGCCACGTCGATGGCGCCGGGCTGGGGCATGTTCTGGGCGTTGATCGAGCCCAATGCGGCCAGCGAGAGGCCGGCCGCGGCGGCAATGGCGATGAGGGTATGGCGCATCAATCAGTCTCCCGTGATAACCTTAGACCACGGTTTTGGCGCAACCGCCCGATGAAGTCTACCTGCAAACCGGCTTGCAAAAGGCTCTTGACCGCCGGCCTGAGATTACCCATCAAAGCGATCGCGGGCCGGGCCCCTCTGGCACAGCGCCTCGAGCGCTGGGCGATGTCGGACCGCATCGGGTGACACCGGTGCGAGGGTCCTTCTGGGCGCGAACGCCTGCCGTCATCCGATCGAGTGCAATGCACCTTGGAGGATGGCAGACATGAAACCTTTCACTCTTATGCCGATGGTGCTGCAGCAGCGCAGTGATGGGTCCTTGTCGCTCGAGCGGCTGCGCGCGAGCAGAGCCCTTGGCGCGATGGACCGCCTGGCCGGGCGGCGACGCCGCGCTCACCGACCGCAGCGCTCGCTGCGCGCGGTCGCGGCGCGGAGTTGACGCCATGGAGATGCTCACCCTGCTCTGGCTCGGCACGCCGGTGTGGATGTGGCTGGTCTTCATCGCCCTCGTGACCAGCGTGCTGGCGCTGGACCTTGGCGTGCTGCACCGCGGTTCGCAGGAGATCGGCGTGCGCGAGAGCCTGTGGTTGTCGGCCTTCTACATCACCGTGGGCGTGGCGTTTGGCAGCTGGGTCTGGTGGCAGGCGGGGCAGGAGGCGGCGGTCGCCTACCTCACCGGCTTCGTGGTCGAGAAGAGCCTGGCGATGGACAATGTGTTCGTCATCGCCATGATCTTCGGCGCGCTGGCGATCCCCCGCAAGTACCAGCACCGGGTGCTGTTCTGGGGCATCATCGGCGTCATCGTGCTGCGCGCGGTGATGATCGGCGTGGGCGCGGTCCTGGTGAACGAATTCGCCTGGGTGCTCTACCTCTTCGCCGCGTTCCTCATCTTCACCGGCATTCAGATGTGGCGCACGGCCGACCAGCACTACGACGTCGAGCATAGCCGCGTGCTCGCCTGGATCCGCGGTCACCTGCCGGTGACGCAACAGCTGCACGGGGAGCGCTTCTTCGTGCGCGAGGGCGGCAGGCTGTGGGTGACGCCGCTGTTCGTGGCGCTGCTGATGGTGGAGTTCGTCGACATCGTGTTTGCGGTGGACAGCGTGCCGGCGATCTTCGCCATCACCAGCGATCCGTTCATCGTCTACACCTCGAACATCTTCGCCATCCTCGGCCTGCGCGCACTGTACTTCGCGCTGGCCGCGGTGATCGACCGGTTCGCCTACCTCAAGTACGCGCTGGCGGTGCTGCTGGTGTTCATCGGCTCGAAGATCTTCGTCGCCGATGCGCTGGGGCTGGCCAAGTTCCCGCCAGCCGCATCGTTGGGTATCACCTTCGCGATCCTCGCGGCGGGCGTGGGCTGGTCGCTGTACAAGACCCGGCGACTGCCCGCGGCCGATGCGGCGGGCTGACGGGGAGGGGGAGCGGCGCCGTGCCGCTCCTCCCGACCTGGCGCCCTAGTTCTTCTCGCGATCGACCAGCTGGTTGGCGGTGATCCACGGCATCATCGCGCGCAATTGCGCGCCGGTGCGTTCGATCGGGTGCTCGGCCTGACGCTTCCTGGCAGCCTTCATCTCCGGGTTGCCGATGGCGTTGTCGAGCATGAAGCGCTGGACGAACCGGCCCGACTGGATGTCGGCCAGCACCCGCTTCATCTCGGCCTTGGTCTCGTCGGTGATCATCCGCGGTCCGGTGTGATAGTCGCCGTATTCGGCGGTGTTGCTGATCGAATAGCGCATGTTGGCGATGCCGCCTTCGTAGAGCAAATCGACGATCAGCTTGGTCTCGTGCAGGCACTCGAAATAGGCCATTTCGGGCGCGTAACCGGCTTCGGTCAGCGTCTCGAACCCGGCCATGATCAGGTGGGTGATGCCGCCGCACAACACCGCCTGCTCGCCGAACAGGTCGGTCTCGCACTCCTCCTTGAAATTGGTCTCGATGATGCCGGAACGCCCGCCGCCGACGCCGCTGGCATAGGCGAGCGCGATGTCGTGCGCATTGCCCGAACTGTCCTGGTGGATGGCGATGAGGCACGGCACGCCGCCGCCCTTCTGATACTCGGAACGCACCGTATGCCCCGGGCCCTTCGGCGCGATCATGATGACGTCGATGTCGTCGCGCGGCTCGATCAGCCCGAAATGCACGTTAAGGCCATGCGCGAAGGCAAGCGCAGAGCCGGGGCGCATGTTGGCCTTGAGGTCGCTCGCCCAGATCGCCGCCTGGTGCTCGTCGGGAGCCAGGACCATGAGGATATCGGCCCAGGCCGCCGCCTCGGCATTGGCCATCACCCGGAAGCCGGCGCCTTGCGCCTTCTTCGCGCTGGCCGAGCCCGGCCGCAGCGCGACCGCCAACTCCTTCACGCCCGAATCCCGCAGGTTCTGGGCATGGGCATGGCCCTGGCTGCCGTAGCCCAGCACCGCGATCTTCTTGTCGGTGATGAGGTTCAGGTCGCAATCGGCGTCGTAATAGACTTTCACGTGTAATTCCCCATTGTTCCTTCGCCATCCCCGCGACGCGGAGATCCCAGATGCGCCGGCGGCCCTAGCTGGATTCCCGCCTTCGCGCGAAGGACGAACGATGATTGTCGTTCAAGGTGTAGACTAAATTCCCTCGCCGCCGCGCATCATGCCCACGATGCCCGAGCGGCCGACCTCGACCAGCCCCAGCTCGCGCATCAGCGCGATGAAGCTGTCGATCTTGTCGCTCGCGCCGGTCAGCTCGAAGACGAAGCTCTCGATCGAGGTGTCGACCACCTTGGCGCGGAAGACATCGGCGATGCGCAGCGCCTCGACCCGCGTCTCGCCGCGCCCGGCCACCTTCACCAGCGCCAGCTCGCGCTCCACGTGCGGGCCGGCCTGGGTCAGGTCGACCACGCGGTGGACCGGCACCAGCCGGTCGAGCTGCGCCTCGATCTGGTCGATCACCTGCAGCGGCCCGTGGGTGACGATGGTGATGCGGCTGACCGCATGGTTCTCGCTGATGTCGGCCACGGTCAGGCTGTCGATGTTGTAGCCGCGCGCGGTGAACAGCCCCGCGATCTTGGCCAGGATGCCGGCCTCGTTGTCCACCAGGATGGTGAGGACATGGCGCTCGGAATGGCGATGCTCGATCTTCATGTGCCTAGTCAATTGCCATGCAGCTGGATTGCGGTGTGTCAGTCACACTGTCGCAATTCGCGAGAAGTTCATCAGCGCCAGAATTGCGGTTGAGCGTGTAATTCCCGATCTGCTCGGATGCCTCCCGGTCGGTCATTGGGAATTGGGTCGGCAATACAGTACCGGGCTCGAAGATGACGACCTTGCAGATTGCCTCTGATCCACAAGCAGCCTTTGCCGCAGACTGCATGGCGTCGAAGCCAGCGGCTGGATCAAAACTCGCGAATATGGTTCCCGGGACGATCACCCTTTGCTCGATCAACTGTGGCTGTAACTGGGTCGCGGCCGAAGCGGGTTCAGCGTTCGTTTCGCCGATGCTGGGCTGATCACAAGCACCAAGGACGTCGACGGCTGCAAGCGCTGCCAACGCTCTTTTGAAATCATCGAGCTTCCTCCGCTTCATCACACCAGCGCCCGCGCTTCGTCGTCCACGGTGCCCAGCACCTTGTCGCCGTAGAGCAGCATCTCGGTATGCGCGGCGCCCGAGGGGATCATCGGGAAGCAGTTGGCGTCCTTGGCGACCTGGCAATCGACCATCACCGGGCCGTCATGGGCCAGCATCGCGGCGATGCCTTCGTCCAGCTCGCTCTCGGCGTGGATGCGGATGCCCTTCCAGCCATAGGCCTCGGCCAGCTTCACGAAATCGGGCAGGCTGTCGGAATAGCTGTTCGAATAGCGGCTCGCGTAGGTCAGCTCCTGCCACTGGCGGACCATGCCCATATATTCGTTGTTGAGGATGAACACCTTGACCGGCAGGCGATACTGGCTGGCGGTGCCCAGTTCCTGGATGTTCATCTGGATGCTGGCCTCGCCGGCGATGTCGATGACGAGCGCGCCCGGATTGCCCAGCTGCGCGCCGATCGCGGCGGGCAGGCCGTAGCCCATGGTGCCGAGGCCCCCGCTGGTCAGCCACTTGTTGGGGCCGAAGAAGCCGAAATACTGCGCCGCCCACATCTGGTGCTGGCCGACCTCGGTGGTGATGATCGGATCGCGGTGACGGGTGGCGTCGAACAGGCGCTGCACCGCCAGCTGCGGCATCAGCGAATCCTTGCGATCGGGGTAGGCGAGGCAATCGCGCGACTTCCAGCCCGCGATCGCCGCCTTCCACTCGGAGATCTCGGGCTTGCGCCGCTCGCCCCAGACGCCAAGCATCTGCTCGAGCACCTGCGCGCAATCGCCGACAATGCCCAGCTCCACGGGCACCACCTTGTTGATGCTGGCGCGGTCGATATCGATGTGGATCTTGCGCGAGAGCGGCGAGAAGGCGTCGAGCCGCCCGGTCACCCGGTCATCGAAGCGGGCGCCGACGTTCACCATCACGTCGCACCGGTTCATCGCCATGTTGGCTTCCAGCGTGCCGTGCATGCCCAGCATGCCCAGCCAGTCGGGATGGTCGGCGGGAAACGCGCCCAGGCCCATCAGCGTGGAGGTGACGGGGGCGCCGGTCAGCCGCTGCAGCTCGCGCAGCAGCTGCGTGGCGCGCGGGCCGGCGTTGATGACGCCGCCGCCGGTGTAGAACACCGGGCGCTGCGCCCGCGCGATCAGCTCCACCGCGCGGGCGATCTCGTCCGCCGAGCCGGCGGTGCGCGGATGGTAGCGCTGGCGCCGCTGCGGCGCGCCCTCGGCCAGGCGCGCGGTGGCGACCTGCACGTTCTTGGGAATGTCCACCACCACCGGCCCGGGCCGCCCGGTGGTGGCGATCTGGAACGCCTCGTCGATGGTGGCGGCGAGGTCCTCGGGGTCCTTCACCAGGTAATTGTGCTTGGTGCAGTGGCGGGTGAGCCCCACCGTATCCGCCTCCTGGAAGGCGTCGGTGCCGATGAGGTTGGTCGCCACCTGGCCGGTGATGACCACCAGGGGGATCGAATCCATATAGGCATCGGCGATGCCCGTGATGGCGTTGGTGGCGCCCGGGCCGCTGGTGACCAGCACCACGCCCGGCTTGCCGGTGGAGCGGGCATAACCTTCCGCCGCATGCGCCGCGCCGGCCTCGTGGCGCACCAGGATGTGGCGGATGCGATCGTCCGAGAACAACTCGTCGTAGATCGGCAGCACCGCGCCGCCGGGATAGCCGAATACGAATTGCACGCCCTTGCGCACCAGCATCTCGCACAGGATGGCGGCGCCGCTGAGTTCCTGGGTCACGTCGTCTCGTCCTTCCGGCACCATGCCGATCCTTGTTCCGTACCGTTGCAAAAAAGCGGACCCGGTCACGAGGTCATCGCGCCGGGTCTCTCCTCTCCAAGGCGTGCCGGGGGAATAGGCCCGAACTCGCGGCGGCGCTAGATGTTATTAAATGTCATGTCAAGCCACATGTGGCAAACAATGTTTCAAATTGGACATTGATTTCGTAATATTCACACTCGTGCCTCGGCCAGTGCGCCGGTGGCTGGTGGCGGAACCACGTGTATTGGCGCTTGGCGTAATGGCGCGTCGCCCGGCGGCCGCGCTCCAGCGCGTGCTCGCGGCTCCAGCGCCCAGCGTGCCAGCCCGCCACCTGGGCGACGCCGATCGCGCGCATGACCGGCAGGCTGGGGTCCAGGCCGCGGGCGAGCAGGCGCGCCACCTCCTCGCGGGCGCCACCCTCGAGCATCCCCGCGAACCGGGCATCGCAGCGCTCGTACAGCAAAGCGCGGTCGGGCAGCAGGATCAGCGGGTGCAGGTCGATGCGCGCGCCGATGCCGCCTTCCTGGCGCTGCTGCCAGGCGAGCAGCGAGGTGCCGGTGGAGCGCACCACCTCGAGCGCCCGGGCCACCCGCGCGCGGTCGGCGGGGTTGAGCGCCAGCGCGAGTTCGGGATCCTCCCGCCGCAGCGCCGTCCAGGCCGCCGGCGTGGGCAGGGCGCGCACTGCCTCGCGGACGTGCTCGTGGATCGGCGGGACCGGCGCGATCCCGTCGAGCAGGGTGCGGATGTAGAGCCCGGTCCCGCCCACCAGGATGGGCACGGCGCCGGCCGCATGCGCCTCGGCGATGGCGCGCCGCGCGGCGTGCGCCCAGTCGGCCGCCGAGCAGGCCTCGGCCCCGTCCCAGGCGCCGAACAGGCAGTGCTCCACGCCTCGCATCTCCTCCGCCGTGGGCCGGGCGGAAAGCACCTGGAGATCGGCATAGACCTGCGCGCTGTCGGCATTCACCACCACCGCCCGCCCTCCACGTCGCGCGATCTCCAGTGCCAGTTCCACCGCCAGATCGCTCTTGCCGCTGGCGGTGGGCCCTGCGATGAGCGCCACCGCGCGGCGATCCGGGCCGTGATCAGGAGGAGTGCCGGTGCTCATCGCCCGGGTGATAGCAGACGCAGGGCCGGGTGGCAGCGCGCTCGAAGCGGCGCTCGATGCGGCCAGCGGCGAACTGGCTGCGGCCGGCCTGCCCCTCGCCGGCGCCCAATTGCTCGAGCACTGGGACGACGTGCTCCAGCTCGAACTGCCCGGCGCTGACCTGGTTCGGCTCAAGGCCGTGCTGTCGCGCCATTTCGCCCCGTCCGACGGGCTGATCGCGCGGGCCGACATCCGCGTGCCCGACGTGTTCGTCTCGGACATGGATTCCACGATGATCGGCCAGGAATGCATCGACGAGCTGGCCGACTACGCCGGGCTCAAGGAGCAGGTCGCCGCGATCACCGAGCGGGCGATGCGCGGCGAGCTCGATTTCGCGGCGGCCCTGCGCGAGCGGGTGGGCCTGCTCGCGGGGCTGGAAGAGAGCACCATCGCGCGTTGCCTGGCCGAACGCATTACCGCGTCGCCCGGCGCGCGCACGCTGGTGGCGACGCTCAAGCACCGCGGCTGCCGCACCGTCCTGGTGACCGGCGGATTCCACCACTTCGCCGACCCGATCGCCGGACAATTGGGCTTCGACATGGTGGTCGCCAACCGGCTGGCGGTGGCGCACGGCCGCCTGACCGGCGAGCTGGTGGGCGCCATCACCGACGCCGCCGCCAAGGAGCGCGTGCTGCACCAGGAGGTGGACCGGTTCGGCGCCGATGCGGTCAGCCTGGCCACCGGCGACGGGGCCAACGACGCGCCGATGCTGGCGGCGGCGACCTATGGCATCGCCTATCGCGCGAAGCCGGTGGCGCGCGAGGCGGCCTGCGGCTGGGTCGACGGCATGGATCTGACCGCCGTGCTCAAGCTGCTCGCGATCCCGGCGAAGGACTGGGTGGCGGGCTGACGCTCGGCGCGCCAGCCCGGCGGGGTTGCTACCCCTCCATCCACTCGCGGAAGAACCGCTCGTGTGCCGCGCGCAGGTCGGTAAGCGGGATTGACCAGCCATCGCCGCGCACCGCCTCGCCGCCGGTGTGGGCGATCACCGCTGAGGTGATTCCTTCGGCCGTGGCCTGGTCGCGCAAGCCCACCGAAGCGCCCTGGCGGTCGACCGCCAGCAGGTAGAGACCCTGGCTTTCGCCGAAGCAGAACACGCCGTCGGGCTCGCCGAGCAGCTCGATGCCGACATCGCCTGCCAGCGCCATCTCGGCGAGCGCCACCAGCACGCCGCCATCGCTGACGTCGTGCACCGCCTGCACCTGCCCTTCGGCGATGAGCCGGCGGACGAACTCGCCGTGCTTGCGCTCCTCGGCCAGGAACACGCGGGGCGGCAGGCCGTCCTCGCGGCCGTGGATCTCGCGCAGCCAGAGCGACTGGCCGAGCGCGCGCATCGGATCGCCCAGCAGCACGATATCCTGCCCGGCGGCGGCGGCGATGCCGACACGAAGGGCATAACTCTCGAGCAGCCCGACCCCGCCGATGGCTGGGGTTGGCAGGATCGCCGAGCCGCTGCCGCCAGAACCCTTTGCCGCCTTGCTCTCGTTGTAGAGCGAGACGTTGCCGCTGACCACGGGGAAGTCGAGCGCGCGGCAGGCCTCCGCCATGCCTTCCAGGCACCCGGTGAGCTGGGCCATGATCTCGGGCCGCTGCGGGTTGCCGAAATTGAGGCAATTGGTGATCGCCAGCGGCCTCGCCCCTACCGCCGAGAGGTTGCGGTATGCTTCGGCCACCGCCTGCTTGCCGCCTTCGAACGGATCGGCAAAGCAGTAGCGCGGGGTGCAATCGGTGGTGATCGCCAGCGCCTTGGCGGTGCCGTGGACCCGCACGATGGCCGCATCGCCGCCGGTCTGGAGCGTGTCGGCCCCCACCTGGCGGTCGTATTGCTCCCAGATCCAGCGGCGGCTGGCGAGGTCGGGACAGGCCATGAGCTTGAGCAGGTCGGCGCCGATATCGTCGCTGGCAGGCGGCTCCTCCAAGGGCTTGACCTGCGCCCAGGCCTTGTAGTCTTCGCGCCCGAGCGCGGGGCGATCGTACAGCGGCGCCTCGTCGGCCAGCGGCCCGAGCGGGATGTCGCACACCACCGCGCCCTGCCATTCGAGCACCATGCGTTCGGTGTCGGTCACTTCGCCGATGACCGCGAAATCGAGCTCCCACTTGCGGAAGATCGCCTCGGCCTGCGCCTCGCGGCCCGGCTTCAAGACCATGAGCATGCGCTCCTGGCTTTCTGAGAGCATCATCTCGTAGGGCGTCATCCCGGGCTCGCGGCAGGGCACCGCGTCCATGTCGAGCCGCAGCCCCGCGCCCCCCTTGCTCGCCATCTCGACGCTGGAGGAGGTGAGGCCGGCCGCGCCCATGTCCTGGATGGCGACGATGGCGTCGGTCGCCATCAGCTCCAGGCACGCCTCGATCAGCAGCTTCTCCACGAACGGGTCGCCCACCTGCACCGTAGGGCGCTTCTCTTCGATGTCGTCGCCGAAATCAGCGCTGGCCATGGTGGCGCCGTGGATGCCGTCGCGCCCGGTCTTGGAGCCGACGTAGACGATGGAATTGCCGATGCCGGTGGCGGCGGAATAGAAGATCCTCGCCTGGTCGGCCACGCCCACCGTCATGGCGTTGACCAGGATGTTGCCGTCGTAGGCGGCGTGGAAATTGGTCTCGCCGCCCACCGTGGGCACGCCCACGCAATTGCCGTAGCCGCCGATGCCGGCCACCACGCCCTTGACCAAGTGCTGCATCTTGGGGTGGTCGGGCCGGCCGAAGCGCAAGGCATTGAGGTTGGCGACCGGCCGTGCGCCCATGGTGAACACGTCGCGCAGGATACCGCCCACGCCCGTCGCCGCGCCCTGGTAGGGCTCGATGTAGGAGGGGTGGTTGTGGCTCTCCATCTTGAAGACCGCCGCCAGCCGAATGCCGCCGGCCCCCTCGCCGATGTCGATGACGCCCGCGTTTTCGCCCGGACCACAGATCACCCAGGGCGCCTGCGTCGGCAGCTTGCACAGGTGGATGCGGCTCGACTTGTAGCTGCAATGCTCGGACCACATGACCGAGAAGATGCCCAGTTCGAGCAGATTGGGCGCGCGGCCGAGCGCCTTCAGGACGCGTTCGTATTCCTCGGGGCTGAGGCCGTGCTGCTCGACCAGCTCGGAGGTGATGGCGTCGGGGCCGCAAGGGTGATCGGCAGAGTCGATGGCAGTCATGGCCGGTGTCCCTAGCCGCGCCCCTGCAGCCTCGCCAGTCCCGTCGGAGCGCGCCGCCTTGACCGCATGGGCCGCGCCCGCCAATGCTCTGGCGCTATGGCGCAACCTGCACCCGACCCGGCTCCAGACATCGCCGCGATGAGTTTCGAAGACGCGCTGCGCGCGCTGGAGGAGGTGGTGCGCCGGCTCGAGGTCGGCGACGTGCCGCTCGCCGAATCGATCGACTTGTACGAGCGGGGCGAACAGCTGCGCGCGGCTTGCCAGGCGCGGCTCGACGCGGCGCACGAGCGCATCGAGCGGATTGTCGCCGGTGCTGACGGGCGCGCGGTCTCGGTGGCCCCGTTCGACGCTCCCGCCGAGGGCAGGCCGCTCGATGGCGTCTGAGATGGGGTGCGCCGGCAGGCTGGCGGGCCTGGTCGCACAGGGTGAGCGCTGATGGGTCTGGTTCTCGCCGACGATCTGCTCGGCCGCGGCTTCCAGCGCATCCAGCGCGAGATCGACGAGGCGTTCGACGCCTTCCTCCCGGTCCCCGATGACGCGCGCGCCCGGCTGGTGGAAGCGATGCGCTATGCCGCGATCGGCGGCGGCAAGCGGGTGCGCCCGCTGCTGCTGGTGGCGGTGGCCGAGATCTACGCCGTGCCGCGGGTGAACGCGCTGCGCGCCGCCTGCGCGATCGAGGCGATCCACGTCTATTCGCTGATCCACGACGACTTGCCGTGCATGGACGATGACGATTTGCGCCATGGCAAGGCCACGCTGCACCGCGCATTCGACGAGGCGATCGCGGTGCTCGCGGGCGATGCGCTCCACGCGCTCGCGTTCGAGCTGCTCGCCGCGCCGGAAACCGCGCGCGATCCGCATACCCGCGCCGAGCTTGTCGCCACGCTGGCCGCCGCCAGCGGGCATAACGGCATGGCCGGCGGCCAGGTGCTCGACATGGTGGCCGACGGCGCCAGCGCCGACCTGCACTTCGTCACCCGGCTGCAGCAGCTCAAGACCGGCGCGCTGCTCGGCGCGGCGGTGGAAATGGGCGCGATCCTGGGCAAGGTGCCCGAAGACAGCCGCGCCTACCTGCGCGCCTATGCCCGCGACGTGGGCCTGGCCTTCCAGATCGCCGACGATCTCATCGACCACGAGGGGGACGAGGCGGCAGCCGGCAAGGCGCTGCGCAAGGATGCGGCGCAGGGCAAGGCAACCTTCGTGTCGCTGATGGGTCCCGGCAAAGCGCGCGAACAGGCGCAGGCCCTGGCCGAGCAGGCGGTCGGCCACCTGGCCAGCCATGGCGAGGAAGCCGCGCTGCTGCGCGCGCTGGCCCGGTTCATCGTCGAGCGGGACCGGTGAGACCGGCGGCCCGACGGGCGGCGCGATGAGCGAGCGCATCGGCCTTTACCCCGGCACCTTCGACCCGCTGACGCTGGGCCATGCGGACATCATCCGCCGCGGCGCCAAGCTGGTCGACCGGCTGGTGATCGGGGTCACCACCAACCCTTCCAAGGACCCGATGTTCACCCCCGACGAGCGGCTGGCGATGGTCCAGGCCGAGGTCGCCCGCCAGGGTCACGGCAATGTCGAGGTGAAGGCGTTCGACGCGCTGCTGATGAAGTTCGCCGAGCGCGAGGGGGCCGATTGCATCATCCGCGGCCTGCGCGCGGTCGCCGATTTCGAATACGAGTACCAGATGGCGGGCATGAACCAGCAGCTGAACGCCGACATCGAGATCGTCTTCCTGATGGCCGACGTTGCGCTCCAGCCCATCGCCTCCAAGCTGGTCAAGGAGATCGCCCTGTTCGGCGGCGACATCAGTCCCTTCGTCAGCCCCGAGGTGCGTGGCCTGGTCGAGGTGCGGGTAACGCAACTGGGCCGGCGCGGGAGTTGCTAGCTGGGTGGCGGCAAGCCGCGGCGCGGGCCGGCTTGGCCTCTCATTCATTGAACTGTCAGCGCCGCCCCGCTAACCGCCGCCGCCTGCCTGCACGCGCGAGGAACACCGATCTGTCATGCTAAAGCCCCTGGCCCGCCTCACGCTGCTCGCCGGCCTGGCCCTCCTGCCCGCCGCGGCACCGGCGCAGGACGATGTCACCCCGCGCGATCCGGCCGAGATCCAGGCCCGGCAGGCCGAGGTCATCCCGGCCGAGGCGTACCCGCTGACGGTGAATTTCGATGCCCAGGCGGACCTCGAAAACATCCTCTACCTCGACCTGTCCACCGGCCAGCGGGTGGCTATCCGCCTGGTGCCCGAATGGGCGCCGCAGCATGTCGAGCGGGTCAAGACGCTGACCCGCCAGGGCTTCTACGACGGCATCGTCTTCCACCGGGTGATCGACGGCTTCATGGCCCAGACCGGCGATCCGACGGGCACCGGCGGCGGCGGCTCGGAGCTGCCGGACCTGACGGCCGAGTTCAACGTCATGCCCCACGTGCGCGGCACCGTGGCGATGGCCCGCCGGGGCGACGACGAGGACACCGCCAACAGCCAGTTCTTCATCGTCTTCTACCCGCGCTTTGCGCTCGACCGCAACTACACCAATTTCGGCCGCGTGATCGCCAACATGCCCGCGGTGGACGCCATCGCCCGCGGCGAGCCGCCGGCCAATCCCACGCGCATCCTCCAGGCCTCGATCGCCGCCGACCGTAAGCCGCAAGCCATGCCCCAGGCTGCGCCGCTCCAGCCGCCCGTGCAGATCACCGCCGACATGCTGAGCAATTCCTCGAGCGACTGACCCGGGGCAGGACTGGGCCGCGGAACCCGATATCTTGGCTCAAGGATTTGGAAGGATGATCGCCTGGCGCACTGCCGGAGCCGGCCGTGGTGCTGCGGCGACACCTTCCATCCCCCGCGTCCGGCGCTAAGCCGCGGGGCATGCGCGTCGACCTGTTCGATTTTCATCTGCCCTCCGAGCGGGTCGCCCTGCGCCCCGCGCGCCCGCGTGACGCCGCGCGGCTGCTCGTGGTCCGCGGCCAGGCGCCGCTGGAGGATCGCGGCATACTCGATCTTCCGCGCCTGCTGCGCGCGGGCGACGTGCTGGTGTTCAACGACACGCGGGTGATCCCGGCGCAGCTGGAGGGTCGGCGGGGAGATGCGCGGATCGGCGCCACGCTGCACAAGCGGCTCGACCAGCGGCGCTGGCGGGCATTCGTTCGCAATGCCAAGCGCCTGCGCGAAGGCGACCGGATCGTGTTCGCCGCCAGCGTGTCGGCCATCGCCGAGGCGTGCCAGGAGGACGGCAGCGTCACCCTCGCGTTCGAGGGCGAGGAGCCGGTCGAACTCCTCCTCGAGCGCGCCGGCACCATGCCGCTGCCACCCTATATCGCCGGCAAGCGCGCCGCCGATGCGGCCGACCGGGTCGATTACCAGACCATGTTCGCAGCGCGCGACGGCGCCGTCGCCGCGCCCACCGCGGCGCTGCATTTCACTCCGCGGCTGCTCGACGCGCTCGACCAGGCCGGTATCGCCCGCGAGACGGTCACTTTGCACGTGGGCGCGGGCACCTTCCTGCCGGTCAGGACGCAGGACACCCAGCGCCACGCGATGCACGCCGAGTGGGGCCAGATCGACGCGCCCACCGCCGTCCGCCTCACCGCCGCTCGCCGCGAGGGCCGCCGCATCATCGCCGTGGGCACCACCTCGCTGCGCCTGCTCGAAAGCGCCGCCGCCGAGGACGGCGCCATCCGCGCCTTCGAAGGCGACACCGCTATCTTCATCACGCCCGGCTACGCGTTTCGCGCAATCGACGGCCTGCTGACCAACTTCCACCTGCCGCGCTCAACCCTGTTCATGCTGGTGAGCGCGCTGATGGGCCGGGAGCGTATGCTGCAGGCCTACGCGCATGCCATCGCCCAGGGCTACCGCTTCTACAGCTACGGCGACGCCTCGCTGCTGCTGCCCTGAGCTATGCGGCGGCCGTTCGGTTCGAACCATCCGCGTTTGCCGGCGAACAGGCCTGCTCCCAGCAGCAGAACCGCCATCGCGACAACCACCAGCAGCACGGCCAGCTGCCCCGGGATCGCCTCGAACACACCGTGGGCATAGTCACCGGCGAACAGAGCGAGATAACCAGCCAGCGATATCGCCAGGATCGGGATCGCCGTGCGATGCCGGGCGAGTAGCAGCAGGCTCCCGACCAGGCCACCGATGCTGCCCGCCGCGAAAGCGAGTTTCATCCAATCCGGCAGCCCATAATAGAGCTGGGCTGCCGCCGGGCTCATCCCCTGCATCATCAGGCTCGCCTGTGTCTGGGTGACGAAGTCGGCTAACTGCACCAGCCCGAACACGTTCCAGGCGGTCCCAAGCGCCCCCACGACGAAGGTCCAGGCCGGCAGTCGGTTTTGGATCAATGCCATGTCGCTCATCGTTGGTTCTCCCGTTGCTGAAGCCATCAGGAGCCTGTGCGCTGAGCGGTCGCCATTTCGACACGAGCGCATCTCGCAAGCGAGAAAAATCACCGAGCGCCGCGAAAGCCGCCTTCGAGCAGGAAGCGGCGCACGCTCGGGTCGGCACTCAGACCGGCGGCCGTCCGGGCAGCGGCCGAGGCTGCCTGCTCGTCGCCCGCCAGCCAGCACGCCCGCGCCCGCGCCGCCCACCATGGTTGATAGGCCTCCGCACCCCCGATCGCCTCGAGCTGCTGGAGGGCGGACACAGGGTCGCCGTTCTCGGCACAGGCGACCGCGCGCGCCACGAGTACGCCGGTGGTCGGCGCGAAGCCGGCGAGGAGGTCATAGAGCCGCGCCAAGGGCTCGGTGAAGCGTTCGCCCGTCATCCGCTGGTGAGCATGCAGCGACTGGATCGCGGCCTCGGTCTGGAACCGCCCGGGAGCACTGGCGCGCGCCGCCGAACGCAGCAGCGTCTCGGCCTCGAGGATCATCGGGCGCGACCAGCGCGCCGTCTCCTGCCGATGCAGCGGAACGAACCCGCCATCCTCGTCCCGCCGGGCGCCGCGCCGCGCCTCGCAATGAAGCATCAGCGACAGCAGCCCCATGATCTCGGGATCGGCGGGCAGCAGCTGATGCAACAGCCGACCCAGCCAGATCGCTTCGGCCGAAAGTCCCGCAAGTCTGCCATCGGCCGAGTTGACGTCCTCCCAGGCGGTGCCGAACGCGGCGTAGACTGCCGCCAGCACACTGCCGACCCGCGCGGCGGCAGCCGCCGGCTCGGGGATGGCGAAGGCGATCCGGGCATCGCGCACCTTGCGCTTGGCGCGAACCAGCCGCTGACCCATCGTCGCGCCCGAGACCAGGAAACAGGCCGCGATGCGCGCGGCATCGAGGCCGAGCACCGTCTGCAGCATCAGCGGCGCCTGGGCCTCCTCGTCGATCGCCGGATGGGCGCAGACGAACAGCAGCGCCAGGCGCTGATCGTCAAAGGCAGCGGGGACGGCGGTGTCGCGCTCGTCCTGCAGCAATGCGAGCAGGTCCACCGCCGCCTCGGCGGTCCGGCGTGCCGCGACGCGGTGGGCGATGCTCCGGCGCGCGACCGTCACCAGCCAGCCGAGCGGATTGGCCGGGATGCCGTCGCGCGGCCATTGCCCGAGCGCCGCTGTGAAGGCGTCGGCCAGCGCGTCCTCGGCCGCGGCGATGTCGCCGGAGCGCGCGGCAAGGATCGCCAGCAGCTTGCCGTAGGACGTGCGCGCCGCCTCTTCAGCCTGAGCCGCGGCGAGGCGGCGCGCTTCGTCCATCAGTGCGTGGGCGCGGGGAGCACCGGGCGGATCTCGACCGACCCGGCCGTGACGCACGGCGCCCGTGCCGCCCATTCGAGCGCGGCATCCAGATCGGCGACGTCGAGGATCACATAGCCGCCCAGCATCTCCTTGGTGTCGGCGAACGGCCCATCGACGATATGGCGCCGGCCATTCTCGACCCGGATCGTCGTGCTGGCCGTGGGTGGCTGCAGTCCGTTGCCGCTCACCATCGCAGCGCTCTGGGCGATCGCGCCCATATAGGCCGTCCAACTGCCCCAATAGGCGTCCGCCTGCGCCGGGTCGGTCCGCTTGCTCAGCTCCTCGGCGGTTTCATTGAACAGCAACATGTAGTGCATTTTCGTTCCCCTGACTGACGTAGGATCGCCCACGATCAACCGGCGATCAAGCGGCCGCAGAGCCGCTCACCCCCATGTGCGGCCGGCCAGGACGATTTCGACAGCTGCTGCCCGTTTTGCAACTCGCCGTGGGGCGGTGAAGGGACCGGTCCCCTTGTAAAAGCCCCCGCTCTGGCCAATGTCGCGCCGCAATGTCCGATCCGATTCTCGAAATCTCCGGCCTCACCAAGACATACAAGGGCGGAGCCACCGCCCTTGCGGGAGTGGACCTGACCATCCGCCGGGGCGAGATCTTCGCTTTGCTGGGTCCCAACGGCGCGGGCAAGACCACGCTGATCGGCGCCACCTGCGGTCTGGTGCGGCCGAGCGCGGGCGTCATCCGCGCCTTCGGCCTCGAGGTGAACCGCCACTGGCGCGAGGTGCGGCGGCGGATCGGGCTGGTGCCGCAAGAGCTCTCCTTCGACATGTTCGACATGGTTATCCGCCAGGTCCGTTTCTCGCGCGGCATGTTCGGGTGCGTGCCCGACGAGGCGCGCATCGAGGAGGTGCTCAAGGCGTTGTCATTGTGGGACAAGCGCGAAGAGCCGATCCGCAAGCTCTCGGGCGGGATGAAGCGGCGGGTGATGATCGCCAAGGCGCTGGCGCACGATCCGGAGCTGTTGTTCCTCGATGAGCCCACCGCCGGCGTCGATGTCGAACTGCGCCGCGACATGTGGCGCCAGATCGGCGCCCTGCGCGATCGCGGCGTGACCGTCATCCTCACCACCCATTACATCGAGGAGGCCGAGGAGATGGCCGACCGCGTGGGGGTCATCAGCCAGGGTCGCATCCTGCTGGTCGACGACAAGGACGCGATCATGCGTCGCCTGGGCACCACCGAGGCACGCTTCATTCTGGCCGAGCCGATGCCGGAAATCCCGGCGGCGCTGGCGGGCTATCCGGTGCACTTGGAGGGTGAGGGCCGGGTGCTCGCCTATCGCGGCGGCGACGGAACCGGTTCGGGCAAGCGCGAGGTCGCCGAACTGGCGCAGGATCTGACGCGCAACGCGATCGCCTTCATCGGGCTCGATGCCAAGGAATCTTCGCTCGAGGACATCTTCGTCAACCTGGTGCATGATCGCGGGCCTGCGGGCGGGGCCACGCAACCCGCGGAGCGCGCGGCATGAACTTGCGAGGCGCATACGCGATTTTCAAGAATGAGCTGATGCGGGCCTTCCGCACGATTTTCGGCTCGATCCTGGCGCCGGTGATCACCACCTCGCTCTACTTTATCGTCTTCGGCGCAGCTATCGGCGGGCGCATCAGCGAGATCGGCGGCGTCTCCTACGGGGCCTTCATCGTGCCCGGCCTGCTGATGCTCACTCTGCTCAGCGAAAGCACCTCCAACGCCAGCTTCGGCATCTACATGCCCAAGTTCACGGGCGCGGTCTATGAACTGCTCTCGGCCCCGGTGGGCACGGCCGAGACGCTGATCGGCTTCGTCGGCGCGGCTGCAGCCAAGTCGCTGATCCTGGCGGCGATCATCCTGACCACCGCCACCCTGTTCGTCGACTACGCCATCGTCCACCCGCTGTTCGCGCTGGGATTCATCGTCCTGGTGGCCGCCGCCTTCTCGCTGTTCGGCTTCATCCTGGGCATCTGGGCCGATGGCTTCGAAAAGCTGCAGATCGTGCCGCTCCTCATCCTCACCCCGCTTACCTTCCTGGGCGGCACCTTCTACTCGATCGACATGCTGCCCGAGCCGTGGCGCTCGGTCGCGATGATCAACCCCGTTGCCTACCTGGTGAACGGGTTGCGGTGGACCTTCACCGGCTCGTCGGACTTTCCTATCCTGCTGTCCTTGGGGATGACGGTGGCCTTCCTCGTGGCGTGCGTCGTCACCATCGCCTTCATCTTCCACACCGGCTGGCGTCTGCGCGATTGAGGAGCGCGCCTCCGAACGCCCTGAGGGCCCTTCTCTCACCGTTGATTTGACCGTTCACCGGCCGCCAGCGGTATGGTTGGGTCGGACCAGCGGGACGCCCGAGGGCTGGCAACGACCGGCCGCGGGTTAGATCTCCATCTCCAGGCTCAGCATGATCCGCTGGGTTTCATAGAAATTCTCGAACACGTTGTCGAAGCCGACGCCTTCGACGAAGGTGCGCGTCCCGAACGTGTTGAGGACATCGTTGGCGATGACGCTGACGGTCAGCCGGTCGCTCAGCGTGTGGCTCACCGATAGGTCGAGCGCGCCGCGATCGTCCTGTCGTCCCTGGGCGATGGCGCGCGAGGCGTAGTAGATGCCGTTGACCTGCACCTTGGTCGCCGCGCCCAGCGCCAGGTCGAGCCCGAGCTTGCCGTCCCAGGTGAAATCGTCGGTTTCGGCTAGCGTGATGGTGCGGGCGTAGGGGAACAGCAAAGCGATGTCCGCCGCCTCGCGCCGGATGGAAAAGCCGTTGAAGCTGGCGGTGAGCGTCGTGCCGGACGCAGGCTTCCAATAGGCGATCAGCTCGGCGCCGGTGTTGCTGGCCTCGCCGGTGTTGGCGAATATCCGGTTGACGATGTCATACACCGCATTGCTCTGGTCGATCGCGTAGATGCGCTGGTAGGCATCGCTGATCTGCCGGTGATACACCGCCAGCGAGCCAGTCAGCGCACCCCAGTCCTGCCGCAGCGAGGCCTCGTAGGCGGTGGTGAATTGCGGGCGCAGATAAGGGTTGCCGACCTTCAGCAATTCGGGATCGTCGTACTTGGGGAACACCCGCAATTCGGGTTCGCCCGGCCGATCCACCCGACGGTTGTAGAACAGCGAGACATCGGTCCCGCTGCCCAGCGGCAGCGTCAGGCGCACGTTGGGAAACAGCCGGAAATACTCGTAGGCATCGTTGCGCGGGTAATAGATGTTGGCGGGGTCGAGCTCGTAGCGCACCTCGGTCTGCTCGGCCCGCAGACCTGCCTCCACCGTGAGCCACCCGGTCTCGTGGACGAGATTGGCATAGGCGGCGTAGATCGTCTCGTCCCAGTCGGAGGTTTCGCCCAGACCCGGATAGATGATCGACATGAAGCCCGGTTCGGTGAGGTAGGTGACCGGGATCCAGCGGAACTGCACCTTGGCGCCCGCCTCGATCCGGCCGCTGCGCATCGGTCGGATGTAATCGACTGACAGCGGCAGGGTGTTTTCATGAGCGATGATGCGCGTCTGGTCGGTGCCGGTGCGCACCGGGGATTCCTCGTTGAGGCGGTAGGTCTCATCCTCCCAGCCGCGGATGTACTCGGCGCGCAATTGCAGATTGTGCCCCGCCTCGGCGAAGTCGCGGCGGTAATTGACCACGCCCGAGACATGGCCGGTCTGCTCGTTCTCGCGCCAGAACCAGTAGCGGGTTACGGTGCCGGTGTTGGTCTCGATGAACGGCACCTGCGCCCGGTCGACATGGTTTTCCAGGTCGAACAGGCCGTTGATGGAGAGCGTGTCGCGATCGCTCAGCCGCTGGTCGGTGCCGCCCTTGAGCACGTATTGCGTCTGCAACCGGTTCTCGGGCACCTGGCTGACGATCACCCGCCCGTCGTCATAGAGCCGGGTGTTGAACTCGTTGTTGGGCAGGCTGTTCTGCCGCAGGATTTCGCCCTGGAGCTGGTAGTCGGCGCTCTCGCCCGAATGCGAGATGTTGAAATAGGGCGCGATCTTGGCGTTCCAGTCGAAGCTGCCGATCTCGGTCGGCAGGTCCGGCCGCCGCCGAGAGAGCGCCCCGAAGCCGCCTTTGAGGCCGACATGGCCCGACCAGCCCACTTCGCGCTCCTCGCGCATGACGAGGTTGATGATCCCCGCGCCGCCTTGCGCGGCATAGCGGGCGGAGGGGTTGTTGATGATGTCGATGCGGGCGATGTTGGCTGCCGGGATGCTGTCGAGGCCGCCGCGCTGGCTGCTGACGCCGGTCAGCGCCGAAGGCTTGCCATCCACCAGGATCATCACCTTGTCGCTGCCGCGCAGCAGCACCTCGCCCTCGCGCTCGACGGTGATGCCGGGCAGCGTGCGCAGCGCATCGGTCACCGACCCGCCCTGCGCCAGCGCGTCGCCCTCGATGTTGTAGCTGTTGACGCCGGCACCCAGGCTGACTTCCTGCTGGCGTGCGCCCGTGACCACGATCCGGCTGGCGACGTCGGGTGCCAGCTCCACCCGGCCCAGGTCGAGGGCGGTCGCGGCGCCGCCGACCAGCACCTGGGTCGTATAGGGCGCGAAGCCAGCGGCGCTGATCGTGAGCTGGTAGCGGCCTTCGGGAACCCCGGCGAGCACGGCGCGTCCGGCCGCGTCGGTGACGGCCACCGCGACCGGCGCGGCGGCGTCAGGTGCTTCGAGGACGAGCGCCGCGGAGGCCACCGGCGCGCCACTGTCGGCGGCCTCGGCCTGGAGCGAGATGGCCGCTCCATCCTGCGCCAAAACCGGCGCCGCCATGCAGCACAGGCCGCTCGCAAGCATGACTGCGCGCATGCCGAGTTCCCCCTCAGTATCCCGACCAATTACCACACAGGCTTTTGCCGTTTGGTTAACGGCGCTGCGTCATTCTCCCGTTTGCGGTTAATGTCTGCCGGAACAAAGGTTCGACCGCAAGAACCCTCTGCGCGCGATGGCCGGCGGGCCGGTCCGTGCCCGCCGGCCCTCGACATGGCTTCCGCGCGCACCTAGCGCCACGACCATGCAGGGGCGCTTTTCCTTCGCGATCCACGCCGCCGATGGGCTGGCGCGCGCCGGCAGAATCGCCATGCGGCGCGGCACTATCGCCACCCCCGCCTTCATGCCGGTGGGCACCGCGGCCACCGTCAAGGCGATGAAGCCCGAGGCGGTCCGCGCGGGCGGCGCAGAGGTCATCCTGGGCAACACCTATCACTTGATGCTGCGCCCGGGGGCCGAGCGCGTCGCCCGGCTGGGAGGCCTGCACCGCTTCATGAATTGGCCGCACCCCATCCTTACCGACAGCGGCGGCTACCAGGTGATGAGCCTGGCGCAACTGCGCAAGCTGGGCGAGGAGGGTGTCGAGTTCCGCAGCCACCTCGACGGCTCGCGGCATCTGCTGACGCCCGAGCGCTCGATGGAGATCCAACGCCTGCTCGGCTCCGACATCGCAATGGCATTCGACGAGTGCCCGCGCGCCGATCGGCCGCGCGCCGAAATCGCCGCGAGCATGGAGCTCTCGATGCGGTGGGCCAGACGCAGCCGGGCCGCGTTCGATCGGGGCGGCGAGCAGGCCCCTCAGGACCAAGCTGGCGCGGCGCTGTTCGGCATCCAGCAGGGGGCGCTCGACGAGGAACTTCGCGGCCGCTCGGCCGAGGCGCTGCGGGCGATCGGCTTCGATGGCTACGCGATCGGCGGGCTGGCCGTGGGCGAGGGGCAGGAGGCCATGTTCGCCACGCTCGATTTCGCCTGCCGCCAGCTCCCCGCCGCGGCTCCGCGTTACCTGATGGGTGTGGGCAAGCCCGACGACATCGTCGGCGCGGTCGAGCGCGGCGTCGACCTGTTCGATTGCGTGCTGCCCACGCGCTCGGGCCGGACCGCGCAGGCGTTCACCTGGAGGGGGCCGCTGAACCTGCGCAACGCCGGGTTCGCCGAGGATACCGGGCCGCTCGACGAGCGCTGCCCCTGCCCGACCTGCGCCAGCTACAGTCGCGCTTACCTGCACCATTTGCACAAAGCGGGCGAGATCCTGGGGGCGATGCTGCTGACCGAGCACAACCTGGCCTTCTACCAGCAGCTGATGGCGGGCCTGCGCGCGGCAATAGGCGAGGGGAGGCTGGCGCAATGGACCGGCGGCTTCCGGCGCGATTATCGTGGCGAGTAGCGATCCGCGCGTCGTCGGCAGAGCAGCCCGCGGGGGCGGCCCGGCGGCTCGAGTCGGTTCCGGCGTAGTGGCAGGAGCCCGAGGCGAGGTTCAGCGCCGATGACACCGCGGCGACCAGGCGCTGCCGGCTCAGGCCGCCAGGAGCACGCGGTCTCGCCCCGCGGTCTTGGCCCGGTACAGCGCGGCGTCGGCCTTGGCGATCAGCTTGCCCTGATCATCACCGGGCGCCATCTGCGCCACCCCCGCGCTCAGCGTCACGGCGGCCGTCTGGCCGCATTCGAGCGACAGCCTGGTTTGGGCGACGATGGCGCGCAGCCGGTCGCAGGCGACCATCGCCTCGGTGGCGTTGGTATCGGGGAGGATGACGATGAACTCCTCGCCACCCAGCCTGCCCACCAAGTCCTGCTCGCGCATGATTTCGGTTGCGATCTGGCCCACGCGGCGGATCACCTCGTCGCCCGTCGGATGGCCGAAGGTATCGTTGATCCGCTTGAAATGATCGATGTCCAGGATCGCCAACGAGAGCGGCCGGCCGTTGCGCCGCTCGCCGGCGATCAGCCGAGACAAAGCGGCGAGCGCCTCGCGCCGGTTGGCCAGGCCGGTGAGTTCGTCGGTCGTTGCGTGGCGCTCGAGCTCACGGCGGGCTGCCGCCTCGCGGGCGAGCGACTGGCGCATCACGAAGGCCGACCACAGGCCCGCGACGAGCAGGCCGACGCCAACGATGCTCAGCAGCGCTTCGTAGACCTCCGCATCGCGCGCCATCCGCTCGCGCGCCGCCTGGCGCTCGGCCAGCAGGCGGCGCTCTTCCGCCTCGAAGGCATCGAGTTCGCCCAGGATGAGATCGACCGACCGCCTGCCTTCACCGCTAGCGATCCGGGCCAGGGCTTCCTCTCGGCGGCCGCTGTGGGCGAGCGCGATCATGTTGCCCATCGTACCGACATGATAATCGAGGCGGCCCTCGATGTGCGCGAACCGCTCCGCCTGCTTGGGATAGTCGGCGATCAGCTGCTCCAGCTTGGGCTTGCTGGCGTTGATCTTGGCGACGCCCTCCCAGTAGGGAGCCAGGAAGGCCGTATCCTGCACCAGCAGGTACCCGCGTTCGCCGCGGATCGCCGACAGTGCGGCCACCCGCAGTTCGGTCGTGACATCGAGCACCTCGACCGTGCGCAGCTCCATGGCAACCGCCGCGTCGCGTTCGGCAGCAGCTTGCTTGGCAAAACCGAACCCCGCCATGAAGGTGGCCATGAGGGTGAGGTGCATGGCGATGGCCAGATTGCACCGCCACTGCGCGCTCGTCGGGAGCCAGGAACGGCCCCTGAACAATGGACCTTTGAACGATATGCTCGCCGCCATGCGCCGGCCATAGGGCGGGGTGGTTAGCATCCGGTAAACCCGAGCCCGGGCGGCCAAACCATTTGCCTCGGATGGAGCGCCCTCCTACACCCGCGCACCGACCGCGCCTCTGGTGAAAAGCCCCTCTCCTTTGCTCCTTTCCCCTTTCGAATGGACCGTGGCCAAGCGCTACATGCTGCCCGGGCGCGGGGAGGCGGTGATCGCGCTGGTCGCCGGCATTTCGATCGGCGTGGTGATGCTCTCGGTCGCGATGCTGGTGATCGTGATGAGCGTGATGAACGGCTTTCGCGCCGAATTGCTCGAGCGCATCACCGGGTTGAACGGCCACGCCATCATCCAGGCTTACGGCGACGACCTGCCGGGCTGGCAGGCTGTGCTCGAAGAAGTACGCGCGACGCCGGGCGTCACCGGCGCGTCGCCGCTGATCGAGAAGCCGCTGCTCGCCACCTACAACGGCCGTGCCGAAGCGGTCTTCCTGCGGGGCAACACGCCCGAGGACATCGCCGAGTACCGCGACGACATTATGGCCGGCGACCTCGCGGCCGTGCGGGCCGGCGAGACCAACATCGCGGTCGGCTCGCGGCTGGCGATGAACCTGGGACTGAGGGTCGGCGACACGCTCACCATCATCAACCCGCAGGGACGGGCCACGCCGTTCGGCACCGTCCCGCGCCAGATCGGCTACACGGTCGCCGCCATCTTCGAGATCGGCGTCTACGATTTCGACGAGCGCTACGTGGTCATGCCCATTCCCACCGCGCAGCAGCTGCTGCTCACCGGCGATGCCATCGGCATGATCGAGGTGACCACCCAGGATCCGGACCGGGTGGAGGAGTTCCTCGCCCCCGTCGCCCGCTCGCTCGCCGGACGCGCGGTGGTGACCAATTGGCAGCAGATCAATTCCTCGCTGTTCGAGGCGCTGCAGGTGGAGCGCGTGGCGATGGCCTTCGCGCTCTCGATCATCGTCCTGGTCGCCGCCTTCAACATCCTCTCCTCGCTGGTGATGCTGGTGCGTTCCAAGACCCGCGACATCGCCATCATGCGCACCATGGGCGCCACGCGGCAGAGCCTGCTCAAGATCTTCGTCACCACCGGCTCGGTGATCGGCGCGCTGGGCACCTTTGCGGGGCTGGCGCTGGGCTTCCTGGTGCTCTTCTTCCGCCAGCCGATCGTCGGCGTGATCGAGCTGGCGACCGGGCAGACCTTGTGGGATCCACAGGTGCGTTTCCTCACCGAACTGCCCTCGCGCACCGACCCGCTCGAGGTGCTGGCGATCGCCGGCATGGCGATGGGCCTGTCGTTCCTCGCCACGCTCTACCCGGCCTACCGGGCGGCGGGAACGGACCCGGTCGAGGTGCTGCGCTATGAGTGACAGCCCCGGTGGCGGGCCGGTCGTCCAGCTCGCCGGCCTCGCCCGCAGTTTCGAGCAGGGCGGGGTGAAGATCGACGTGCTGAAGGGCGTGGACATGACCATCGCGCCCGGCGAGATCGTCGCTCTGCTCGGCCCCTCCGGCTCGGGCAAGTCGACGCTGCTGCAAGCGGTCGGCCTGCTCGAAGGCGGCTTCGGCGGCGCGATCCGTCTCGCCGGGCGCGATGCCACCCGCCTGTCCGCCGCCGAACGCACCGAGATGCGCCGCGAACACCTGGGCTTCGTCTACCAGTTCCACCATTTGCTGCCCGACTTCTCCGCCGAGGAGAACGTGCTGCTCCCCCAGCTCCTGCTGGGAACGCCGCGCCCAGCGGCCGGAGCGCGGGCGCGCGAGCTGCTCGGCGCGCTCGGGCTTGAGCACCGGCTGACCCATCGCCCCAGCCAGCTTTCCGGCGGCGAACAGCAGCGGGTCGCCGTCGCCCGGGCGCTCGCCAACAAGCCGCTGCTGGTGCTGGCCGACGAGCCGACCGGCAATCTCGACGAGGCGACCTCGGACCGGGTGCTGGCCGAATTCCTCTCGCTGGTCCGCGGCCAGGCGAGCGCCATGCTGGTGGCGACGCACAACGAGCGCCTGGCGAGCCGCATGGACCGCGTGCTGCGGTTGCATGAGGGCGTGATCGGGTAGCGTCGGCCAAGCTGCCGGCATCGCTTGTGGGAAAGGGCGCCATCCGCACTTCCGTAAGGCGGCGCTATTTCCTACTCTCGCCATGATGCCCTCCGCCCCGTTCGTCCCCCTGCGCGTGCTCTCCAGCTATTCGATGCTCGAAGGGGCGATAGATCCCAAGGACATCGCCGCGCTGGCCAAGGAGCGCAGCTTCCCGGCCATCGCCATCTGCGACCGCAACGGTCTTTACGGGTCGAGCGCCTTTGCCGCGGCCTGCGCGGCGAAGGGCGTGCAGCCGATCGTGGGGGCGCTGCTGGGCGTGGCCCGGCCGGGCGGCGACGGGCTTGCCAATGGGAGCGTCGACGGGGCGGCTGAGCCGGTCGACTACCTGCCGCTGCTCGTCCAGGATGAGACCGGCTGGCGCAATCTGTGTCACTTGGTCAGCCGCGCGCATCTCGACCGGCCGCTGGAGCGTGAGCCGCATGTCGCCTTCGTCGATCTCGCCGGCCACACCGAAGGCCTGATCGGACTGACGGGCGCGGGCGATGGGTCGGTGGGGCGGCTGCTGGCCACTGGCGACGCCCCGCGCGCCCGGGCGCTGCTGGCCGAGCTGGCGCGCCTGTTCGCCGGGAGGCTCTACGTCGAGCTGGCCCGCCGCGGCGATCCGGTGGAGGAGACAGCGGAGGCGGCGCTGATCGACCTCGCCTACTCGCTCAACCTGCCGCTCGTCGCCACCAACCCCGCCTGCTTCGCCGAGCCGCACATGCACCGCGCGCACGACGCCATGCTGTGCATCGCGCATTCCTCGCAGCTCGACAGCGACGACCGGCCGCGCTCCAGCCCGCAAGCCTTCGTCAAATCGGCCGAGATGATGGCCGAGCTGTTCGCCGACCTGCCCGAGGCCACCGCCAACACGCTGGTGATCGCCCAGCGCTGCGCCTTCGCCCCGCCGCGCCGCAAGCCGATCCTCCCCAGCCTCGCGGGCGACCAGCAGGGCGAGGCGCGGATGCTGGCGGCGGATGCGCGGGCGGGGCTGGCGGCGCGGCTCCACGCGTTGTTCCCCGAAATCGCTCGGGCTGAGCTTGTCGAAGCCTGGTCCTTCCGTTCGGGCGAGGCGCTTGCAGAACAAGGGCAGCCCGCTTCGGCTGGCGGCACCAGCCAGCCGCTCACGACATCCTCTGACCAGCTCCGGGCGAGCGGTACTTGGGAGGTGGTGCGCGAATATCAGGCGCGCCTCGAATTCGAGGTCGACGTCATCACCCGGATGGGCTTTTCCGGCTACTTCCTGATCGTCGCCGACTTCATCAAGTGGGCCAAGAGCCAGGGCATTCCGGTCGGCCCGGGGCGTGGTTCGGGCGCGGGCTCGGTGGTCGCCTGGGCGCTGACCATCACCGATCTCGATCCCATTCGCCTGGGCCTGCTGTTTGAGCGCTTCCTCAATCCCGAGCGCGTGTCGATGCCCGATTTCGACATCGACTTCTGCGAAACGCGCCGCGGCGAGGTGATCCGCTACGTCCAGGACCGATACGGGCACGACAAGGTCGCCCAGATCATCACCTTCGGCAAGCTGAAGGCGCGCGCGGTGCTGCGCGATTGCGGGCGCATCCTGCAGATGCCTTACGGCCAGGTTGATCGGCTGTGCAAGATGGTGCCCAATCATCCGACCGACCCGTGGACGCTCGACCGGGCGCTTAACGGCGCAGCGGATTTCCGGCGCGAGTACGACAGTGATGGCGAGGTGAAGCGGCTGGTCGACCTGGCGCGCCAGCTCGAAGGTTTCCCGCGCAACTGCTCGACCCACGCCGCCGGCGTGGTGATCGGCGACCGCCCGCTGGCCGAGCTGGTGCCGCTCTACCGCGATCCGCGCTCGGACATGCCGGTGACGCAGTTCGACATGAAATATGTCGAGGATGCGGGCCTCGTGAAGTTCGACTTCCTCGGCCTGAAGACCTTGTCGGTGCTGCGAAAAGCGGTGGAATTGCTGGCGCAGCGCGGCATCACGGTCGATCTCGATGCGCTCCCATGGGACGACCCCCAGGTCTACGAGCTGCTCCAGCGCGGGGACACCGTCGGCGTGTTCCAGCTGGAATCCGAAGGCATGCGCCGCACCCTGGCGGCGGTGCGGCCGACGCGTTTCGAGGACATCATCGCGCTGGTCTCGCTCTACCGGCCGGGGCCGATGGACAACATCCCGCTGTTCGGGCGGCGCAAGAACGGCGAGGCGCCGATCGAATACCCGCACCCCAAGCTGGGCGAGATCCTGGCGGAGACCTATGGGATCTTCGTCTACCAGGAGCAGGTGATGCAGGCCGCCCAGCTGCTCGCCGGCTATTCGCTGGGCGAGGCGGACCTGCTGCGCCGCGCCATGGGCAAGAAGGTGCAGGCCGAGATGGACGCCCAGCGCGCGCGCTTCGTCGATGGCTGCCGGGCGGTCTCGGACATCCAGGCGGCCGAGGCGACGCGGCTGTTCGACCTGATCGACAAGTTCGCCGGCTACGGCTTCAACAAGTCGCACGCCGCCGCCTATGCGGTGCTCAGCTACCAGACCGCCTGGCTCAAGACCCACTACCCGGAAGAATTCTACGCCGCCTCGATGTGCTACGACATGCACCAGTCGGAGAAGCTGGCGGTGTTCGTCGACGACATGCGGCGCAAGGGCGTGGCGCTGCTCGGGCCGGATATCAACGCCAGCGATGCCGAGTTCACCGTCGAGCGCACGCAGGAAGGCCACGCGGTGCGCTATGCACTGGCCGGGATCCGCAACGTTGGCGAGAAGGCGATGGAGGCGATCGTCGCCGAACGCGCGGCCAATGGTCGGTTCGCCAGCCTGGAAGACCTGTTCCGCCGCATGCCCGCGGGAGCGATGAATCGGCGTCAGCTCGAAGGGCTGGGCGGGGCGGGGGCGTTCGACCGGCTCGAGCCCTCACGCGCCAGGGTGCTGGCCAATGCCGATACTCTGCTGGCCGTCGCCGAGGCCGAGGCTCGCGAGAAATCCAGCGGCCAAGCGGGCCTGTTCACCACCGGAATCGGCTTCGAAGACCATGGCGAACCCGCGCTGCGGCTGGGCGAGGCCGAGCCGTGGACCCAGCCCGAACAGATGGCGGCCGAGAAGGAGGCGTTCGGGTTCTACTTCGCCGCCCACCCGGTTGAGGAATACCGGCTGATCGCCTCGGCCAATGGCGCCCGCTCGCATGCCAGCCTGATCGAAGCGGGCGGCGCGGGCGGGCGGCAATCGGCGGTAATGGCGGCGCTGGTGGAAAGCGTCAGCAAGGGCCGCACGCGCAAGGGCGGCACCTTCATCCGCGCCGACTTCTCCGACAGCAGCGGGCAGTTCTCCGCCGCGTGCTTCGAGGAGGGGCTGGTCGACAATTTCACCCGCTGGGCGGCGGAGGGCACCTGCGTGCTGCTCAACGTGGAGCTGGATTCGCCCAGTCCCGAAGAACCTCCACGCATCACCGTGCGCGGCGCGCGGCCGCTGGCCGAGGTGACGAACGCCGCGCGGATGCGGCTGGAATGCACGGTGGAAACGCCGGCGGCGCTCGCCCAGCTCCGGCTGGCGCTCAAGCCCGGGCGGCCCGGACATGGCGAGGTTCAGGTGCGGTTGCGGGTGGGAGAAGGTGGCGAGGCGCGGCTTAGCCTGGGACGCGATTTCGCGCTCGGCGGCGACCTGGTGGACCAGTTGGCGCCGATTCCCGGCCTGGCCGATGTCACCTTGTCGACTGTCCGCGGAGCCGCTCACCTTCGCCTGGTTGCCTAGCAGGGGGTCGGGCCTTCAGGGGTTGCAAGGCTGGCCCTGGTACGCGTGGCGATCGAGCCGGTACTCCTGGCCATTCCACCTGAGGACCGCCAAGCAGAAGCCGGGGCCGCCCAGCTCGATGTCGGGCCACCCGTCCACACCCCGGGTCGCAAGCGCGGTCGGGATGCCGGTATTCTCGTCCATGACCCGCCATGCGCCATCGGCCTGCCGGCTCACCAACGTGTAGCCGTATCCGGTCGCGCCGAAGCAATAGCTGCTGCCCTCGGTCACGAAGGCGTCGGTGAGGCCATCGCCGTTCATGTCATCGCGCTGCAGGATGGCGCCGGGTTCATAGCTCGCGGTGCCGGGATCGTCGCACTTGCTCCAGCCTTCACCGACCTTGCGGAAGCCGGCGGCGGCGAAGATCTCGGCGTCATCGGGCAGGTCGCCCTGCATCGCCGCCGGCTGAGCGTCGGCCGCTTCCTGGGCGCAGGCAGCCTGCAGCGGACCGACTGCCACCATGGCCAGGAGAGCGAAGCGGGTCGTCACGCCCCCATGATATCGTCACCGGCGAGCAATGTCAGGCGCAAAGATGAACCGCGGCAGACCAAAACCCACAAGGGAGGGGCCGGAGGATTGCTCCCCCGGCCCCTTCTTGTGCGCCGCAGCGGCTGGGCTTGGTTGCCCGAGGCTTAGTTCCCGGAACCCGGTCCGTAGGTGATTTCCACGCGGCGGTTCTGCAGCTCGCGCACCCCGTCGGCGGTGGGCACGCGCGGGTTGGCTTCACCGAACGCTTCGCTGGTGATCCGCGCCCCGGGGATGCCGCGCCCGGTCAGGTAGCCCTGGACCGACGTGTTGCGACGTTCCGCCAGACCCAGATTGTACTGAGTGCTGCCCGAACGATCGGTATAGCCGGCCAGCATGATCGGCACGGTGCCGCAATTGCCATAGGCGGTGATCGCCGAGTTGAGCACGGTGGCCGCCTCGGGCGTG
>JANNOJ010000053.1:0-41999 GCA_031399025.1 Erythrobacteraceae bacterium | reverse complement strand
TCGATTTCTGCCCGCGCTTCCTCCGCCACAACCGGCCCTACCGGCCTGTCGCCTTCATCCGCATCGTCCGCCCGGTGGCCGGCAGCCCGCGCATTCGCGTGCGCCTGCGCCCGGCGCGCGGCTGGGGCAGCGCGGACCCCGAGCGCACGCGCGGATCGAACCACATCCGCTACATCCTCGACGACATGACGCTGCGGCTGACCACGACGGCGCCGGTCGGCTGGGTCGAGGATGAGCGGTTGTTCCGCGTCGAGCGGCCGCTGTACTTCTTCCTGGGCCCCGACGAGACCTTCGAGGGCGATGTCGGCGCGACGGTCGAGACGATGCTGGACCGCACGGTTGCCGACTGGCGGCAATGGGTGCGCGGGCTCGCGACACCGGTCGAGTGGCAGACCACGGTGATCCGCGCCGCGATCACGCTCAAGCTGTGCCAGCACGAGGAGACCGGCGCCATCGTCGCCGCGCTCACCACCTCGATCCCCGAGGCGCCGGGTTCGCAGCGCAACTGGGACTATCGCTACTGCTGGATCCGCGATTCCTACTACACCGTGCAGGCGCTGAACCGGCTGGGCGCACTCGACGTGCTGGAGAAGTACCTGGCGTACCTGCGCAACATCGTCGATGCGGCCAAAGGGGGCCGGATCCAGCCGCTCTATTCGGTGATGGGCGTGGGCGAGCTGGACGAGACCGTCGCCGAGCACCTCGCCGGCTATCGCGGCATGGGGCCGGTGCGCGTGGGCAATGCCGCCTACCAGCAGGTCCAGCACGATTGCTACGGCCAGATCGTGCTCCCCACGGTCCAGGGATTCTTCGACCACCGGCTCCTGCGCATGGCCGACGAAGGCGATTTCGCCAGCCTGGAGCAGGTCGGCGAAGCGGCCTGGGCGATGCACGATCAGCCCGATGCCGGCCTCTGGGAATTCCGCACCCGCCAGCAGGTCCACACCTATTCGGCGGTGATGAGCTGGGCGGCCTGCGACCGGCTCGCCAATGTCGCCGAGCATCTGGGCAAGGGCGAGCGCGCGGCGTTCTGGCGCGAACGGGCCGGGCTCATCCGCGCCCGCATCGATACCGAGGCCTGGGTGGCCAACGGCGAGGGCGAAGCGGGCGGGCATTACGGCGCCTCGTTCGAGGCCGATTACCTGGATGCCAGCCTGCTCCAGCTGCTCGAACTGCGCTTCCTCGCGCCCGACGATCCGCGCTTCCGTTCCACCTTCGCCCAGCTGGAGCGGGCGCTGCGGCGCGGCCAGCACATGCTGCGCTACGCGACCGAGGACGATTTCGGCACCCCCGAGACCGCCTTCAACATCTGCACCTTCTGGCTGATCGAGGCGCTTGCCCTGAGCGAGCGCAAGGACGAGGCGCGCGAGCTGTTTTCCGCCATTCTCGCCCGCCGCACACCGTCGGGCCTGCTGTCCGAGGACCTGGACTTCACCACCGGCGAGCTGTGGGGGAACTTCCCGCAGACCTACTCGCTGGTGGGAGTGATCAATTGCGCCGGGCTCTTGTCGAAAAGCTGGAACACCGTGCGTTGATGGTGCGGGGCGGCAGCTGCTGGACCAGGGCGCCATGAGCCGGCTGGTCGTCATTTCGAATCGGGTCTCCGTACCGCGCGCGCGCGGGGTAGCGGGGGCCCAGGGCGGCATGGCCGGGGCGCTGAGCGCCGCGCTCAAGGACCATGGCGGCGTCTGGTTCGGCTGGTCGGGTCAGGAAATCGACTGTTTCTCGGGCGACATCCAGGTCCGCCGTTCGGACGACGGCGTCACCACCGCGACGATCGACCTGGAGCCGCAGGACGTCGAGGAATATTACAATGGCTACGCCAATTCCTCGCTCTGGCCGCTGTTCCACTACCGCATCGACCTGGTCGAGTACGAGCGCGAGTTCGGCCGCGGCTACGAGCGGGTCAACGAGCGATTCGCCGCCTCGGTGCTGCCGCTGATCGAGCGCGAAGACATGGTGTGGGTGCACGATTACCACCTCATCCCGCTTGGCGAACGCCTTCGTTCGCGCGGCCTGACGAACCGGATTGGTTTCTTCCTTCACACCCCCTGGCCGCCCGCACGGCTGTTCGTCTCGCTGCCGTTCCACGAGCGGCTGGTCACGTCGATGCTGCATTACGACCTCATCGGCTTCCAGAACGATGTCTGGCTGGAAAGCTTCCTGCACTATTGTCGCCGCGAACTCGGGGCCGAGGTGGACGAGGCCACGGGGCGCGTCACGCTCGCCGGGCGGACCACGCTGGCGCGCGTGTTCCCCATCGGCATCGATTACGATTTCTTCATGGCCAAGGGCAATTCGGGCGAGGCCAGGCAGGCCGAACAGCGCCTGCGGGCGAGCACGCGGCACCGCACGGCGATGCTGGGCGTGGACCGGCTGGATTATTCCAAGGGCCTGCCCGAGCGGATCGACGGCATTGCCCGCTTCTTCGACCAGTATCCCGAGCGGGTGCGCGAACTCATCTACGTCCAGATCGCCCCGCCCAGCCGGGAGGACATCAAGTCCTACCAGCATATCCGCGGCACGCTGGAACAGAAGACCGGGCAGGTCAACGGCGCGCGCTCCGAAGTGGACATTGTACCGATCCGGTACGTCAATCGCGGCTATTCGCAAGCGGAGCTGTTCGGCTTCTACCGCGGCGCGGGGATCGGCCTGGTGACCCCGCTGCGCGATGGGATGAACCTGGTCGCCAAGGAATATGTCGCGGCGCAGGACCCCGAAAACCCGGGCGTGCTGATCCTATCTCGCTTCGCCGGGGCCGCGGCGCAGCTGCAGGATGCCTTGTTGGTCAACCCGCACAGCCCCGATGACGTGGCGCACAACATCCGCTTGGCGCTCGACATGCCGCTCGATGAACGCAGGGCGCGCTGGGAGAAGCTTATCGTCACCGTGCGCGAGGACAACGTGCTGCGCTGGACCGACGATTTCATCAGCTGCCTGCAGGCGGTGAAGCGAACGGCGAGTTAACCTGCAGTGCCGGCGGGCTGGAGAATGCCCGTCAGCTGTCCTGGCCCCAGATCACCCGGGCGAACTCGCGCGGGTCGACATTGCCCCCTGTCAGCATGATCACCGTGCCAGGGTCGAGCTGCGCCTTGCCGGCCAGCGCCGCGGCCAGCGCCGCCGCGCCCCCCGGCTCGAGCGCCAGGCGCAGGTGAGCGAAGGCGAAGCGCTGGGCGCGGCGAACCTGCGCCTCGGTCACGCTCAACCCGAAGCGGCAGCGCTCCTTGAGCACCGCGAAGTTGATCGGCTGGGTGGCGAGGGTCTGCAGGGCGTCGCAGGCGGTCGCGGGCGGGTCGGCGCCGACCGCCAGAATCTCGCCCGCCGCCAGCGAGCGGCACACATCGTCCCAGCCGGCAGGTTCGACCGGCACGATCTCCGTTTCGGGGCAGGCGAGGGCGAGGCCCGCCGACAAGCCGCCGCCGCCACAGCAAACGAGGATCCGGCTGGGTGCGCGGCCGAGCTGCGCGGCGATCTCGATACCCGCGCTGCCCTGGCCCTCGATCACCCACGGGTCGGCAAAGGCGTGGACATAGGCCGCGCCGCGCGCGGCGGCCAGCGCCCGCCCGATCGCCTCGCGGTCCTCGCGCATACGGTCGTACAGCACCACGTTGGCACCGAGCGCGCGAGTGCGCTCCAGCTTTACCCGGGGCGCATCGCTGGGCATCACGATTTCGGCGCGCATCCCCAGCCGCCGAGCCGCCCAGGCGATGCCCTGCGCATGATTGCCGCTCGATACCGCGACCACACCGCGCACCTGGTCTTCGGGGTTAAGATCGCTCAGCCGGTGCCAGGCCCCGCGGATCTTGAACGCGCCGACCGGCTGCAGGCACTCGGCCTTTGCCCACAGATTGACCCCGCCGATCTCGAGCGGCAGCAGCGGCGTGAGCGGCAGCAGCGCCGCCATCTTGCTGGCGGCGCGCGCCACTCCCTCGCTCGTCGGCGCACGGTCCTCCCCCGAATCCGTCATAATTCCGCAATACAGCTTTCGCTCTCGGCAGACAGCCATTAACCGGCGCGCCCGTTACCGGGAACCCACCCGGCGAAGGTGCCGTTGGCCGGCCAGCGACAAGGATGATCCAGTGATGAACGAATTGCCCGTCAGCGACCCCGGCCCCGTCGGCAACCGGCCCATCGGCAACCGAAAGGCCGAGCTGCTTTCGACCAAGGTCGAGCATATCGACATCACCCAGTACGATGCGCGCCCCATCATCGAGGCGATGGGCAAGATGAGCTTCACCAGCCGCGACCTGGCCCGCGCGACCGGCATCTACAACCAGATGCTCGAAGACCCGGACTGCACCATATTCCTGGTCATCGCCGGCTCCACCAGCGCCGGCGGGTGCATGGACCTGTATGCCGAACTGGTCCGCTCCAACATGGTCGACGGCATCGTCGCCACGGGGGCCACCATCGTCGACATGGACTTCTTCGAAGGGCTCGGCCACCGGCACTACCAGGCGCTGGAGGTGCCCGACGACGACACGCTGCGCTCGCTGTACATCGACCGGATCTACGACACCTATATCGACGAGGAGGAACTCCAGCACGTCGACCACACGATCTTCGAGCTCGCCGAGTCGCTGGAGCCGAGAGCCTACAGCTCGCGCGCCTTCATCCGCGAGATGGGCAAGTATCTGGTCGAACACGGCAAGAAGGACAACAGCCTGGTCAAGCTCGCATACGAGCACGACGTGCCGATCTTCTGTCCGGCTTTCGTGGATTCGTCCGCCGGCTTTGGCCTCGTCAAGCACCAGGTCGATGCCGCCAAGGCGGGTAAACCCTATCTGATGATCGATGCGGTCGCCGATTTCCGCGAGCTCACTCAGATCAAGATCGAGGCGGGCACCACCGGGCTCCTCATGATCGGCGGCGGGGTGCCCAAGAACTTCATCCAGGACACGGTAGTGTGCGCCGAAATCCTGGGCCACGAGGACGTCGCCGTACACAAATACGCGGTGCAGATCACCGTCGCCGACGTGCGCGATGGGGCCTGCTCGTCCTCCACCCTCCAGGAGGCGGCGAGCTGGGGCAAGGTGAACACCGGCATCGAGCAGATGGTCTTCGCCGAGGCCGGTTCGGTGATGCCGCTGCTGGCGTCCGACGCCTGGCACCGCAAGGCCTGGGAGACCCGCCCGCAGCGCCGCTGGGCGAGGCTGTTCGCCTGAGCCGCTTGGGGCAGGAGATTGCTTCTTTAGGGGTCGCTCCTGCCCCTGCGACCCGAGCCGCGGAGCGCGCGCGGCAACGGCTCACCGCCGATCGATTGCGACCGGGCCGATTTTCACTTGCGATTAATCCACTCGCGAATATATCCGCCCCTCTCCGCTGCCCCATGGGGACTTCCAACAACCGCAAGGCAGCTTTTGTAAACGAACGTTTGGGGGTCCCTTGAATTGCACCATCATCTTGACGCCAGGGCTGTAGTCCGCGCCCTTTCGCCGGACGAGCCTGTCATCTGCAACCGCCCGCACGCCGCTGCGCGTGCCGCCCGCTTCTTCGTCGAGAAGTTTCCGGGAACGGCGATGTATGCGGTCAAGGCGAACCCGTCGCCCGAACTCGTGCGGATCCTGTGGGATTCGGGCGTCACGCATTACGACGTCGCCTCGATTGCCGAGGTGCGCCTGGTGCGCAAGCTGCTGCCCGAGGCCACCTTGTGCTTCATGCACCCGGTCAAGACCCGCAGCGCCATCGCCGAGGCCTATCGGACGCACGGCGTGCGCACCTTCAGCCTGGATACGCTCGAGGAGCTGGAGAAGATCGTCGAGGGCACGGCCGGCGCCGATGGCGAGCCCGCGCAGGATCTGAACCTGCTCGTGCGGCTGCGCGTCTCCTCGGAACATTCCGAGCTGTCGCTGGCGGCCAAGTTCGGCATCGATCTGGCCGATGCGGCGCCGCTGCTGCGCGCCGTGCGCCAGCATTGCGACGCGCTGGGCATCTGCTTCCACGTCGGCAGCCAGGCGATGACGCCCTTCGCCTATGTCCAGGCGCTGGAGCGGGTGCGCGCCGCCATCGTCGAGGCGGCGGTCACGGTCGACATCGTCGATGTCGGCGGCGGCTTCCCCAGCTCGTATCCAGGCATGGAACCCCCTGCGCTGGAGGATTACTTCGCGCTCATCCACCGCCACTTCGAGGCGTTGCCGATCTCGTACTCGGCCGAGCTGTGGGCCGAGCCCGGCCGCGCGCTGTGCGCCGAATACTCCAGCGTCATCGTCAAGGTCGAGAAGCGCCGCGGCGACGAATTGTACATCAACGACGGCGCTTACGGCGCGCTGTTCGATGCCGCCCATGTCGACTGGCGCTTTCCCGTCCGCGCGCTGGAGGACGACCTGCGTCGCCCGCTCACCGAGTTCGCCTTCTACGGCCCCACCTGCGACGATGCCGACTACATGAAGGGGCCGTTTCTCCTGCCGGCCGATATCCAGGCGGGCGACTTCATCGAGATCGGCATGCTGGGCGCCTACGGCGCGGCGATGAAGACGCGGTTCAACGGTTTCGGCTCGGCCGAGGCGGTGATCGTCAGCGACGAGCCGATGACCAGCCTCTACACCGGCGAGCGGGTCGATCGGAGGATCAGCGACAACGTGGTAAGCCTGCGCTAAAGCGAGCGCGACGAGCGCGGATGCTCTGAGCGACTCGTTCTTTGTTGCCCAGGCGCAATACCCGTCCGGGCCAAGACCGCTCGTTCGCTATCCGCTTGTCGCCTTCGTCTGGCCCCGAACTGGTTCCCGGACCAGCGGGGATCCCGGCAGCCGCGCTCAGGCCGCTTGCTTGAGCTCCAGCGCCAGCCGGTCCCAGATCTCGACCAGCGCCCCGGTCAATTCCGCCATCATCGTCTCGGTGTGTGCTGGGCCGGGGGTGAAACGCAGCCGCTCGGTGCCGCGCGGCACGGTGGGGTAGTTGATCGGCTGGACGTAGATGCCGTATTCGGCGAGCAGGATGTCGCTGATCCGCTTGGCGCGCACCGGATCGCCACCATCAGCGGAACGATGTGGGTGGTAGAATGCATCACCGGCAGGCCCGCTTCAACGAACCGCCGCTTCAGGCTGGCCGCCGCCGCCTGCTGCGCCTCGCGCTCCGCGCAGGAACCCTTGAGGTGGCGCACCGACGCCAGCACGCCTGCCACCAGCACCGGGCTGAGCGAGGTGGTGAAGATGAAGCCCGGCGCATAGGAGCGGATCACGTCGATGATGCGCGTGTCGGCCGCCACGTAGCCGCCCATCACTCCGAAAGCCTTGCCCAGCGTGCCTTCGATGATGTCGATCCGGTGCGCTGCCTCATCGCGCTCGGAGATGCCGCCGCCGCGCGCGCCGTACATGCCTACCGCGTGCACCTCGTCGATGTAGGTGAGCGCGTTGTAGGTGTCGGCCAGATCGCAGATCGCGTGGATCGGCGCGACGTCGCCGTCCATCGAATAGACACTCTCGAAGGCGATCAGCTTGGGCAAGCCCGGGTCCTCGGCGGCCAGCAGCTCCTCGAGATGGGCCATATCGTTGTGCCGCCAGATGCGCTTCTCGCACCCTGAGTTGCGGATGCCGGCAATCATGCTGGCATGGTTCAGCTCGTCGGAGAAGATCACGCAGCCCGGCAACAGCTTGGCCAGGGTCGAAAGCGTGGCGTCGTTCGAGACATAGCCGCTGGTGAACAGCAGCGCGGCGCCCTTGTCGTGCAGGTCGGCCAGCTCTTCCTCGAGCTGGATGTGATAATGCGTGTTGCCGCCGATATTGCGCGTGCCGCCCGAGCCCGCGCCCACATCGTGCAGCGCCTCCTCCATCGCCGCCACCACCTTGGGGTGTTGGCCCATGGCGAGGTAGTCGTTCGAGCACCACACGGTGATCGGCTTGGGTCCGTTATGCCCGGCAAAGCAGCGCGCATTGGGATAGGCGCCCTTGTTGCGCAGGATGTCGATGAACACGCGGTAGCGGCCTTCGGAACGAAGCCGGTCGATCGCCTGGTCGAAAATCTGGTCGTAGTTCAGCGATCTCATCCTAGCACCGGCGCCGGATGGTTCCGGCAGCCAATGGACGGCTGGGCACTTAGTCAATCGTGACGCGGGTTTGAAGCGCTATGTTTGCGAACCGCTCGCAGCTAAACCGTCTCGCAGGTGGCGATCCCGAACGGCTGGAGGGCCGCCGCCAGCGCCTCGTCTACCGCGCCCGTCACCACGGCTTGATCCGCTTTCGTCCGCACGAACCGCTGTCCTTGGGTCAGGTGCGCGATCCGCCGAGCGATCCCCTCCGCGCCGTGGACGAAACGCACGCCGGCAGGCATCACCGCCCGCAATTCGTCCTCCACCAGCGGGAAATGCGTGCAGGCGAGCACCACGGTATCGATCCGCTCAGCGTCCGGCTGGGCGAGCAGGCCCTCGACGGCAGCGGCGAACACCGCTTGGTCGACCCGCTCGCCCCGCAGCTTGCGCTCCGCCGCGAACACCAGCTCCGGCGCGGCATGGCGGATCAGCCGCTTGCCCGCGGCAAAGCGCGCCTCCAGGTCGTCGACATAGCCCTGGCGCACGGTCGCCGCGGTGCCCAGCAGGCCGATAATGCCGGTCCGCGTCATCGCCGCCGCCGGCTTGATCGCCGGCACCGTGCCCACGATGGGGATGTGCAACACCTCGCGCACCATGCCCAGCGCAATGGTGGAAGCGGTGTTACAGGCGATACAGGCCAGCCGCGGCTGATAACGCTCGGCTAATCGCCCCAGCAGCCCCGCCACGCGCGCGGCGATTTGCGCCTCGGTCTTTTCGCCGTATGGCAGCCCGGCGAGATCGGCGGCGTAGATGGTCGGGGCGTGGGGCAGAACCTTGCGCAGTTCGGTCAGGACCGACAGCCCGCCGAGGCCAGAATCGAACAGCAGGATGGGTGAGGTGGGCGCCATGTCAGCCTTTACCGCTCGCCTCGAGCACGGCGACGGGCTCAGCACCGCTTGTCGAAGGGCGGTCTTTCCTTCTATCCCCGCGCGCTAGACGGAAAAGCGGTCCTTCGACAAGCTCGGGACGAGCAGGAACAAGCATTGGCGCATATACAAGCTCTCCTTCTGGGTTATCTCATCGGCTCGATGCCATTCGGCCTGTTGCTGGCGCGCGCCGCGGGGAAGGGCGATATCCGCACCATCGGCTCGGGCAATATCGGCGCCACCAACGTGCTGCGCACCGGCAGCAAGTGGCTCGCGGCAGGCACACTGGCGCTCGACATCGGCAAGGGGTTCCTGCCCGTTTGGCTGGCCTGGCAGGTATTCGGGAACCCCGCGACGATGCCGCAAGCCGCCTACGGCCCGGTGCCGCTCGCGGCGCTGGGCGCGGTCCTGGGCCATTGCTTCCCCGTCTGGCTCGGCTTCAAGGGCGGCAAGGGGGTGGCGACCAATGCCGGCGTGAGCCTGGGGATAGCCTGGCCGATCGGCCTCGCCTACGCGGCCGTGTGGCTCGCGGTATTGGGCCTCGTGCGGATCAGCTCGCTCGCCGGCATGAGCGCGGTCGTGGCCGCCGCCATTGCCGCGGCAGTCGGCGGCCAGCCGCGATTTGTCCCGATCCTGGGCATCATCGCGGTGCTGGTGATCCTGCTCCACCGCCCCAACATCATGCGCCTGGCGGCCGGGACCGAGCCGAAGGTCGGCCGTCGCGAATGAGCGCGGTTGGGCGCGCGCCGGACGCTCTCTCGCAGGACGAGGCCTTCGCCCGCATCCGCCTGCTGCGCTCGCCCAACATCGGCCCAGTCAGCTATTTCCAGCTGCTGCGCCGGTTCGGCAATGCCGCCGCCGCGCTTGCCGCGCTGCCCGATCTGGCGCGGCACGCTAGCCGGAGCTACCGCGCGGCGCCCCGTACCGTGATTGAGCGCGAGATCGCCGCCACCCGCGCCGCCGGCGCCCGCTATCTGTTCCACGATTTGCCCGATTACCCGCCGCTGCTGGCCCGCATCGAGGATGCGCCGCCCATCGTCACCCTGCGTGGCGACCTGGCGCTCGTCGCCCGGCCGTGCGTGGCGGTGGTGGGCGCGCGCAATGCCTCCGCGGCGGCGGTGAAGCTGGCGCGCGAGTTCTCCGCCGCCTTGGCCCGGGCCGGGTTCACGGTGGTCTCGGGCCTGGCGCGCGGCATCGACGGCGCCGCGCACGAGGGCGCCTTCCCGGCCACCGTGGGCGTCATCGCCAGCGGCATCGACATCGCCTATCCGGCGCAGCACGCCGCGCTGCAGGAGCGGATCGCCAAGGAGGGCCTGCTGGTCGCCGAGCAGCCGGCCGGCACCACCCCGCGCGGCAGCCATTTCCCGCGCCGCAACCGGATCATCGCCGGCCTCGCCAGCGGCACGCTGGTGATCGAGGCGGCCCCGCGCTCGGGCTCGCTGATCACCGCGCGGCTGGCCAACGAGGCTGGGCGCGAGGTGATGGCCATCCCCGGCTCGCCGCTCGAGCCACGCTCGCACGGCTGCAACAAGCTCATCCGCGAAGGCGCCGCGCTGGTGCAGGCGCCCGAGGACGTGATCGAACTCTTGAGCGGGCTCACCGCGCCCCGCCGCGCCCGGGTCGACGAAGCGGAGGCGCCGCACGAGGCAAGCGAGCAGGACGATGCCCCCGCCGACATCCGCGGCCTGCTCACCCTGGCCCCGCTCGCGGTGGACGAGCTGATCCGCCAGTCGGGCGAGAGCCCCGCGGCGGTGCAGCTGGCGCTGCTCGAGCTGGAGATCGCCGGCCTGCTCGAGCGCCACGCCGGCGGACGGGTGAGCCTGACGGCAGGCCGGTGAAGAGCTGCATCGTCGCGCCGTGACGGGGCCGGCAGATACCTTCTCTCCAACCAGGCCACTGCTTGAACCCGCTTGACGAACCCGCCGCCGGGCCAGCACCCTCGCGCGTACGTACACGTAAGGACCTTCGCGCCCGCCCATGCAGCTCGTCATCGTCGAATCACCCGCCAAGGCGAAAACCATCGAGAAGTATCTCGGCAAGGATTACCGCGTCCTCGCCTCCTACGGCCATGTCCGCGACCTGCCGGCCAAGGACGGCTCGGTCCGGCCCGACCAAGCGTTCGCGATGGATTGGGAGGTCTATGCCGACAAGCGCAACCGCGACCAGGTCAAGGCCATCGCCGACGCCGCCAAGACCGCCGACCGGCTGATCCTGGCCACCGACCCCGACCGCGAGGGCGAGGCGATCAGCTGGCACGTGCTCGAGCTGCTCAGGACGCGCAAGGCGGTGCCCGCCCAGGTGGCACGCGTCACCTTCAACGCCATCACCAAGCAGGCGGTGACCGAGGCGATGCAGGCGCCGCGCCAGCTCGATACCGACCTGATCGACGCCTATCTCGCCCGCCGCGCGCTCGACTACCTGTTCGGCTTCACCCTCTCGCCGGTCCTCTGGCGCAAGCTGCCGGGCGCCAAGAGCGCGGGCCGGGTGCAATCGGTGGCGCTGCGGATCATCGTCTCGCGAGAGCGCGAGATCGAGGCTTTCGTCGCGCAGGAATACTGGTCGGTGGTCGCGCGTCTCGAGCATGACGGCACCGCGTTCGATGCGCGCCTGGTCCGCTATGACGGGCGGAAGATCGAACGGCTGACGATCGGCGAGGCGGGCGCCGCGCAGGCGGCTCGCGCGGCGGTGGAGGCGGCGCGCTTCACCGTCGAGGAGGTCGAGACCAAGCCGCTCAAGCGCAACCCCGCGCCCCCGTTCACCACCTCCACCCTCCAGCAGGAGGCTGCGCGAAAACTGGGATATTCGGCCAGCCACACCATGCGCCTCGCGCAATCGCTCTACGAGGCGGGCGCCATCACCTATATGCGCACCGACGGCGTGCAGATGGACCCATCTGCCATCTCCGCCGCGCGCAAAGCCATCGCCGAGCGCTTCGATGCGAGCTACCTGCCCGATAAACCGCGCATCTACACCAGCAAGGCCAAGAACGCGCAGGAAGCGCACGAGGCCATCCGCCCGACCGAGTTCACCCGCGCCAGTTTCAATCAGGGGCGCGCCGCCTCGGGCGACGAGGCCAAGCTCTACGAGCTCATCTACAAGCGCGCGATGGCCAGCCAGATGGCCGCCGCCAGCCTCGAGCGCACCACCATCACCCTGCGCGATCCCACCGGCCGGCACGAACTGCGCGCCACCGGCCAGGTGATCCGCTTCCCCGGCTTCCTGGCGGTCTACGAAGAGGGCCTCGACAGCCGCGAGGAGGACGAGGAAGGCGGCCTCTTGCCGGTGCTGCGCCAGGGCGATCGCCCGCACAAGCACGGGGTCGCGGCGAACCAGCATTTCACCCAGCCGCCGCCGCGCTTCTCCGAGGCCAGCCTCGTCAAGCGCATGGAGGAACTGGGCATCGGCCGCCCCTCTACCTACGCCTCCACCATCCAGACGCTGCGCGACCGGGCCTATGTGAGGATGGAGAAAAACCGTTTCTTCGCAGAGGATTCCGGCCGGCTCCTCACAGCCTTTCTCGAACGCTTCTTCCCCCGCTACGTGGGTTTCGACTTCACCGCCGAGATGGAGGAGGAACTGGACGATGTCTCGGGCGGGCGCGCCGAGTGGAAGGCGCTGCTCGAAGCCTTCTGGCGCGACTTCAAGCCCAAGAGCGACGAGGTCATGGAGCGCCTGCCATCCGAGGTGACCGAGGCGCTGGACGAGTTCCTGTCCGACTACCTGTTCCCGCCCCGGGCCGACGGCGCCGATCCGCGCGCCTGCCCGCGCTGCCTCGACGAACACCGCGCCAATGGCAGGCTGTCGCTGCGCGGCGGCCGGTTCGGCGCGTTCATCGCCTGCTCCAACTATCCCGAATGCGCCTTCCGCCGCCGCTTCGGCCAGCCCGGCGGCGAGGATGGCGCGGACGACCAGGCCCTGGGTATCGATCCGGAGACCGGCCTGCCGGTCGAGCGCCGAACCGGCCGCTTCGGCCCCTATGTCCAGCTGGGCGAAGGCAAGGAGGCCAAGCGCGCCTCGATCCCCAAGGACATTCCCGAGTTCGACCTCGACTGGGCCTTGAAGCTGCTGGCCCTGCCGCGGATCGTGGGTCAGCATCCCGAAACCGGCGAGCCGATCGAGGCCGCTATCGGCCGCTACGGCCCATACCTGCGCCACGCCGGCAAATACGCCAAGCTCGCCTCCACCCGCGAGGTGTTCGAGACCGGCATGAACGCGGCGGTCACGCTGCTGGCCGAGGCGGCGAACAGTAAAGGCGGGCGCGGTCCCCGCCAGGCCGCCGAGCCCATCAAGGCGCTGGGCAAGCACCCGACCAGCGAGGGGGAGCTGCGGGTGATGCCCGGCCGCTACGGCCCCTACGTCACCGACGGCACCACCAACGCCACCATCCCCAAGGACGCCAGGCCCGAGGACCTGACGCTGGAGCAGGCCATCGCCCTCATCGACGCGCGCGCTGCCGCGGCGCCGACCAAGGGGAAAGGCAAGCGCAAGCCGCCGGTCAGGAAAGCGCCTACCAAGACCAAGACGCCCGGCGAAGCCAAGCCGCCTGGCAAGACCCCGGCCCGTGCCAAGGCGAGGACGGGCGCTTCAGCCAGGCGCCAGAGCAGGGCGTGATCGCCAGGCTTCGCAGCCACTGCAAGGGGTTATACTGACGCAAACGGTTCCTCGGTGGCGTTGCGTACCGAACTCACGGTCGCGTTCGAGAGCGGGTGAACTGCCAAGAGGCCGAGGGGGCGAAAGCCTCGCCTTGCCATCGGCCGCGGCGCCCATCACATAGCCCGCCATGTTGCAGCGCCGTGCATAACGTCCAACAGCTTCCGATCGAGCACCAGGGCGGCCAGTCTGTTAGTCGCGAGGATGGCCTGCCCACCCCGCGCCGCTGGTGGGCCATCGCCGCGGTCAGCTTCGGCACGGCGCTGGTGGTGATCGACGGCTCCATCGCCAATGTCGCCCTGCCCACCATCGCCCGCGAGCTGGGCGTCACCAACGGCGCGATCACCAATGTCGTCATCATCTACCAGACGGTGCTGGTGATGATGCTGCTCCCCTTCTCCAGCCTGGGCGACCGGATCGGCCATCGCCGCATGTACCAGTGGGGCCAGTTCGTGTTCATGGCGGCCAGCGCGCTGTGCCTCTTGGCCGACAGCTTCTGGCTGCTGCTGGGCTTGCGTGCGCTCCAGGCCATCGGGGCGGGGATGGCGCTCAGCGTCTCGGCGGCGTTGGTGCGCACGATCTATCCGGCGCGCCAGCTGGGCTCGGCGATGGGAGTTAACTCGGTCATCGTCGCCGCCTCCTCGGCGCTGGCGCCCACGCTGGGCGGCTACATCGTCGGCCATGCGCCCTGGCAATGGGTGTTCGTGGCCGCCGCCCCGCTCGCCGTGGTCTCGCTGCTGCTGGGCCGTTCGCTGCCCGAGCCCGAGCCGCGCCGCGACCAACCGTTGCAATGGCTGAGCGGCGGGTGGAGCGCCCTCACCATGCTGCTGCTGGTCGGCGGCATCCAGCTGGGCACGCACGAGAACGTGCCGCTGGGCCTCGCCTGGGGCGCGGCCGGCATCGTCTCGCTGGTGCTGCTGGTGCGGCGCGAACGGCAGCGGCAGGCGCCCGTGGTCCCCGTCGACCTGCTGGCGCGCCCGGTGCTCGGCCTGTCGGCGCTGGCGGCGCTCACCTGCTTCATCTCGGCCGGCGCGCTGATGCTCTCGCTGCCGTTCCGCCTCGAGGAGGTATTCGGCTACGCGCCGCAGAAGGTGGGGCTCCTGTTGCTGCCGTTCCCGCTCACCATGCTGGTGGTGGCCCCGCTCGCCGGCTGGATGAGCGACCGCATCGCCCCCACCAAGCTGGGCGTCACCGGCATGGCCATCACCGTCGTGGGCCTGCTGCTGCTGGCCTTCATGCCGCTGGCAGCGGGCGAGACCGGCATCGCCTGGCGCCTGAGCCTCACGGCGGTCGGCTTCGGCCTGTTCTTCGGCCCCAATACCCGCCTGCTGATCGGCCAGGCCCCCCGCGAGCGCGCCGCCGCCGCCGGCGGCCTGGTCTCCACCTCCCGCCTGCTCGGCCAGGCGCTGGCCGCAGTAGTGGTGGGCGTGCTGCTGGCGGGCGGTCTTGGCATCGGCCCTGTGCCATTGTTCATCGCCTGCGCGCTGGCGGTGGTCTCGGCGGCCTGCACGCTGGTGCGGTTTTCCAAGCGGGAGCCGGTGGCGGCCTAGGCGTGCTCCGGTGAGCCAGGCCGCTACCTACCGCACCCACTCCAATCCCAGCTCGTCGTAGAACTCGCGGTTCTCGGTCCAGGTCTCGTCCACCTTCACGTGCAGGAACAGGTGGACCTTGTGGCCCAGGATCGCCGCCAGCTCGCCGCGCGCCGCCTCGCCGATCGCCCTGATCCGCGCGCCGCCCTTGCCCAGCACGATGGCGCGCTGGGTCTCGCGGGCGACCACGATCTGCTGGCGGATCTCCACGCTGCCGTCCTTGCGCAGGGTGTAGCTCTCGGGCCGCACGGCGCTGTCGTAGGGCAGTTCCTCGTGCAGCTGGCGGTAGAGCTGCTCGCGCGTGACCTCGCAGGCCAGCAGCCGCTCGCTGGCGTCCGAGACCTGGTCCTCGGGATAGTGCCAGGGCCCCTCGGGCATCAGCGCGGCGAGGCGGTCCTTGAGCTCCGGCACGCCGTCGCCGGTGAACGCGGAGACGAAGAACACCTCGGCGAACTCCAGCTTGCCCGAGAGCTCCTGCGCCAGCACCAGCAGCGGCTCCTTGGCGCTGGCGTCCACCTTGTTGAGCACCAGCAGCTTGCGTTCGGGCCGGTGCTCCAGCGCTTCAAGCAGCGGTTCCAGCTCGTGCCGCCGCTGCTTGATCGGATCGACCACCAGCAGCACCGCATCGGCCGCCTGGGCGCCTTCCCAGGCGGCGCTCACCATCGCCCGGTCGAGCCGCCGGCGCGGCGCGAAGATGCCCGGCGTATCGACCAGGATGATCTGCGCCGCGCCGTGGATGGCGATGCCCAGCAGCCGTGCGCGCGTGGTCTGCGCCTTGGCCGAGGTGATCGCCACCTTCTGCCCCACCAGCTGGTTCACCAGCGTGGACTTGCCCGCATTGGGCGCGCCGATGACCGCGGCAAGGCCGCAGCGGGTTTGCGCCCCGTTCATGGGGTTTGGCCGGGCTTGTTGATGAAACACATGCGGCGGGCTGTCCGGAAGGGGGCGGATTAGCGGGATGGGGTGATGTAGGAAAGCGTGTTGGAAATGGCGGGTCGGCTCATCCGTAGTGCTCCAGGAACATCCGCGCCGCCTCGGTTTCGGCATCCTGCTTGCCCGCCGCGGTCGCCGCGATCGCGCCGACATTGCGCACGCTCACCCGCACGGTGAAGCGGCGCGCATGATCGGGGCCGGCGATGTCGATCACCTCGTATTCGGGCGGCTTGCGGCGGGCGGCGGCCGCCCATTCCTGCAACGCGCTCTTGGGATGCTTGGCGCGGCCCGCATGGCCGGTGAGCGCCGCGCCCCACAGCGCCAGCACCACCGCGCGGGTGGCCTCGAAGCCGCTTTCCACCAGGCTGGCGCCCAGCAGCGCCTCCATCACATCGCCCAGCACGTTGTCGCTGTCCACCGCGCCATCGTCGCGCGCCTGCTTGCCCAGCCGCACATGCTCAGGGGCGCCGATCTCGCGGGCGCGCTCGGCGCATTGCTGCCGGCTGACCAGCGCATTGAGCCGCTGCGCCAGTTCGCCCTCGGGCGCATCGTCGTGGTGGTAGAGCCATTCGGCCACCGTGAGCCCGAGCACCCGGTCGCCGAGGAATTCGAGCCGCTGGTAATGCCGCGCCGCGCCGGTGCTGCCGTGGGTGAGCGCCTCCAGCCACAGCGCCTCGTCCGCCACCGCGAAGCCCACCGCGCGCAGCCAGTCGCCTGTGGCGGGCGCCAGACTACTCATATCGCCCGGCCGATCCGCTCACCCCGCGCGGCGAAGAACCAGGTCCACGGCTTCACCCATTCCGACGTGCCATCGGTGGAGAAATAGATGAAGCTCGCCCGGCCCACCAGGTTCTCCAGCGGCACCAGGCCGATGCCGCCGCCCGCCTGCGCGGGAAAGCGGCTGTCGAGCGAATTGTCGCGGTTGTCGCCCATCAGGAACAATCGCCCCTCGGGCACCACCAGCGGGGCGGTGGTGTCGCTGGGCCGCAGGTCGAAATCGAGCACGCGGTAGCTGTGGCCGCCGGGCAGCGTCTCGCGCCATTGCGGGTAGACGCAGGCGAAGCTGCCGTCGGGCCGGCGCTGGGCGAAGCGCGCCTGGGCGCAGCGACCATTGGCGGCGATGGGCACCACGAAGTCCGCGATCCGCTCGTAGCCCAGCGGCTGGCCGTTGAGGTGGACGACGCCCGCCACCAGCTGCACCGTGTCGCCTGGCAGGCCGATCACCCGCTTGATGTAGTCGCTCTGGTCCACCGGGTGCTTGAAGATCACCACGTCGCCGCGCTCGGGCAGGGCGGCGAACAGGCGGCCATCGCCCAGCGGCAGGTCGAACGGCAGCGAATGGCGCGAGTAGCCGTAGGGCCATTTGGCGGCGAACAGGTAGTCGCCGACCAGCAGGCGCGGCATCATCGATTCGCTGGGGATGTTGAAGCTGGTGAGCACGAAGCTGCGGAACACCAGCACCACGATCAGCAGCTTGAGGCAGAACCAAACGAAGCTCCCCCAGCTCTCCTTGGGCTTCTCGGGGCGCGCGGGGAGGGGATCGCGGATACCGGGGGCGAGCTCGCTCATCGCTGGCGGCATGCTCGCGCGAGGGCTTGTGCGTCAAGCCGGGCTTGCGCAGGAGGTGCGATCGCGGCCGCGATAATCCGGCTTGCAAAGCAGGGGCGAGAGTCTAGCGCCCAGGCCGGATCGGCCAGGAGAAGGACGCAAGCTGATGAGCACCGCGCGCGACGAGGCCTGGGAGGCGCTGGCGCGCCAGCCCGACCGGACGCTGGCCGAGCTGTTCGCCGGCGACCCCGAGCGGGTGTCCACCCTGTCCGCGCGGCTGGAACTCGCCACCGGCGGCGTCCTGTTCGATTTCTCCAAGACCCACCTGACGCCCGGGCTGATTGCCGGGTTCGAGGCGCTGGCGCAAGCGTCCGACCTGCCCGAAATGCGCCGCCGCCTGTTCGCCGGCGAGGTGGTCAACCCGACCGAGCACCGCGCCGCCGAGCATTCGGCGCTGCGCGGCGTGGGCAAGGACAGCAGCGTGGAGGAAGCCGCCGCGCTGCTGCGGCGGATGCAGCTGCTCGTCACCGCCATCCACGAGGGTGACCTGGGCGAAGTGCGCCACCTCATCCACATCGGCATCGGCGGCTCGGCGCTGGGCCCGGCGCTCGCGGTGGACGCGCTCGCCCGTGAAGCGGCCCTGGTCGACGTCCACGTGGTCTCCAACATCGACGGCGTGGCGCTCGAAGCCGCCTTCGCCGCCTGCGATCCGGCCACCACCCTCATCGCGGTCGCCTCCAAGACCTTCACCACCATCGAGACCATGACCAACGCCGCCAGCGCGCTCGCCTGGCTGGCGGACAACGGCGTCGCCGACCCGGCCGGTCGCGTCATCGCGCTCACCGCTTTTCCCGTGAAAGCCGTGGAATGGGGCGTCGACGAAACCCGCGTCCTGCCCTTTGCCCCGAGCGTGGGCGGGCGTTACTCGCTGTGGTCGTCGATCGGCTTTCCGATCGCCATCGCCATCGGCTGGGACGGGTTCGCCGCGATGCTCGCCGGCGCCGCGACGGTCGACGCGCATTTCCGCGACAGCGAGGGCCGCGCCAACATCCCGCTCCTCGCCGCCTTCGCCGACCTGTACTACGCCCGCCTCAAGGGCTGCCAGACGCGCGCGGTGTTCGCCTATGACGAGCGCCTGCGCCTGCTCCCTTCCTCCCTCCAGCAGCTGGAGATGGAATCGAACGGCAAGCGCGTCACGGTGGAAGGCGAGCCCGCCGGACCCACGGCGCCGATCACCTGGGGCGGGGTGGGCACCGATGCGCAGCACGCGGTGTTCCAGCTGCTCCACCAGGGCACGCATCTGGTGCCCATTGACTTCATCGCCAGCATCGCGCCGGGCGACGCGCTCGACCCGGCACACCACCGCATCCTGCTGATGAACTGCTTTGCGCAAGGCGCCGCGCTGATGGCGGGCAGACCGAGCGAGGATCCGGCGCGCGCCTATCCCGGCAACCGGCCGAGCACCACCATCCTGCTCGACGATCTCGACCCCGCGACGCTGGGCGCGCTGATCGCCTTCCACGAGCACCGCACCTTCGCCAACGCGGTCATGCTGGGCATCAACCCGTTCGACCAGTTCGGCGTGGAGCTGGGCAAGGAGATCGCCAACCGGATCGAGCGGGGCGGGGAGGGCTTCGATCCCAGCACCGAGGCGCTGTTGGCGGCGGCGGGGCTGGGTGGATAGACTTGCCGCCTTCGCCTCGGGCAGCGAGCGCCGCGCCGCGGGAGGCGCGTGGCGGGTAGGTGCCGGTCGTTCGCTTCGGATGAATTCGCCGACGAGGCCCGGGCCTAGGCCGGTGCTCCCGATGCAGGCAGCACCAGTTTTTCCTTCCTGCCGTCCCTGACGATCCTGGCTTCGGGGCCATTTTCCCCGACCCGGGCATGCAACACCTCCAGCTTGATGGCGGCCAGATCGCTCTCGTTCAGATACTGGCGAATGGCAGCCCCGAGTTGCTCCAGCCGCTCCGCCTCCGAGCCGTGGCCGCGCGCCTTCTCCTGCTCGGATGGTTCGACCAGAGCAACGTGCACCGCCAGCGTGGCGGAATCGCGCTTCTCGAACTGCACCCGCTTGACGCCGCTGAAATCGACATCGTCGAAGAAAATGGTGCGGAACCTGCGCTCGCGCCCATCGCCGGTGTCGAAGGTGATGATCTCTTGCGATCGCCCGATCTGTTCCGAGACGACCCTGAACGGCAGGCGCGGGTTCGGCGCCTCGACGGGGACCAGGATGTCATCGAACCGGTACCGGATCAGCGGCATGGTCCGGTTGAACAGGTTGGTGACGCAGGTTGCGTCGGATTCCAGCTCGAACATCAGATCGTCCTCGAACAGGTAGATGCCTTCCCAATCGTTCAGGGCGACGCCCATGAGATTGACCTCGGACGAGCCATAGGAATTGGCGATCTCGCACCGGAAGGTCGCGCGCAGCAGCTCCCGCTCGTGGGCAAACAACGGCTCACCCCCCGACTCAAGCATGATCGGCGCGATCTTCAATCGCCCGGCCCGGGCCTCTTCCGCCAGGGTCATCAGGTAGTGCTTGTAGGCGCTGATGATCTTGGGCTGATGTTCGTTCAACCCGGCGATGATGCTTGGCCATGGTGCGGTGATGTCGAGATTGCGCGTGTTGAACAGCAGCCGCTGGGGCCAATCGTCCATCAGGCTCATCACTGCCGCGCCCATGTCGTGAGCATCGAGGATGCCGAGAAAGGTCGTGCGTGTCCGGGGTTTGATCTGCCGGTGCAGCGCACCGTAGCTCATCCCGTTGATCACTTCGTCGGTCGTGTGGACATAGATGCCCGGAATGCCGCTCGAGCCTGACGACATGACGATATGGTATCGCCCCAGGTACAGGTTCTTCGAGGAATAGGGCTGCTTGATGAAGGCTTCCAGACCTTGCCTGGTGATCGCCCGATCGGTGACGATCTGGTCGAGGTTTTCCTTGACCATTGCGGTTGTGAGGTAGGGGAAGTCCTGCGGGCGGCAGGTCGCAGGATCGATGCGGTGTTGGTCGATGATGCGGCGGTACCAGGGCGAGGTCTGCTGGACGAAGGAGACAAGCTCCCTGAACCGCGCGAGGTTGCGCAGCTCTCTTGCCTCGGGCGTGAGCCCAAGAGTGTCCCGGCGCCGCTTGATGGCCCGCAGGAGTTTCCACAATATCATCGCTTCCCTCTTCGCTGGCAAGAGGTCAGGCCCGATCTACCGCCCGCAGGCGCGGCGAGCCAGATCAATCAAGAACTTTCTGCGGCGCGAGTCGAGAGCGCAGGGTCGGTTCATGACAGCCGCCGGCGCCTCAACCCTGGCCAATCGTGCGAGCTCACCTCCATCGAGCGGCATACCTGGGGGAACCCGCAACCTGGCCGCGGCTGCGCGGCGGTTGGCAAGCGCTTCGGCGGCGGCCATATCGCGCGCACTCCCGTTTGACAGCCCAGGTAGCCCGAAAGTCCAGCCCATGCCCGACTACGATTTCGACCTGTTCACCATCGGCGCGGGGAGCGGGGGCGTGCGCGCCAGCCGCGTTGCCGCCGCGCACGGCGCCAGGGTGGCGGTGGCGGAGGAATATCGGGTGGGCGGCACCTGCGTCATCCGCGGCTGCGTGCCCAAGAAGATGCTCGTCTACGGCGCTCACTTCGCCGAGGATCTGCAGGATGCGCGCCAGTTCGGCTGGACGGTGGAGAACACCTCGTTCGACTGGAAGGCCCTGCGCGACCACGTGCTGGCCGACGTCGACCGGCTGAACGGGCTCTATCGCCAGACGCTGGAAAACCACGATGTGACCATCATCGACCAGCGCGCGCGCCTCACCGGCCCGCACGAGATCACCCTGGCCGACGGCACCGTCCACACCGCCGGCCACATCCTCGTCGCCACCGGGGCGCACCCGCACATTCCCGATTGCGTCGGCCACGAGCTGGGCATCACCAGCAACGAGGCCTTCCACTTGGATGCCATCCCGCGCCGCGTGCTGATCGCCGGCGGCGGCTACATCGCCAACGAGTTCGCCGGGATTTTCAACGAGTTCGGCAGCCAGGTGACCATCATGAACCGCAGCGACACCCTGCTGCGGCAGTACGACCACAGCGTCGTCGACCGGCTGCTGCAGATCAGCCTCATGAAGGGGATCGCCTTCCGCTTCAACGCCGGGTTCCAGGCCATCGAGCAGACCGCCCAGGGCGCCCTCAAGGTCTCGATGAGCGGCCATGAGGACCTCGAGGTGGACTGCGTCATGTTCGCCACCGGCCGGGTGCCCAACACCGCCGGACTGGGGCTCGAACTTGCCGGGGTCGAGCTGGGCAAGCGCGGCGAGGTCAAGGTCGATCGCTTCGGCAAGACCAATGTCGAGCACATCTACGCCGTGGGCGACGTCACCGACCGCGTGCAGCTCACCCCGGTGGCGATCCGCGAGGGCCAGGCCTTTGCCGACACCGTGTTCGGCAACAAGCCCACCGCCGTTTCGCACGATTGCGTGCCCAGCGCGGTGTTCAGCCACCCGCCCATCGCCGCCGTCGGTCTGACCGAAGGCGAGGCCCGCAACACGCTGGGCTCGATCAAGGTCTATTCCTCCGACTTCCGGGCGATGAAGAACGTGGTTGCCGGCCGTAACGAGCGCTCGCTCTACAAGATGGTCTGCGAAGGGGATTCCGAACGCATCGTGGGCATGCACATGATCGGCCCCGACGCGCCCGAGATCATGCAGGCCGCCGCGGTGGCGGTGAAGGCCGGCCTCACCAAGGCCGATTTCGACGCCACCGTCGCGATCCACCCCACCATGGCGGAAGAACTGGTGCTGATGCGCTGACCGTGCCGGCCCTGCTTGCCGCTCCCGCCCCCGCGCACTAGGCCGGGGCGAGAGGAGCACGCATGTCCGGCAACATTTCCGAGCTCGAACGCCGGCGCATCGCCGCCAGCATGGGCGGGGGCGAGGCGCGCATCGCCGCGCAGCACGCCAAGGGCAAGCTCACCGCGCGCGAGCGGCTCGACGTGTTGCTGGACGAAGCCTCGTTCGAGGAGCTGGACATGTACGTCGAGCACAATTGCAGCGATTTCGGCATGGCAGCGCAGCGCATTCCGGGCGACGGCGTGGTCACCGGCAGCGGCACGATCCACGGCCGGCTGGTGTTCGTGTTCAGTCAGGACTTCACCGTCTTCGGCGGCTCGCTGTCGGAACGGCATGCGCAGAAGATCTGCAAGATCATGGACATGGCGCTGAAGGTGGGCGCGCCGATCATCGGCATCAACGATAGCGGCGGGGCGCGCATCCAGGAAGGCGTCGCCAGCCTGGCGGGCTATGCCGAGGTGTTCCAGCGCAATGCGCTCGCCAGCGGGGTGGTGCCCCAGCTCAGCCTCATCATGGGCCCCTGCGCGGGCGGCGCGGTCTATTCGCCCGCCATCACCGACTTCATCTTCATGGTGAAGGACAGCTCCTACATGTTCATCACCGGCCCCGAGGTGGTGAAGGCCGTCACCAACGAGGTGGTGACGCAGGAGGAGCTGGGCGGCGCGCTCACCCACACCACCCGCACCGGCGTGGCCGATCTCGCCTTCGACGATGACCTCGAATGCCTGCTCGCCGCGCGCGAGTTCATGAGCTTCCTGCCGGGAAACAACCGCGCCCATGAAGCAGGCGGGGGCGTCCCCGAGCTGCCGTGCGACGACCCGTGGGACCGGCTCGAGAACAGCCTCGACACGCTCATTCCCGCCAGCGCCAACCAGCCCTACGACATGCACGAACTGGTCTGCAAAGTGGTCGACGAGGGCGCCTTCTTCGAACTCCAGCCCGCCCATGGGCCCAACATCATCTGCGGGTTCGGCCGCGTGGAGGGGCGGACCGTGGGGGTGGTCGCCAACCAGCCGATGGTGCTGGCCGGCGTGCTCGACATCGACGCCAGCCGCAAGGCGGCGCGCTTCGTGCGCTTCTGCGACGCCTTCTCCATCCCGCTCGTCACCTTCGTCGACGTCCCCGGCTTCCTGCCGGGCACGGCGCAGGAGCTGGGCGGCATCATCAAGCACGGCGCCAAGCTGCTTTACGCTTATGCCGAGGCGACCGTGCCCAAGATCACCGTCATCACCCGCAAGGCCTATGGCGGGGCCTACGACGTGATGGCGAGCAAGCACCTGCGCGGCGACTTGAACTACGCCTGGCCCACCGCCGAAATCGCGGTGATGGGCGCGCGCGGCGCGGTGGAGATCATCTTCCGCGCCCAGCGCGACGATCCCGAGGCGATCGCCGCCAAGACCCGCGAATACGAGGAGCGCTTCGCCAACCCCTTCGTGGCCGCCTCGCGCGGCTATATCGACGAGGTCATCATGCCCCATTCCACCCGCCGCCGCATCGCGCTGGGCCTGCGCAAGCTGCGGGGCAAGCAGTTGGCGAACCCGTGGAAGAAGCACGACAATATGCCGCTATGACAGGCTTGCACCGCGCCGATGCAACATTACAATGATATGGTAATGTTAAGGAGGCTGGGAATGACGGCAGCGGTACGCGCGGTGCAGAGCGAGCGGATCACGTTTCTGGCGACTCCGGCAGTGAAGCAGCGGCTGACCAATCAGGCAGCCGCCAGCGGGGTCTCGGTCGCGGAATTCGTCCGGCGCCGGGTGATGGACGAGGGGCCGGCCGAGATCAGCGGACCCGAGCAGAACGAGCTCGACGCGCTGCTCGTCGAGGTGAATGCCGCGGTCCCCAGAATGCGGGCGGCGCTGGAGCAATCCTGCCGCACGCTGGAGGAACTGCACCGCGACAACGAGGACTTTTTCCGCGAACGCGGCATCGCCTGATGGGCTCCGTCGGGGACATTCTTTCCGGCCTGAGGCAGGTCGTCCTGCTGCAGGAGAATATTTCCCGCCTGCAGCAGGACGTGCAGCTCGTGGCACAGGATCTCAAGCGCCTGCGGGACTATACCGGCGAGATCGACCGGCGCGTGGCGAGGATCGAGGGCGTGATGGAAGGCTACCGCCGCGGCGCCGAGGATGCGCTGGGGCGGCTGCCGTCCGCATGACCTGTCCCGCCTGCCAGACCGCGACCGCGCCCTCCGCCAGGTTCTGCCATGAATGCGGCGCGCGCCTGCTGCCGCCCACCGCGGCCGAGAAGCGGCGCGCGGCGCTGCGCCAGGCGCGGGCCATCGCGCAGGAGGGCGGCAGGGCGGCGCAGCAGGGCGCGCGGCTCGCCCGCAAGGGGCTGGAGACGCAGCGCGGGCGCAGCGTCGCGGCCTGCGCGGCGATCGGCGCGGCGGCGGGCTCGGTGCTGCCGGTGGTGGGCACGGTAACCGGCGCCACGCTGGGGGCGGCGGCGGGGTTCTTCCGCAAGCTGTGACGGGCAGGTCGCCGGTCTTCACCATCGGCTATGCCCAGGCGACCCAGGACGGCCTGGTCGCGGCGCTGGTGGAGGCGCAGGTGGAGGTGCTGGCGGACGTGCGCGCGCTCGCCAGTTCCCGCCGGCCCGGTTTCGCCAAGACCTCGCTGCGCGCCGCGGTGGAGGGGGCGGGGTTGGCCTATCTCCATCTCCGGCATCTGGGCACGCCTAAGGAGGGCCGCGATGCCGCCCGCCGCGGCGACTACGTCACGCTGGCGCGCGTCTATGCCGGCCAGCTCGCGCTGCCCGAGGCGCTGGCGCAGATGGCGCAGCTCGACGCGCTCGCCGGGGAGCGGCGCGTCGCGCTGCTATGCTATTGCGCAATGCGCGTGCAGTGCCATCGCGGGCTGCTGGTGGAAGCGCTGTTTTCCCGGCGCACCATCGTCGACCTCGTGCCCACGGCGGGGTGAAGCGGGCTCAGTGGGCCTGCAGTTCCTCGTCGAGGAAGGCGGCGATGTCGGCCATGGCCACGCTGCGATCGAGGAAGGCCTCGCCGATGCCGCGCAGCAGGATGAAGGGCAGGGTGCCCGCGTCCATCTTCTTGTCGTGCAGCATGTGCCCCGCCAGCGCCGCGCCGTCGCAGCCCAGCCCGAGCGCGGCGATCTCGCTGGGGAGCCCGGCGGCATCCACCGCGGCGGCGATGCGCTCGGTCACGGCATCGGCCAGGTAGCCGCGGCGGGCGGAATAGCGTGCCGCCAGCACCATCCCCAATGCCACCGCTTCGCCGTGCAGCAGCGCCTCGCCAAAGCCGGTCTGCGCCTCGAGCGCGTGGCCGAAGGTGTGGCCCAGGTTGAGCAGCGCGCGCGCCCCGGTGGTCTCGCGCTCGTCCTGCGCCACGATCCGCGCCTTGGCCGCGACGCTGGCGGTGACGGCGTATTCCTGCGGCGTCCGCTCGCCCGCCAGCACCGCGGCGCAATTGGCCTCGCACCAGGCGAAGAACGCCGGATCGCCCAGCACGCCGTATTTCAGCACCTCGGCGAACCCGGCGCGCATCTCGCGAGGCGGCAGCGTGTCGAGCGTGGCGAGATCGGCCAGCACCAGCGCGGGCTGGTGGAACGCGCCCACCAGGTTCTTGCCCGCCGCGGTGTTGATCGCGGTCTTGCCGCCCACCGAGCTGTCGACCTGCGCCAGCAGCGTGGTGGGCAATTGGATGAAACCGCAGCCGCGCTTGAGGATGGCCGCGGCAAAGCCCGTCAGGTCGCCGATCACCCCGCCGCCCAGTGCCACGATGTGATCGCCGCGCTCCACCCCCTCGGCCAGCAGCCAGTCGACCACCCGCGCCAGGTTGGCCCAGCTCTTGGCGCCCTCGCCAGGCGCCAGCACCAGCCAGCGACCTTGGTGCCCGGCCGCCTGCAGCGCAGTTTCCACCGGCGCGCGCCAGTGGCCGGCGACATTCGCATCGGTGACGATCGGCACCCCGCCCTTACGCAGCAGCGGCCCGCACTGGGCCGCGAGATCGGCGAGCAGCCCTTCGCCCACCCGCACCTGGTAGCTGCGGCCGGCGAGCGCGACGTCGATCACCGCCATGTGTCGAGCGCCTCGATGATGCTGGCAACGGTCTGCGTCGGCGGGCCTGAATGGCTCACCACGCGGATGGGCGCCTGTTCGTACGCCGGCCGCCGCTCGGCCAGCAGCTGCTCGAGGATGGCGCGCGGATCGCCGCTGCGCAGCAAGGGCCGCGTGTTCTTGCGCGACACCCGCTCCACCAGCGTGTCGAGGTCGCTGTCGAGCCAGATGGCGATGCCGCGCTCCAGGATCAGCGCCCGGGTATCGGGCTGGGCGAAGGCGCCGCCGCCGGTGGCGATCACCCGCACCCCTTCCTCCAGCAGGCGGGCGATCACCCGCCGCTCGCCGCTGCGGAAGTACGGCTCGCCGAAGGCATCGAAGATTTCGGGGATCGCCATCTGCGCCGCGGCGACGATCTCCTCGTCCGCATCGACGAATGGCAGGCTCAGGCTGGCGGCCAGGCGGCGACCGATGGTCGATTTGCCCGCACCCATCATTCCCACCAGCACCAGCGGCTTGGCCAGTTGGCGCCAGCCCTGCACCCGGGCACGCGAATGCGGCGCGCCGTGTTCGCCGGATCCGGGGGCGGCGCGTCGGCGGCTCCCGGCCGGCCGAACGGAGCTGCGGGTTCGAGATGCGGGGTTACGCATTGCCGAATGGCCTATAATTGCGCTACCCGCCCGTGCAACGTCCACGATCGCACCGAAAAGGCTTGGTAACCGGTGGCAATGAGGCTGCGCGATCTTTGGCCCTCATTGCTGGTGCTCCTGGTGGTGATTGTGGTGTTCGCCTGGATCGACGGGGGGCGCGAGGAACCGAGGATGATCGTCGAGCCGGTCGAGCTGCCGGTGGTCTTCGAGTGAATTGGCGATCGAGGTGCGCGTGAAGTCCGGCTGGTATCTGGCGGGCGCCGCCCTGGCGGTCAGCTCGACGCTGGCGCTGGCCGCCCCCGAATCGCTGCTGCCGCCGGTGTTCGAGCAACCCGCGCCCGCGCCGAGCCCCGCGCCGGCGCCACCGGGACAGGCTCAGCCAGCCCCGTCACCCGCCCCGCGTCCTCCCGCTCCCGCGCCGGGCGGCGCTTCGAACCCGGCGATCCAGCCATTGCCCGCGCCGGGCGCACCCGCTGCCACCTTCGAGCCGCCGGGCCCTGCCGATGGTCTCGACCTGCCGCCCGACTTTCCCTCGCTGGCCGAGCTTGAGGCGATGGACGAGGACGAGCTCGACGCGGTGCTCGGCCTGCAGCCCCGGTTCGACATCCCGCCCCAGGCGCGCCGCGCGGTGCGGCGGGTGGGGCTGCTCGACCCGGCCGAGGGCGGCTTTGCCAGCGGCTCGCTCGTCAACCAGCCGCCGATGCTGGTCTATGCCGCCATCCGCGCCAATCGCGGCCCGATGGTGTCGCGCTGGGGGCACATCCTGCTCCGCCGCGTGCTGGCCAGCCGGCTCGATGCGCCGCGCGGCATGAACTCCGTCGCCTTTGCCGCCATGCGCGCTTCGCTCCTCAACCGGATGGGCGAGGGGATGGCGGCCCGCGCGCTGGTGCAGGACGTCGATTCGGCCAATTACAACCGCGCGCTCGCCGATGCCGCGTTCACCGCGTACCTGGCCACCGGCGACCTGCTCGGCATGTGCCCGGTGGCGCAGGTGCGCGGCGACCTGCGCCAGGATGCGCAGTGGGAGATGATGCAGGCGATCTGCGACAGCTTCGCCGGCGACGAGCGCGGGGCGCGTCGCCGGCTCGACCGGGCGCTGGGCACCGGCGAGGCGCCGGCGATCGACGTGCTGCTGGCCCAGCGCTACGCCGGCGCATCGGGCGAGGGACAGCGCGCGGTCAACATCGAGTGGGACGAGGTGGACGCGCTGACGCCCTGGCGCCACTCGCTGGCGCGCTCGCTCGGCGTCGACCTGCCCGCGGGCCTGCGGGCGAACGCCGGCTCGCTCTATGATTTGTCCGATGTCATGATTGCGGCCGTCCCGCTGGCCGAGCGGATCGCGGCGTCCGACCGGGCGGCGGGGCGCGGCGTCCTGTCCTCCTCGGCCATGGTCGACCTGTATTCGCAAGCGGCGATCGGCGGCGGCGATCCGGACGATGCCGGCTGGCAAGCGGGTCGCAACCTGCGCGCGGCCTATGTCGCCAGGGATGCGGCGGCGCGCCTCGCGGCGATCCGGGCGTTGTGGGAGGGCGGGCAGGGCGAGATCGCTTACGGCCGCCAGGTGCTCACCGCCCGCGCTGCGGCGCGCTTGCCGGTGAGCGAGGCGCTGCTCGACGCCATCCCGCAGCTCCTGGCCTCGATGCTCGCCGCCGGGCTCGACCGCAATGCGCTGCGCTGGGCGGACCTGGTCGAAGACGGTAGCCCGGCCTGGGGCCTGCTGGTGTTCGCCCAAGGCGCCGGCGCCGCGGGGGTGAGCAGCGGCGATGTCGCGACCTTCGCCCAGGAGGACACCAGCGCGGGTAAGCGCAAGGCGCAGTTCCTGGCTGCCGGCCTCGCGGCGCTCGGCCGGCTCGACGAAGGCGATGCGACCGAACTGGGCGTCGACCTGGCGCGCCAGACCCCCTGGAGTGTCCGCATCGACCGGGCGGGCGAGGTGGGCAATGGGGCACTGGCCGCGCTGCTCGCGGGTCTGGGGATGCAGGGCGACAGCTGGGACGCGATGACCGCGCGCCATCTGTTCCACATCGTGCGCGCGCTCGACCGCGCGGGCCTCAACGCCGAGGCCCGGATGATCGCCGCGGAGGCGGTTGCGCGGGCCTGACGAGGAGGATCGGCCCATCAGCGCCGCCATCGACGAATTCCTCGCCATGCTCGCTGCCGAGCGCGGTGCGGCGCTCAACACTCTGGCCGCCTACCGCCGCGACCTGGAAGGCAGCGAGACGCTGATCGGCGAACTCGCGCTGGCCGACCGCGCGTCGCTGGGCCTGCTGGCCGGGCGCTGGTCCGACCTCGCCCCCGCCACCGTGGCGCGCAAAAGCTCAGCCCTGCGCCAGTTCTACGGCTTCTGCCTCGACGAGGGCCTGCGCGCAGACGATCCGACGCCCGCTCTGCCCCAGCCGCGCAGCCGCCGGCCGCTGCCCAAGATCCTCTCGCACGCTGACATCGCGCGGCTGTTCGAGCGCGCCGAGCTGGAGGCGCATGGCGATGCGCCGGCGCCCCTGCGCATGCTCACGCTGCTCGAGCTGCTCTATGGCTCGGGCCTGCGCGCCACCGAGCTGGTCTCGCTGCCGCTGGCCGCCGTCCCGCGCGACGCGCCGATGCTCACGGTCACCGGCAAGGGCTCCAAGACCCGCCTGGTGCCCGTCTCGCAGCGCGCCCGCCAGGCCCTGTCGCGTTGGCTGGCGGTGCGGCCCGATGGCGCGCCGTGGCTGTTCCCCTCGCGCGGGCGGCATCTCACGCGCATCCGGCTCTACCAGCTGCTCAAGGAACTCGCCGCCAGGGCCGACCTCGACCCCGCGCGCCTCAGCCCGCACGTCCTGCGCCACGCCTTCGCCACCCACCTGCTCGAAGGCGGGGCGGACCTGCGGGTGCTGCAGACGCTGCTCGGCCATGCCGACATCGCCACCACGCAGATCTACACCCATGTCGATGCCGCACGGCTGGTGGCGCTGGTCAACGAGCGCCATCCGCTGGCGCAGGCGCGCGCGCCGGGCAGGACCGCGCCCCCTATTCCACCCCCTGTTCCACCCCTTGCTCCACCGGCGCGCGGCGGTTAGCGCGCGAGCATGATTTCCTACCTCGATTTCGAGAAGCCGGTGGCCGAGCTAGAGACCAAGATCGCCGAGCTGCGCGGCGCGGCCGGCGCCAGCGATGCCATCGACATCTCGGCCGAGCTGCAGCGGCTCGAGGCCAAGAGCGCCGAGTTGCTCGCCCAGGCCTATGCCGCCCTCACCCCCTGGCAGAAGACCCAGGTCGCCCGCCATCCTTCGCGCCCGCATTTCCGCGACTACGTGGCGCTTGCCTTCAACGGCTTCGTGCCGCTGGGCGGTGACCGGCTCTATGGCGACGACCAGGCCATCATGGGCGGCTTCGCCACGCTGAACGGTCGCAAGCTCATGCTGATCGGGCACGAGAAGGGCCACGACACCCAGACCCGCCTCAAGCACAATTTCGGCATGGGCAAGCCCGAAGGCTACCGCAAGGCGATCCGCCTGATGGAACTGGCCGACCGCTTCGACCTGCCCGTGGTGACGCTGGTGGATACCTCCGGCGCCTTCCCCGGCATCGAGGCCGAGGAGCGCGGCCAGGCCGAGGCCATCGCCCGCTCGACCGAGGCGTGCCTGGCGCTGGGCGTGCCGCTGGTCGCGGCGATCGTGGGTGAGGGCGGCTCGGGCGGGGCGGTGGCGCTGGCCAGCGCCAACCGGGTGCTGATGCTGGAGCACGCGGTCTATTCGGTCATCTCGCCCGAGGGCTGCGCCTCGATCCTGTGGCGAACCGCCGAAAAGGCGCCGCAGGCCGCCGAGGCGATGAAGCTCACCGCGCAGAGCCTGGCCGAGCTCGGCGTCATCGACCGCATCGTGCCCGAGCCCACCGGCGGCGCGCATCGCGATCCGGCCGCGGCGGCGCGCACGCTCGGCGAGGCGATCGGGGCCGAGCTGGCCCAGTTGGGCGGCAGGAGCGCCGGCACCTTGCGCGCGGCGCGGGAGGAGCGATTCCTGGCGATCGGCAGCGCCATCTGAACGCCCCTGACGGGCGGCGCAGGAACATGGTTGAAACGACGAGGTTTTAACTTTTGCAGGATAGGCCGGACCTGGCTCCGGACATGACCGTCCGCATGCTGGGAGATGAAACATGGGTTCTTCCGTCCCCTGTCCGAAGACGTCCTTTCTCTTGGGCGCGGCCGCGCTGGCGCTGGCGGGATGCGCCTCGGTCCCCGGTGCCAGCCTGGCGACCGGCACGCCCATCACACCGGCCGAAGCCCAGCAGGGTGCCCAGTACCACCCGCAGTTCATCGCGGAGTTCGGCGGCGAGATGACCGGGCCGCAAACGGTTTATGTCGAGCAGATCGGCGACAACGTCGCCATTCAGGGAGGTATGGCTAGCAGCCCTCAGGAGTTCAAATTCACCACATTGAACAGCCCAATCAACAACGCTTTCGCGGTTCCGGGCGGCTATATTTACGTTACCCGGCAGCTGATTGGATTGATGAACAATGAGGCCGAGCTTGCCGGAGTGCTGGGGCACGAAGTCGGGCACGTCGCCGCTCGCCACTCGGCCCGCCGGCAGGAAACGAGCCAGCGCAACCAGCTTCTCGGCGTATTGGGCGCGGTGCTGTCGGGCGCGGTGCTGGGCAATTCGCAGCTGGGCGACACGGTCTCGCGTGGCATCCTGCAGGGCTCCCAAGCGCTGACGCTCAGCTATACTCGCGGGCAGGAGATCGAGGCGGACGATCTGGGCATCGGCTACCTCAACCGCGCCGGTTACGATCCGCGGGCGATGGCGACGCTGCTGACGAGCCTGGCCCGGCAGGACGCGCTCGACGCGCAGCTGCAAGGCCGCGGCGATGCCACCATCCCCGAATGGGCCTCGACCCATCCGGACCCCGCCAGCCGCGTGCAGAACGCCCTGGCGCGCGCCGGCAACGCGCCCGGCACGACCAATCGCGAAACCTTTCTCAGCCGGGTCGACGGGCTGATGTACGGGGACGACCCGGCGCAAGGGATCATCGAGGGCCGCCAATTCCTTCACCCCGAGCTGCGCCTGGCCTTCACCGCGCCGCAGGGCTTCTACATGGTCAACGGAACCAGCTCGGTCGCGATCAACGGCGAATCGGGACGCGCGCAGATGGCGGGGGGGTCCTACAGCGGCAATCTGGACGCCTACGTGCGCTCGGTGTTTCAGGCGCTCGGGGGCGAGCAGCAGGCGCTCGCGCCGCAGCAGGTCCAGGGGTCGAACGTGAACGGCCTGCCCGGCGCCTACGCGACGGTGCGGGTGAACAACGCGCAGGGGCAGGTCGACGTGACGGTGTTCGCCTACGAGTTCGCCCGCAACCAGGCCTTTCACTTCGCCGCGGTGACCCCGGCGGGCCAGGCCGGCCTGTTCAACGAGATGTTCGGCTCGATGCGGCGGATCAGCACGGCCGAGGCCGGAGCGATTACCCCGCGCCGCATCGACGTCGTCACCGCCGCGCGCGCCGACACCGTGCAATCGCTCGCTCGGCGGATGGCCTACGACGATGCGCAGGAGGCGCGCTTCAGGGTGCTCAACGGCATGGGCTCGGGCGATCAGGTGGTGCCCGGCGGGCAGTACAAACTCGTCGTGCGCGCGAATTGACCGGCTGGAGGCAGGCGCCAGGGTGGCGCTTGCTTTGTCTTGGCAGCGGACCAAGAGAGCAATCTGTCGCGGCTAGAAATAGTGGGAGACGGATGTTTTTCTGGCTTTTAAGCGGGAAGCGGCCCGGACTGGCCGCCGTTAGCTTGCCGAATGCGGTAGACCGAGGGATAATGACCCGCGCTACTTTGCTTGAAACCTTTATGTCTTGAACGGGAAAGGGTCGCTGGAGCGGCAGCCCAGCACGCATGAGGTCCAACAAAGATGTTCTAGGCCCGGTTCCGGCACCGGGCGGAGCGCGCTACCGGCGCGCATCTACTGCAGCTTGGCGGCGCGCGCGGTCGTGCTTGCCGGGCGATTTATCGATAGTTTTCACCTCAGGCCTAGCCTGAGCCAGATCGAAGGGCTCCGCCGTACCGCCGGCGGCGCAAGTAGGGTGGGGCTGGGGTATCGCATCACCAACAGCAGAGGGAACTCCAAGCTGGGCGCCGCGTGCGACAAGTTCGGCCAGCCGTCACGACCACCTTCGAGGCCCGGCAACATGCAGGACGCCAAGATCCATGAAGCTGACGGTCGATGCCGTTCTGCCATCAGACCGATCTGGTACCAGCCGGAGCTACGACGGCAATGTCCCGTGCTCTTGGCTTCGTCACCAAGCCCCCAGCTCGGCACCTGGTGCAGGCATGGTGACGCGCGCGCACCCCAATGCCGCAGTATTGGCGCGAGCGGCGGGCCTGGCACGTATCGCCTGGGCCGTACTGCGGCATCAAAAGAACTTCGATCGGCAGGCGCTCGTCGCCGCCTGATCGTCACCGATAGCGGGCGGCACCAACGCGGGTCGCTCACAATGTCGGCGTGAAGTGAACTGAAGATGGCATAACGGGTCGTACCGGCAGCCTGGAAACCTGGTCTTAAAGGTAGTGCTTGGCACTGGCGCTTTTATGAGGACCAGACTGCGTGGATATCGATCTTGGCCAAGGCTCAGTCTTGAGACCGGATAACGTTGCTGCAGACCGATCATGGCGTCTCTGGAAATCCCCTTGCGGACCGGGCGGGCCATACGTTGAAGCCGATCCCCTTGCCCATGAAGAACCGGCTCAGCATCCCTGCATCCGCCGTCAAGCTCGGTTCGGCCAGCAGTCGCTCGGCGACCGCGAGCAGCGTCCGTCCGGCTTCGCTGCGATCAGCGCCAGGCCCGATGCCGCGACAAGTGGGAACACCGGTCGCCGACCTGGGCAGCGCACCGCGCAGAACTTGCCGCAGCGCCTGAAGCCACCGCACCGCTGTCGCGTGACTGATCCGACAGCCCCGCCTCGCGCCTTGCAAACCCTCATCCTCGACGGCAGCGATCACCCGATCCTGTAAGTCCAGCCAATAAGCTCTGGCATCCATGCCGACCTTCAACCAGCCAGCAGGGCTAATCAGAACTCCATCGCGCGGGGAATCCCCAACGACCCCGTCAGAGCACAAACGGCGCTAAGGACGGTGATCGCCAAAGCCGCTGTAGTCACATGGTAGCTCTCAGGATTCCGGACACAGATGGCGGCGGAGGCATCAGCCGCGGCTGTCCGCGATAGATTTGCGATAACTCGAACATCATTGCGAGACGGTCTGCCTACTCGATGCGGAGCGCAGGCCCGGGCTGCAAGTGACCACGAGCAAAGCGTATATCATGAGCTATGCCGGCGCCGCGATTGAGAACCGATCTGGTGAAGGAGCGGCAATACGCCCGAACGGCCGCCGATATGCCGGCGTAGGATGCGCGTCATGAGCCCGCGCACGAGCGGGCGGCGAGTTGCCCCGCCGCCCGCCATCGTGACTTGAGCTGAGCGAACGATCGCGATCAGCAGGTGGTGTTGTCGCCCAAGCAGCTGCTCACGTCGTTGAACGTGGTGCTCAGCTGGCCGCCGAGACCGTCCATGGCGGTTACCGCGGCAATGGCGATGAGCGCGGCGATGAGGCCATATTCGATCGCGGTGGCGCCGGCTTCGTCCCGAAGCATCGACTTGATGAAGCGCATTTCGTTTCTCCTGTGAAGTGCTGATACCCGATGACCCGCGGCAGACGATCTCGGGTCGTCTCGTCCTCTAGGATGCAATAGTTGACAAATTGCTAAGCTAGCCGGCGTTTTGGAATTCGGTGGTAGCCGCTGTCAGGCTGTCGCTCGTGGAGGTGCCGAGCAGTTGCAGAACGCCTGCCAAGCCCATGGCGATGAGGCTCACGAGCAGGCTATACTCGACGAGCGTGGCGCCGCTTTCGTCCCGCGCAATGCGTGCTATCAAGGTGACTTGCATATGCCGTGCGTGCACTCGCCGATGGTTCTCGCCTCACCTGACACGCATTGTTTAAGGCAAGGTTAGCAAATCGTTGGAAAGTCATGCGAACCTGCTCTGCCGACCGGCGGCAGCACCGGCGCTGTTCGATCCGGCGGGCCGTGTGCTTCTGCAACAGCTTCCGGCCGGCAAGCGGCGCGCCGGCTGTGGGAGTTTCCGGGCGGCAAGGTGGCGGCCGGCGAGACGCCGCGCCAGGCGCTCGGGCGCGAGATCACCGAGGAACTGGGCATCGTGCTGGAGGCGGGTGACCGCGAGCCTGCCTTTCCGGCCGAGGGGGGCGCCGGAGACCGGCGCGCCACCGGCCGTCCTGCTCCGCTACATCGCCCGCATTGGAGCGAGACGATCGCCCCGATCGAAGGCCAAGCCCGGGGCTGGCACGATCCGGCCCAGGCAGCGCTGCTGGCGCTGGCGCCGATGGCTGGCGCGCTGCTTACCCGGCTTGCCTGACAGGGCGGCCGGCACCCCGCGCCCTTCAGTCCCGATCGCCCTTGCCAACCGCATGGCACCCCCTTATGTGCCGCGCTTCCCGGCGCCCGTAGCTCAGCTGGATAGAGCACCAGACTACGAATCTGGGGGCCGGAGGTTCGAATCCTTCCGGGCGCGCCATTTCGGTTCAAAAGCACGAACGCCTAGCACCGCCGCCTCTACGCCAGAGGCGGCGATGAGGGTGCGGAGCAGTTCGCTGCGCAATCCGCGAATGCGAACCTCCGTCTTGCTCAGGACCCCGACGCGCTGGGCGACGGCGCGCACATGATCGCGCGCGAACGAGCCGTCGCCGTTGCGAAGCTTCTTACGGGCATGCCCCAACGCTGGCGCGCGGTCGCTCAGGGTGCAAATGGTTCGGCCGGGCGTAGCGCAGATAGGGGCTCATGGCGGGTCTGGCGAAGCCGCTGCCAGACGCTCCCGCGCTTCCGACTCGCTCGCAGCCGCCAACAACGCCGCTCAATCGTCGGGTGGATTGCCCTTTTCGAGCATCTTGCGGAACACCGCATAGGCGTCCGACTTCGATCCATAGGTGCGCAACGTGTTCTCGTCGTTCACGCAAGCGAAGACGATGACCTTCGCGCTGGTGCTGTAACGGAAGAACCTCTGCCCACAGAATGTAAGGAAACTGCATTTGTGAAGATCGGCCGCTCGCTTCCGCCAGATAGTACCGATCGCTATGCGCCGACGCATTGCGGCGGTCGGCGAGGGTCGGCTTTGTCGCGCCGGTCAACTGGCCGATGGCCGTGCCGCCGCACCGGACGGGTGCACTCGGCGCTTGCCGTTGCTCGACCACGACTTCCACCCCCCGCGCGTCGTCAGGCGGGTCGGCTGGCAGCGGTGTATGAGGTGCCGACAGCCGTTCTGGTCCGAGGACGTGGTGAGGCTCCGCTTGTGCAGCACTGGGCATGGATGCCGCGAGAACGAGGACCGCTTCGCTCAGAGCGAGACGGGCTTACAATCTGAATCAAAACTGAGCGCGCGGCATGAAAGGTTCAATTAGCTGTTATCGCCTCGCAAACGTTTGAACGCGAGCTACAAACGGGCAGCGGCGACATGGGATCAGTAAGCCGCTCATAAGCCCAAGGCCTCGCCTCGAGATCCGCTTTTTATAACTCGGGGCATTCTTTGTGGGACTTTTCTGCACCCCAGTTGACAGCAGAGCATCTCGGGCTCATCAAAGAAAAACCCGCCCGGCTCCTCGCGGCGCCGAGCGGGTTCCCGAGACCCGCCAAGGCGGATCGTCTGTGCGTGCCTTTCTTAGCTGGGGCGGGCTCGGGATGCAACCCAAGCCGTAGAAAGGTACAAGTATGTCTCTGGAATTCCTCGCTAATTTGAACCCTACCGAAGGCCACATCCTTGGTGGCGTCCTGCTCGACGAGCACCGCTTCCTCGGGCGCGTGCGCATTCCACAGCTTCGGCAGATTGCCCCCGACCCCCGTGACTCGGAGGACAAGAAGAAGCTTGCAAGCCTGAAGCAGATGCAGGACCTGCGCGAAATCCGCGAGGATGTGCAGCGCCTGTTCGAAGGCGCAAAGGCCAAGAATGTGGAGCCGTACGCGGACTACATTGTTGACGTCCACAACGGTGACGACGGGATTACCCCGCCGATCATCCTCTTCTCAGAGCAGCCGCTGCAGTTCGCAGTCGACGAGAAGTGGGGTTTTGGCTCGTTGCTTGTGCCATGGGGCGCGCACCTTGTCGCTATCGACGGTGAGACCCAACTCGCCGCCCGGTACGAGGCGGCGAATAAGGATCCCGACACCGAGAACGGATATGTGGCCGTCTACATCTGCCACGGGTTCAGCAAGAACTGGGCGCGGCAGGCGTTCCACGACCTCAATGTGTTGGGGGTCCGTCCGAACGCAGCCGTCAGCATCGGCATGGATGCTCGCGATCCGCTGACCGGGATCGCGCGGCAGGTGGAGAAGCGGGTCCCGTTTTTCCGCGACCGTGTGAATAAGGTGCGCCGCCAGCTGCGCGGTTCTGATACAGATGTGGTGACCATCGCGTCGCTGCGTGGCGCCTGCATCACGTTTGCGGAAGGGATCGGCGGTGTACGGTATGGATCGCGCCCAGTTGCGCTTTCCGAGGATCGCCATGCGGCCATGCTCGAGCGTGCAGCTGAGTGGTTCCAGTCAGTTGCCGAAGCGATCGGGCCCGCAATGGAGGACCGCGAAAACAAGCTGGCATCATCGCCCTCTGTGCTCGCCGCGATAGGCGCAGTCGGGCACGAGCTCGTACACGTGGACGACCCGTCCCACCGGGCAGATTTGCGGGCTCAACTCATCGAGCGGCTTCGCGAAGTCGATTGGACCCGAGCGAAACATTGGGAGGGTATCGCCGGCAAATTCACTCCAAAGGGCGCGTTCTCTATCGGCGGGTCAAAGGAGACCGCCTACGCCATCTACGGGGCTCTGTCAGACGACACTTCCCCTGCCTTTGAGCAGGTGCGCCCTTCCCTCAAGGCTGCGGCGTGAGGAGGCCCACATGGGATATCGCGCACCCGCATCCGGTGTTTCGCTGACCGAAGCTGACGCCGCCGTCGCCAAAGGGATGCTCGCCCGCGGCGATCGCCAGCATGACATAGCTGCTTGGTTCGGCGTGAACGGAGGCCGAATTGCCGAGCTCGCCACCGGCAAGCTCTTCTGGTGGGTTCGTCCGGCTCCGGTTGACGCAGCACTTCCTCCACCGGGTCCGTACCCGTGTGGACGGGACGCAACGGCTGCCCTCGACGCCCTTGCGGCTGCAGAAGCAGCTTTGGACGCCGCTCGGCGGGCTGTAGTCGCTCGTCAGGCCGCCTAGCCTGTAACACAATGAAGAGGGGGCGGGGGTGCGCGAGCGCCTTCGCCCCTTACTTTGCGTGCACCTCCTTATGGTAGGCTTACTAGCAGGATAGCGAACAACGGCATACGCAGCGCGAGCAACCCTAAGCCCTTGTAAGCGCTAACAGAAAGTGGTGGACGCACTTGGGCTCGAACCAAGGACCCGCTGATTAAGAGCGCGGCTTAAGCTATTGATATACCTAGTCAAATCCCTTCATTTTGACCCATATTCGCCGGAAATCAGCGGGTCCGGGGTCTTCAGATCAATTCACGCTCTCGCAGGTCCAATCATGCAAATGCAGGCGTCTGATACCCGTGTGGGACCCACAGGGTAGACACGCATTTGATTGAGACTGAGATTTCTGGAAAATGTCGCGCGGCACTTGGTGCGACGCTAGACGGCGGAGTTCGGTCTAAACGACCCGCCGGTCATCACCGTTCATAACGAGCGGTGTGCGGGATGTCAGGCAAAATCCTGATGTGTCGATGCTATCGACATATCGATTGAATATGTCGATTTTTTCGATAAACATCGACATATGAACTTCGACCCAGCTACGCCGCATAATCAGCTACCGCTTCTGCCGCCCAAGGATGCGCTTGAGACAGCGGCGGTGCTGAAGGCGTGTATCGGCGCGCGCGCTGCCTTAGCCGACCTGAAGGCCATCGGCCACGTCATCCCGAACCAATCGATCCTGATCAATTCAATTCCGCTGCTGGAAGCGCAGGCCAGTTCCGAAATCGAGAACATCGTCACGACGGGTGACCGCCTCTTTCAATTTGCAAACACGCCATCGGGAACGGGCGTGGACGCAGCCACGAAAGAGACGCTCCGATATCGCACGGCCCTTGCCAATGGCTTTGCGAGCCTGAACGAGCGGCCGCTGACGACACGCACGGCTGTCGAGATATGCAGCGCGATCAAGGGCGTCGATATGGATATCCGGGTTACGCCGGGGACCACATTGGCGAACGATCGCACCGGGGAAATCATCTTCACGCCGCCGACAGGGGAGCGGCTGCTCCGCGATCTGCTCGCCAACTGGGAACGCTACATCCACGACCACGGAGAGGTTGACCCGTTGATCGCGCTAGCCGTGCAGCATTATCAGTTCGAGGCGATCCATCCATTCACCGACGGCAACGGGCGCACAGGACGGGTGTTGAACCTGCTCTTTCTCGTGCAGCACGGCCTGCTCGACATTCCCGTGCTGTATCTGAGCCGGGCGATTATCCGGGCGAAGAATGATTATTACCGGCTGCTGCTTGATGTAACAACAAAAGGCGAATGGGAGCCTTGGCTGCTCTTCGTGATCGAGGCCGTTCGGGACACCGCCGACTGGACGGGCCGAAAGGTCAGAGCGATCCGCGCGCTTCTGGATGAAACGGCACAGGCAATGCGGGACAAAGCCCCCCGCATATACAGCAGGGAATTGGCCGAACTGATATTCTCGCAGCCTTATTGCCGCATCGGTAACGTGGTCGATGCCGGATTGGCCAAGCGTCAAGCCGCCTCAACATATCTCAAGACGCTCGCATCAATCGGACTGCTCGAAGAACGAAAGGCTGGGCGGGAAGCCCTGTTCGTCAATCCAGCGTTGCTGACGCTCCTGATGCGTGACGACGGCTAAGCGTCGGCAAACATTGGACGGGGCGTTAGTCACGATATCGTGACTAGATGGTCGGCAAAATAACGAACTCGTTACGAACGGGAAGGTAAGCGGCGAAGCCAAGTTTTGCTGTTCATGTATGCAGGCCGAAGCAGGCTGAACTTTCCTGTCTCACGCTATCCGCGACCCGGGATTTTCTTTGAGATCACTGGAAATCCATGATTATTAATGTGCCGTTGAAAGGACACGGCACATGCGCAAAGCGCTATCTGACAAGACAATATTGGCCCTCAAACCCAAGCCGCGACGCTATGAGGTGTTTGATGCACTGTGCCCCGGCCTTGGGCTCCGCGTGAGTGAACACGGGCGCAAGACGTTCTCTGTCAAATATTACTATGGGACCAAACAGCGCCGATTAAGGCTTGGTCACTATCCGATCGTCTCACTTTCGAAGGCGCGGGAAAAGGCGATGGACGCGCTTCGGCAAGTGGGAGACGGGATCGATCCCGCCAGCCGCCGCCGTCAGCCCGGCATGTTCGTCGAGGCCATCTGCGCGGATTTCATCCGGCAATATGCAAAGCCGCGCAATCGGAACTGGCGTGAAACCGAACGGGTTTTGAACCGCGAATTTGTCAGCATCCACGGGCAGCGTGATATTCGGCAGATCAAACGCGCCGACATTTTGGAAATCATGGACGGTGCCGTCGAGCGTGGGGCAGGATATCAGGCCAACCGTATCCTCGCGACCGTGCGCAAGTTGTTCAACTGGTGCCTTGAACGCGGGATCATTGAAGCATCGCCAATCGGCGGGCTGAAAGCGCCCACAAAGGAAGTGTCGCGCGACAGGGTTCTGGACGATGACGAAATCGTCCGTGTCCTGAAGGCCTGCCGCAATGACGAATATCCGTTTCGCCAGTTCGTGCCGCTGTTATTGGCCACAGCGCAACGACGCGGCGAGCTTGCTAACATGCGGTGGAGCGAAGTCGATCTTGAAGCGCGGACTTGGGTCATTCCCGCCGAACGCTCGAAAAACGGCAAACCGCACGTCGTGCCTCTCAGCGATTACGCACTCGAACTGCTGTCCGAGGCGCCCCGGTTCCTCGACTGCGATTATGTGTTCACGACCACGCGCCGATCCGCCGTGAGCGGCTTTAGCAAGGCTCCGCGGCGTATTCACGAACGATCCGAAACCGGCGATTGGCACATGCATGACCTGCGCCGAACCGCCGCATCCGGCATGGCCCGCGCGAAGGTGCCGCCCTATGTTGTGGAGAAGGTTCTGAACCACATTTCCGGCACGATTTCAGGTGTTGCCGCCGTCTACAATCGATATGCTTATGACGAGGAGAAGAAGGAGGCGCTCGACAAATGGGGGGATGTTCTACGCGGCTGTCTCACAAAGATTAGTTGGGCACGATGACAGATAGGCCCACAGACCGAGCCACGGAATCCGCGCTATTTAATGCCGATGCAGTCGAGGAAATCAGGCGCATTTCGCGGTTGCCTGAGGCGGAACTTGTCATATTGATTGGTGCGTTCGAGGATATCGGCCAGCACTTTCGGCAAGTCATTCTGGCGACGCCTACCAGCTTCGCACTGGGTCCAGACGACGTGTCAGGCAATGAACGGTGCAAATGGCTTGAGGACAATGCGCTAAGGCATATCGACAGCCTGCTGGACGCCTTTGGCAAACAAGAAATGTTTGCACCCTATCCCTTACAGGGTTCGAACGAACTCAGCGAGGATGAATGGGCTGAGCTGCGCACAGGGCTGGCAAGACTGCACGCCTACGTGCGCTCACTGCAGGACGATATTGAGAGCCGGATAGGCGACCGGTCCACGATCAACGCTGAACTTCGCTTCGACCTCGTTAGTCGGCTCGCTGTGACGTGCTCCCCTGAAATGTGACCGCGAGTGAGTAGAGTCCGACGCGAAGGAGTCGGACGGAATGAAGCGGAGCAGGTTCAGCGAAGAGCAGATCATCGCGATCTTGAAGGAGCAGGAAGCGGGCATGGCGACGGCGGA
>JANNOJ010000033.1:0-1597 GCA_031399025.1 Erythrobacteraceae bacterium | reverse complement strand
TGAAGGCGCGCGAGGCGGCGCGGCTCGACCGGGAGGTCAGTCGTCTGCGCGCGCAGTCGGGCAAATCGGACGACGACGTGCTCGCCTTGCTCGGCAACAGAGCCGGGATGAAGGTGAAGATCTGCGGCCTGCGCAGCCGGGCCGACCTGGCGGCGGCGGCGGCGGCGGGCGCGGCCTACGGCGGGCTCGTGTTCTACCCGCCTTCGCCCCGGCACATGTCGCTGGCCGATGCGCGCTGGATCGCCGACGCGCCGCCCGCGGGCCTCGCGCTGGTGGCGCTGACCGTGAACGCCGAGGACGCCGAGCTCGAGGCGATCAACGAGGCGGTCCCCATCGACGTCTTTCAGCTTCACGGCTCGGAATCGCCCGAGCGGGTCGCCGAGGTGCGCGCGATGTTCGGCAAGCCGGTGATGAAGGCGGTCGGCGTCGCCGAGGAGGGCGACCTCGACGGGCTGCCCGACTATGCCGACGTGGTGGACATGCTGTTGATCGACGCGCGCCCGCCGCGGGACGCGCCCCTGCCGGGCGGCAACGGGGTCGCCTTCGACTGGCGGCTGATCCGGGGGCGCAGCTGGCCTGCGCCCTGGATGCTGGCCGGCGGGCTGACGCCGGAGAACGTCGCCGAGGCCGTGCGCCTGACCGGGGCGGAACAGGTCGACGTCTCGTCCGGCGTCGAGTTCGCCCGCGGGCTGAAGGATCCCGCGCGCATCGAGGCCTTCGTGCGGGCGGCTGCGGCGGCCGGCGCGGACGCGGCCGGCTGATCGGCGGTCGACGCCGCGGCGGGCAGGCGCTAGAACGCGGCGACCAGAACGAGGAGCGCGCCCAGTGGCGATCAATGTGGCGATCAACCAGCCCAATTCCTTTCGGACCGGCCCCGACGAGCGCGGGCGGTTCGGCGACTACGGCGGACGGTTCGTCTCCGAGACGCTGATGCCGCTGATCCTGGCGCTGGAGGCGGAGTACGCCGCGGCGAAGGACGATCCGGCCTTCTGGGCGCAGATGGACGACCTGTGGACGCACTACGTCGGCCGGCCCAGCCCGCTCTATTTCGCCGAGCGGCTGACGGCGCGGCTGGGGGGCGCCAAGGTCTATTTCAAGCGCGACGAGCTGAACCACACCGGCGCGCACAAGATCAACAACGTGCTCGGGCAGATCCTGCTTGCGCGGCGCATGGGCAAGACCCGGATCATCGCCGAGACCGGGGCGGGGCAGCACGGGGTGGCGACCGCGACGGTCTGCGCCAAGTTTGGGCTGCCGTGCGTGGTGTTCATGGGGGCGACGGACGTCGAGCGGCAGAAGCCGAACGTGTTCCGCATGCGGTTGCTCAGGGCGGAGGTCGTGCCGGTGACGAGCGGGCGGGCGACGCTGAAGGACGCAATGAACGAGGCGATGCGCGACTGGGTGACCAACGTGCGCGACACGTTCTACTGTATCGGGACGGTGGCGGGGCCGCATCCTTATCCGGCGATGGTGCGCGACTTCCAGTCGATCATCGGCAAGGAGACCAAGCAGCAGATGCTCGAGCGCGAGGGGCGGCTGCCCGACGTACTGGTCGCCTGCATCGGCGGCGGGTCGAACGCGATGGGGCTGTTCCACC
>JANNOJ010000007.1:0-2112 GCA_031399025.1 Erythrobacteraceae bacterium | reverse complement strand
CCCGCATCCTCGCTACTGTAAAATCACGTCGAAGCGCCACCGCCGATGCCATCGCAAACCTCCCTCTGGCTCGCGACCATTGAATCGAACTTCAACTGCTTTGGGAATCCCTCATGAGTCAGCTCCCACGGGATTTGGTATCAGCGCCCATTCGCGCCGATTATGCCGCCTTCGCCCGAGCGCTCGGTGGCCGTGGCGAACGCATCGAGCGGCCCGAGGAGATCGCCCCGGCCATTCGCCGCGGGATCGAGCTGACCCGCGCCGGTACGCCCGTGCTGCTCGAATTCATCACCGGCAAGGAAACGCGCGCCTCGTCTGTGAGCCGCCTCGGGACGATGGCATATTGCGGAGCGGCGGATGGCTGTGTCGGGAACGAAGATCCAGCACCCGCATGGTCGCTTGTCTTGGGGTTGGCGTACTTCGTCCGGCCAAGCTTGCGACCGGGTAAACTGCCTGCACAGGGGGCGATTGGTTGATTGAATGGCGGCGCGAGGAGGCGCCGGCCTCATTGATCTGCTCGCGGAGGCGCAGATGCGCCGGATCGGGCTTTATTTGCGGTGGTCGCACGGGTGCCCAGGGCCGAGGATCGCCGCATCGCCGGTCGGCCTCAGCTTCGTGATCCGCCAGGCGCTGCGCTGGCGTGACCCGCCGGTCGAGTAGCGGCCGCACAGGACGATCTGCAACCGGTTCATGCGCTGGCGCCGCCTCGGGGGTTCGACCGCATCTTCGCGGCGCTCGCCGCCAAAGGTGGCAAGCCCGACCAGGCGATGATCGAACGCGACGCGTCTCACGGCTCACCGGACGCTTGTTTTCGGGCGGCATCGCCGCATCGCCGCCGGCATCCGTCCAAGACCAACCGCAACGCCGATCCCACCCGACAAAGCGCGCTACCGCCAACGCCATCGCACCGACAACATGTTCGCCCGCGGAAAGGACTGGCGCCCAAGACACATCCGCTATGGCCGGTGCGCACACCCGCCGTTCAGCCGACCCCGTGCCGCTACCCAATCAGATCGAGCACTTCGTTAATAACATCAAATACTTCCGAGTCGTCGCCATCGATATGACAAGCGCGGCGACCCTTCCTCGCCGCCGTCCAACTCGCCTCGAGCCGGTGACCCAGAGTGCGGCGCTACATCCCTCACGAGCGCTCGGCCCTGCTCGCCGTCCCGGCCCTCTTCGCAGACGGCGCCCTGGATGCCGACAGCGGGCGATAATCGTACAGGTGCAGCAGCCGCTCCCCGGCGCGTTGGCGGGCGGTTTCGGCAAAGACCCAGCGCCGGTAACTGCTCACCGCGTAGCACATGGTGGGCCAGAACATCGCCAGCAAGAGGTCGCGCGTGGTGTCCCGCCAGTTCCAGCTGCCGAATTCCAGCCGGTTCATCCCCTCGTGGCCGATCGCCAGGGTGACCACCAGGATGACCGCGGCGAGCGAGCCGCGCCTGGTGCCCATGAGCAGCAGGCAGCCAAGGTAGATCGCCATGCCCGCATGCACCTGAAGCACCGCGCGGGGGACGCCGGCGAGGGCAACAAGGCGGTCGAGCGCGTCGTGATAGAAGGTGACGATGTCCATGGCTCACAGATAAGCGGCCGTGGTTACCATCAGGTAAAGATCAGCGCTTTTCCTGCGCTGCAAGGGCAAGTCCCGCCCGTGGATCGCCCGCTACGCCCGCTCCATGGTCCGACGGCCCGGCCTTGGACGAGACGGCCGAGCGGCTCGTCCGGCCGATGCTCGAATGGGTGTGGTCGGCCGATCGCGCATTGGTAAAGTGGCGGCAAAACGTCGCAGGCTGGGCTGCTCAGCGCGCCCGGTTCTCGTTATCCGGTCGCCGATAAGCCAACAATCGAGCCGGGCCGGGCGCCTTGAGCCACAGGTCCGGACGTTGCTAATCTGTCAAAGTGCCGACACAGAAATGAGCCATGTGGCGAAAGGCTTGAGGACTATGGAAGTCGCCGAACTCGGCGGTCGCGTCCTTGCCCGCAAACATCCGTGCTACGAATGGACCTCCAGGATGGCGGTCCTTCCAGGCGCTGATGTCATAGACCTTGCCGCGGATGATGACCCAGCAATCATCAAAGGTCGCGTGCTCGGCAACTTCGGCACGCGTGACC
>JANNOJ010000041.1:0-2048 GCA_031399025.1 Erythrobacteraceae bacterium | reverse complement strand
TACGGCGCCAGAACCACGTCACGCTCGGCCTGGCCCGGCCCACACAACGCATAGCCCGATGTTGATACACGGCTCAGTACGCGCGCCACGGTGGTGTGTGTCCACACCACGCCACCTCGCGGGGTTACCACGCCGCGTTCGGTAAGTGCCTTCGCGAGGCCCTGCATTGTGCTCACCCCGGCCTGACGCAAATAGCGGTAGAACGCACGCAGCCAGTTCGCCTCCCGCGCCGACAGGCCGACTTCGGGCACCAAGCGGTTGAAGCAGTCGTTCTCGGCCTCGCCGTTGAGCACCGCCCCAACCGCGCCTTCGATCGCCGCGGCTCGCGCAACCAGCGCTCTGGGCTCAACACCCCGTGCCAACGCGAGGCGGAAGTCGTGAATCGTACCCAGCCGCCCTTCGTCGAGCTCTGTCGGCATTTCGTTCAGTACGTGGAACCCGAAGTTCTCCAGCGCTGGCACAGCGTCGGACAACGACAGGCTGCCCTCGGCCTGGTAGAGCTTGAGCCGCAGGCAAGCGGGCTGTTCGCGCTCGGAAAAATACAGGCGCGCGTCGCGCTGGCGCGTGCTCTCACTCTCGGCATGACCGCCCAGCGCCCGCAGCCGCATGATGTCGAGTGCGGCTTCCCGCGCGCCGAACCGTCCCCGGAATCCGGTGGGGAAGGCTTCCGCCCAGCGCAGGGCGACGGCGGCGGCGCGGCCGGGTTCGATCAGCGTGGCCAGCTCGCCTTCGACCGCCTCGCCCCAGCCGCGCAATAGCGTTTGCAGCTGCGAGTCGAGCGCGTCCTCGGCGGGCGCGGCGCTGCCGTCGCGGATGTCGAGCACAAAGCGCAGCAGCGCAAGAGTGCCGCCTTCCACCTCCAGGCTCCAGACGAGCAGCCGGGCTTGGGCGCCATTCTCGAGCAGGGATTGAATCTCGAGCCTGACCTGGGTCGAGAGGAGGTCGCGGGGCAGCCACACGAACGCGAACAAATGGCGCTTGAGCGGCGCCTCGACCAGCGCCAGCCGGGGGCGTGGGCGATCGACCAGGCTCATCATGGTGGTGGCCACGCGTTCGACGTCGGCCTCGCGAAAACCGATCACGAGATCGTGCGGCAGCGCGGTCAGCGCGTGCACGAGAGCCTTACCGGTATGACCGCTGGCGTCGAGGTCGAGCCGCTCCATCACCCCATTCAATTCGGCCCGCAGCAGCGGGACGGATCTTGGCGGCGCGGCAAGGGCGGCGCTGGTCCATACCCCGGCGTGCAGCGACAGGGCGGTGACTTTGCCCTTTTCCCGGCGCGGCACGAGGAACAGGTCGAGTGGCACGCGGCGATGCACACGCGACAAATGGTTGGACTTGATGATCAGCAGCTCGCGCGTATTGCCCCGGCGGTCGAACCAATCGAAAGCGCGCGCGAACGAGGCGTCGGCGAGCACTTCCTCGCGCCCCTTGCGGCAGACGCCAAGTTGCTCGCTGTGGGTGCCATCGCGGGTGCGGACGAGGTGGCCGAGCTGGGTCAGCATTCCGCCGGCTAGCCAGCGGAGCAACTCCGCGCTTTCACTATCTACGCTGTCGATGGTGGTAGCATCGGACTGCATCGCGGCCTGAAGCTTGGGCCAATCTGCCACCGCCGCGTGCACGTCGGCCATGGCCAGCCGCAGCGTTTCGCGCAGCTCCTTTCGGCGCAGGGCATCGACCCGCTCGGTTTCGATGTAGATCAGCGAATCATAGGCGGCATCCTCCGGGTCGCCCTTGGGAATGCGCTGGAGCACCCCCGCCCCGTCGCGCTCCACCGGCACCACCGGATGCAGCAGCGTGTCGATGGCCAGCCCCTCGCCGGCGATCGCGGCGGCCGCCGAATCGACCAGGAACGGCATGTCGGGGTTGGCGATGGCGATCCGCAGCAGGCGGCGCGGCGCTCCGACCGATTCGACCGCCAGACCCGCCTCCTTGTAGGGGCGGCGAAGCGCGGTTCTCAACACGAAGCGGGCGGCCCCGGTGAGTTGGTCCTGGTCGAGCGTGGCCTCGCCGGGGAGCATCGAGCGGAGAGCGCGCTCCGCCAGGCC
>JANNOJ010000081.1:0-1537 GCA_031399025.1 Erythrobacteraceae bacterium | reverse complement strand
GGCGTAGCCGATCCGGCAGGGCCGGTCCCACCCGCGGCATCGTGCCTGGGGTGGTCATCGGTTCGGACGGCTCGTGTGATGTTGCGACACGCCCACAGCCAACCGACCGAGGATCCGATGACCGAGGACAGACTGCCACTGGCCGAGCTCCTGGCGAAAGCCGGAGATGGTGACTTCCTGCGCAGCGTCGCCGAGACCGTGCTGCAGATGCTGATGGAGGCCGATGTCGAGGGCCTGATCGGCGCCGGGCGGCACGAGCGCACCGGCGAGCGGCTCAACTACCGCAACGGCTTCCGCGACCGCACGCTGGACACGCGGCTGGGGTCGCTGCAGCTGCGCATCCCCAAGCTGCGCCAGGGCAGCTACTTCCCGCCCTTCCTGGAGCCCAGGAAGACCTCCGAGAAGGCCCTCGTCGCCGTCATCCAGGAAGCCTGGATCGGCGGCGTCTCGACGCGGCGGGTGGACGAGCTGGTGCAGGCCATGGGCCTCTCGGGCATCTCCAAGTCGACCGTCTCCAAGCTCTGCAAGGACATCGACGAGCGCGTCGGCGCTTTCCTCGACCGGCCGCTGTCCGGCGAGTGGCCCTATCTCTGGCTCGACGCCACCTATCTGCGCCAGCGCGAGGGCGGCCGGATCGTCTCCGTCGCCGCCATAATCGCCGTGGCCTGCGATGCCGAGGGGCGGCGCGAGATCGTCGGCCTGCACATCGGCCCGTCGGAGGCCGAGACCTTCTGGGCAGCCTTCCTCAAGAGCCTGGTCAAGCGCGGCCTGAAGGGCGTGAAGCTGGTCGTCTCCGATGCCCATGAGGGGCTCAAGGCGGCGATCGCCCGCGTCCTCGGCGCGACCTGGCAGCGCTGCCGCGTGCACTGGATGCGCAACGCGCTCGCCCATGTCGGCAAGGCCCAGCAGTCGATGGCCTCGGCCGCGCTGCGCTAGGCCTTCCTGCAGCCCGACCAGGCGAGCGCCCGGCAGACCTGGCGCCACGTCGCCGACCAGCTCCGCCCCCGCTGGCCCAAGCTCGGCAAGCTGATGGACGACAGCGAGGACGACGTGCTCGCCTACATGGCCTTCCCGGCGCAGCACCGGACCAAGCTGCACTCGACGAACCCGCTCGAACGGCTGAACAAGGAGGTCAAGCGCCGCGCCGACGTGGTCGGCATCTTTCCCTCCGAGGCCTCCATCATCCGCCTCATCGGTGCCGTCCTGCTCGAGGCCAACGACGAATGGCAGATGCAGCACCGCTACATGGGCGTCGAGGCCATGGGCGAGATGCTCAACCCACCGCCCACCAACGAAACCCTGCAACTCCCACCCAAGGCCGCCTGAACCGTGGCCACCTCATGCACATCAGCATTTTCCACCACGTTGACGGACGTGATCCTGGCGGACGCCAGCTCGTCTGAACCGCAGTCCGCGTGGCAGGCTCCGGGAGCCCACTTAACGACGGGCGGCGTTGGCGTGTCGATGGACGGATATCGCGACGGTTCATGCGGCAGGTTCTGGCGGGCAGCCTTGAAGACGAAAGGTATCCGCTGTG
>JANNOJ010000032.1:0-2394 GCA_031399025.1 Erythrobacteraceae bacterium | reverse complement strand
GGTATTTCGAGCGCCGGCGCAGGCCCAGGACGCGGGCGCCGGTCAGCCGGGCGGCGAGGTCCGGGGGCAGCGGCCAGCGCAGGTCGGGGCGGCGGACGTCGGCGTGGAGGATCACGCGGCCAGCGAGCACCGGCTCGAGGCCGCGGCGCACCGTCTCGACTTCGGGCAGTTCGGGCAATTCGCCTCCCAGGCCGCATGTGTCGCGGTTGTCACTCGCCCGACCTGCCTTATAAGCAGGGGCGCAAGAGGTGAAGGCCCCAGCCCAGATGACCGACGAGACCGACGGCACGACGCACTTCGGGTATGAGACCGTGCCCGAGGGGGAGAAGGCGGGGCGGGTGCACGGCGTGTTCACTTCGGTCGCGCGGCGCTATGACGTGATGAACGACGCGATGTCGCTCGGGGTGCACCGGCTGTGGAAGGCCGCGATGGTCGACTGGATCGCGCCGCGGCCGGGGATGGACTGCCTCGACGTGGCGGGCGGGACCGGCGACATCGCCTTCCGGCTGCTCGACCGGATGAAGGGCGCGGGCCGGGTCACGGTGCTCGACCTCACCGAGGCGATGCTGGTGGAGGGGCGCAGCCGTGCCGAGGCGGGCGCGCATGCGGGCGCGCTCGACTGGGTGGTGGGGGACGCGACCGCGCTGCCGTTCCGGCAGGCCGCGTTCGACTGCTACACGATCGCCTTCGGCATCCGCAACGTGACCCGGCCCGAGGCGGCGCTTGCCGAGGCGTTCCGGGTGCTGCGGCCCGGCGGGCGGCTGATGGTGCTGGAGTTCAGCCGGGTTCCGGTCGAGGGGCTGCGGCGGATGTATGATCTCTATTCGTTCAACGTCATCCCGCCGCTAGGGCGGGTTCTCGCCGGGGATCGCGACAGTTACCAGTATCTCGTCGAGTCGATCCGGCGCTTTCCCGATCAGGAGACGTTCGCGGAGATGATCCGGGCGGCGGGCTTCGAGATGGTGCGGTACCGAAACCTGTCGATGGGGATCGCGGCGCTGCATTCGGCCTGGAAGCTCTGATGCGCGGGCCGCACAACCTGTGGCGGCTGATCCGCACCGGCGCGACCTTTGAGCGGACCGGCGCGATGAAGCTCGCGCTCGAGGCGCTCGACGCGCCGCCGGGGCTGCGTGCGGCGGCCCGCGTGCTCGGCTGGCCGTTCCAGTGGCTGGGCTACGAAGGCGATCCGACCCAGCCGCCGATCCCGCGCGCGCTGACGGCGCTGGGCCCCGCCTACATCAAGTTCGGCCAGATCCTGTCGACCCGGCCCGACATTGTCGGGTCTGACCTCGCGACCGAGCTGACCGTGCTGCAGGACAAGCTGCCGCCGTTCTCGATGGAGGCGGCGCACGCGACCATCCTGCAGGAGCTGGGCCAGCCGGCCGACGCGCTGTTCTCCGATTTCAGCCCACCGGTCGCGGCGGCGTCGCTGGCGCAGGTCCACCGCGCGACCCTGCGCGAGACCGGGCGGCCGGTTGCGGTCAAGGTGCTGCGGCCGGGCATCGAGCGGGCCTTCCTGCGCGACGTCGACGCGTTCTATTTCGCGGCCCGGATGATCGAGGTATTTGCGCCGTTCACCCGGCGGCTGAAGCCGAGCGCCGTGATCGCGCATTTCGAGGGCGTGGTGCTGGGCGAGCTGGACCTGCGGATGGAGGCCTCGGCCGCGGCGGAGTTCCTCGCCAACACCGCGGGCGACTCCGGCTTTCGCGTGCCTGCGGTGATCTGGGAGGCCTCCGGGCGGCGGGTCCTGACGCTCGAATGGGTCGCGGGCGAGAATATGGGCGACGTGCCGGCGCTGGCGGCGCGGGGCGCCGATCTCGTCGGGCTGTCGGACCGGATCATCCAGGCGTTCCTGACCCACGCGCTGCGCGACGGGTTCTTTCACGCCGATATGCACCAGGGGAACCTGAAGTACGGGCCCGACGGCGCGATCGTCGCGCTCGACTTCGGGATCATGGGGCGGATCGACGCCTACACGCGCCGCGTCTACGCCGAGATCCTGATGGGCTTCCTGCGCAAGGACTACGCCCGGGTGGCTGCGGTGCATTTCGAGGCCGGCTACGTGCCCGCCGACCGCGACATCGAGGCCTTCGCGCAGGCGCTGCGGTCGGTGGGCGAGCCGATCTTCGGCCAGGACGCGACGCGGATCTCGATGGCCCGGCTGCTTGCGCATCTGTTCGAGGTGACCGAACGGTTCGGGATGGAGACGCGCACCGAGCTGATCTTGCTGCAGCGCACGATGGTCGTGGTCGAGGGCGTGGCGCGCAGCCTGAACCCCGCGATGAACATGTGGGAAACCGCGCGCCCGGTGGTTACCGACTACATTGGCGGCAATCTCGGCCCGCGCGCCGCCGCGCGCGACCTGACCGCCACCCTGCGCGTGCTCGCCCGCTT
>JANNOJ010000097.1:0-8222 GCA_031399025.1 Erythrobacteraceae bacterium | reverse complement strand
CAGCGCCTTTGTCGCGCCGGGCTGCACCATCATCGGCGATGTCTCCATCGGCCCGGACAGCTCGATCTGGTACAATTGCGTGCTGCGCGCCGATGTCAGCCGCATCGTCATCGGCGCGCGCAGCAATGTGCAGGACGGCAGCGTGCTGCATTGCGATCCGCCCCGCCCCGGCGATCCGGACGGTTCGCCGCTCTTAATCGGTGATGATGTGCTGGTGGGGCATATGGCGATGCTCCACGGCTGTACGATCCACGACCGCGGTTTCGTAGGCCTGGGCGCGATCGCTATGAACAAGGCCGTGATCGGCTCGGACGCGATGCTCGCCGCGGGCGCGATGCTGACCGAGGGTAAGGTGATGGGCCCGCGCGAGCTGTGGGGCGGACGCCCCGCCCGACTGATGCGCGAACTCGACGAGGCGGCGATCATGGGGATGCGGCTTGGCGTCATGCATTACGCGCAGAATGCGAAGGACCACGCCGCGGCGATTGCGGTGGCGGACTGAGGGTTATTCGGGAGCCGCCGCCGGAGGCTGGCGCAGGTGCCTGAACATATAGCCGACGTAATCCGGCTTACCGAGCGGAACGCCCGCCGCGCGCAGGATCGCGTAGGCGGTCATCAGGTGAAAATAGAACTGCGGCACCGCCCAGTCGCGCACGTAGCCCGCCGTTTCGAGATCAAAGGTCATGCCGTTGGCCAGCGACAGCGCCAGTGGCGCGTCGTCGGCGGCCAGCGGCACCTCGCGCCAGCCCGCGATCCGCGCGCGCGTGGCGGCGATCCGCTGGCGGGCGGCTTCCAGAGTGGTGTCGTCCTGATCGCTCGAACCGAAGGCGACGCTGCCGGTCGCTGCCAGCGCCTCGCCGGGAAGGTTGCAGACGAACCGGATCTGCCGGGCGAGCGGGAACATATCCTCGGCCAGCCGGTGTTCCAACAAGGCATCCCCGCGCGGATCGTCGGCAGCCTTGGCCAGCCAGGCGTCGAGCGAGCTGAGCATGTTGTCGTAGGTCGAGAGGAGGATGTCGCCCGTTTGCATCCCGCGGTCCTATCCTCGCCTCAGTCCTTGATCAACGCCCTCAGGCTCTCGATCCTATCCGCCTCGTGCACCGGCTTGTCCCAGCGGATGCGATGGATGCGGGGGAAGCGCATGGCGAGGCCGGACTTGTGGCGCTTGCTCTCGTGCACCGAATCGAAGGCGACTTCGAACACCAGGCTGCGATCGGTTTCTCGCACCGGGCCGAAGCGATTGACGGTGTGGGTGCGGACGTGGCGGTCGATTTTCTTCAGTTCCTCGTCGGTGAAGCCCGAATAGGCTTTTCCCACCGGCAGCAGTTCCGCTCCCGTATCGGGATCGCCGTCCCAGCAGCCGAAGGTGTAGTCGGAATAAAAGCTGCTGCGCTTGCCGCTGCCCCGCTGGGCGTACATCAGCACGCAGTCGATCAGCAGCGGATCGCGCTTCCACTTGTACCACAGCCCGGTGCGGCGCCCGGCGATATAGGGGCTGTCGCGGCGCTTGAGCATCAGCCCCTCGATCGCCTCGTCGCGCGCGCCGCCGCGGATTTCCGCCAAATGCTCGAAATGTTCAGCCTCGACTACGGCGCTGAGGTCGAAGTGGCTGGCGGGGAGGCGCGCCATCAACGTTTCGAGCCGGGCGCGGCGCTCGGACCAGGGCAGCACGCGCAGATCCTCGCCGTCGAGCAGGAGGACGTCATAGAGCCGCACGAAGGCGGGCGCATCGCTTAGCATCGCCTTGCTCACCGTCTTGCGCCCGAGCCGCTGCTGGAGCGCGTTGAAGCTGGCCGCGCCGCCGACCTCGCCGCCCTGATGCGAGCCGCGCACGAGCAGCTCACCATCGAGCACTGCCGGAAAGTCGAGCGTGGGCAGCAGTTCGGGGAAGGTCGCCGAAATGTCGTCGCCGGAGCGCGAATAGACGCGGGTTTCATCGCCCGCGTGCACGATCTGCACGCGGATACCGTCCCATTTCCACTCGGCGACGTAGTCGGCGAGATCCACCATCGTATCCTCAAGCGGGTGCGCCAGCATAAAAGGGCGGAAAGTGGGCAGGTTGGCGGTGTCGGGCGGCGGCGCGCCGTCGGCGCCCCAGGCGAACAGCTGGGAGTAGGGCGGCGCAAGTCCATGCCAATATTCCTCCACGTCTTCGACGCTGACATCGAAGGCTTGGGCGAAAGCGGTTTTGGCCAGCCGCGTCGAGATGCCCACGCGCATCGCGCCGGTGGCGAGCTTGAGCAGCGCATAGCGGCCCGAGGGGTCGAGCCGGTCGAGCAGCGCGGGCAGATCGGACTGAACCGAACGCCGCGTCATCATCGTTAGCGCAGCGACCGCCTCGCTGACGGTGGGCGGTGAGGGATGTTCCTCCGGCGCGGGCCACAGCAGGCTGGCGGTCTCGGCGGTGTCGCCGACGAAATCGCGGCTCAGTGTCCACAGGACCGGGTCGATGCGCTCCATCAGCATCGTGCGGATGGTGCTCGACTTGACCGCCGGAAAGTCGAGCCCGTCGGTCAGCGAGCCAAGCGCCCAGCCCCGGTCGGGATCGGGGGTGGCGCGCAGATATTCGGCGATCAGCCGCAGCTTTTCGTTGCGGCTGCGGGTATAGACCAGCAGATCGATGAGAGCGGCGAATTCCTCCATCAGCGCTTGGGTTTCCACGCGGTCGGATCGAGACCCTGCCCCGCCGCCGCCGCGATGGCCGCTATGCGCTTCGCGCGCGTTGCGGGGGTCTTGGCGGCACCGAGCCATTCGAGCGCGCGCTTTCGGGTGGCGAGCGACAGCGCGCGCCATTGCATTGTCGCGCTCCGCTTCGCCAGGGCCGACGACAGGTCGCGCGGTGCGCGGCCGCTCTCGGCCGCCTTGAGCCGCCCCCACGCACCGCTCGTTTTGGCCGTGGCGACCGCCATGAGCCCCGGCTCCTGCATCCGTCCCTCGGCTGTCAGCTTGTCGACCCGCGCCCGGTTCGCTCGGGACCACGAACTGGCAGGCTTGCGCGGCGCGATCAGCACTTTCGTCCGCAAATCGTCGACCGTGCCCGGCTTGCTGTCGATCCAACCCCACGCCAGCAATGCTTCGACCAGCTGCTCGTAGGGCAGATAGCGCGCGCCGGCGGACTTCTTGAACGTCACCAGCCATACTGCGTCGCGCCGGGTATGGTGCTTTCTCAGCCAATCCTCGAGCTGCCCGACCGTTTCGGCCTCCACGTGGGGCCGCTCGCTCATTCCTTCGCGGTCTTTGGTGCGTAGGTGCCGAAGCTCCATTCGAAGCCCTCCGAATCGAGCGCACGGTAACGGCGCGTGCCGAACTCGGTATCTTCGGGTGGATAGACGATGGTCGCGCCGGCCGCCTCGGCGTGTGCGAAATGTCCGTCGAGATCATCGACCACCAGGTAGATGCCGCGGCCCGGCGGCGTGGCGAGCCGGGCCGGATCGCGCTGTTGGTCCGCTCCGGTGCCCAGCATGATCGCGCCGCTGCCGTATTGCATCTCGGCGTGCTGGATCGTGGCGCGGTCATCCGGATAACGGGCCGAACAGGTGAAGCCGAAACAGCGCTCGAGGTAAGCGATCGCCTCCGCTGCGTCCTGATACGCGAAATACGGAACGAAGGTCTGAGTCATCTGGGCATCCTTCCGACGCTAAGGTATGGAGGGCGGGTGCATTCGGCACATCTACGCCGCTTGGCTGGTAAGGGATCCGACTTCATGATGAGACTTATTTCCACACTCTGCGCCGCCTTGGTAGCCGCCGCTCCCGCCGGTGCGCAGGACGCGACCGTAGGTCATGCCGGTCATGCGGACCACGCCGCCCACGCGAAAGCGGACAGCAAGCTGACGCTCGACACCCCTGTGGAGGCGATCGTTGCCAAGCCCGAGGGCAAGGCCGTGCTTGAGGCCAATCTGCCCGGCATCACCACGCATGAACATTACGAGATGTTCAAGACGATGAGCCTCAAACAAATGGCGGGAATGGCCCCCGATCGCGTGACGCCGGAGACGCTCGCCAAAGTCGAGGCCGGGCTCGCCGCGCTCAAATAACTCAGTCATCCTCGTCCTCATAGCCCACCAGCGCCAGCGCCCGCGCGCGGCGCTGGTGGAGCTGGCACCAGCGTAGGAGCGCTTCCTCGCGCCCGTGCGTAATCCAGGTTTCGGCCGGGTTCACCTCCTCGATCGTGCGGGTCAACTCGCCCCAGTCGGCATGGTCGGAGATGATCAGCGGCAGCTCGACATTGCGCTGCCTGGCGCGCTGGCGCACCCGCATCCAGCCGCTCGCCATCGCGGTTATGGGGTCAGGCAGGCGGCGGCTCCAGCGGTCGTTGAGCGCCGAGGGCGGGCAGATCACGATATGCCCGCGGATGTCGTCTTTCGCAGCATCGGCGACCAGCCGCAGTTCGCCCAGCTCGACGCCGAATTCCTCATAGAGTCGGCACATGCGCTCCATCGCGCCGTGGAGATAGATCGGCACATGGTGCCCGGCGGCGCGCAGCTCGGCGATCACCCGCTGCGCCTTGCCCAGCGCATAGGCGCCGACGAGCACGCAGCGGTCGGGATGCGCGGCCAGCCGCTCCAAGAGTTTGGCCATCTCCTCGGCGATCGGTGGATGCGTGAACAGCGGCAGGCCGAAGGTCGCCTCGGTGATGAAAACGTCGCAGGGCGTCACTTCGAACGGCGGGCAGGTCGGATCGGCGCGGCGCTTGTAATCGCCCGTCACCACCACCCGCTCGCCCGCGTGCTCCAGCAGGATCTGCGCGCTGCCCAGCACGTGGCCCGCCGGTAAATAAGTCGCCGTCACGCCGCCGGGCAACGCAATACTCTCGCCATAGGCGACCGGCGTGGCGCCATCGCTAGTTGCGTAGCGCAACTTCATGATCGCCAGCGTCTCGGGGGTCGCGATTGTCTGGCCGTGCCCACCGCGCGCATGATCGGCGTGGCCATGCGTGACGAGCGCGCGATCGACCGGGCGCGCCGGATCGATCCAGCAGTCGGCGGGGACGACGTGGATGCCCCACGGCTCAGGTCTTATCCAGGAAAAGGGTGCGCGCACAGCCGTTCAAGCCTGTGCGCGCCCTGGCGTTCCCGCGCTAGCCCTCGCGCACCGGGCGCAGCCGCTGCATCAGCAGTCTGAGCCCCGGCTTCTGGCCCTGCGCCAGCAGGCTGGCGCGGAACAGGCGGGCGAGCAGGATTATCTCCAGCACCACGAACGCCGCTAGCACCATTGCAGCCCCCACCACTTCGATCGGCTGAATACCAGAGCCAAGGCGCGCCAGCACGGTGAAGGGTGTCCACAGAGGCACCCAGGTGAGCACTCGAACCAGGGCCCCGGTATTCCCCGCCAAAATCGCTTGAAGGAGAAATGTGACCGGGAGCAGGATCCCCATGAGTACGGGCATGAAATATCCCTGCGCTTCGCTCATGCTATCGGCAAGAGCGCCAATCGCCACGAACAGGATCGAGATCGCGATATAGCCCATGACGAAGAAATAGATCAGAGTGACGATAGCGCCGGGTGAGGTGACGGGGGCGAGCGCAGGCCGGATCATGTCGGCGATGGCTCCTTGCGTGGCGAAGGCGACGATGGCCGCCGCGCCCAGCCATGCGGTCAGCATAGACAGCCCGATGCCCAGCGCGCCCAGCAGCTTGCCATACATCAGCTCCTCGGGCGTGATGCAGGCCAGCACCGACTCGAGCAGCTTCTTGGAGCGTTCCTCGATTGCGCCCTGCAACATCCAGCTCCCCGACAGCATCAGCCCCATCATCAGGATATAGGCCAGCGCCAGCGGGACGATCGAGCGGACGAACAGCGCCTCGCGTGCACCGCCGCCGGGCGGGGGCGTGGTGACGGCGATGGCGGGCGCGGCGCTCTGCACCGCCGCGGCCTGCTGCGGCGAGAGCCCGCTGCCGGTCAGCATCCGCTGGCGCAGATCGGTGGTCAGCACTTCCTGAAGGCTGGCGACGAAGGCCGGGCGGGGCTGCTCATTCGACCACAGCCGGATCGTGGGATCGCCGGGATAGCCCTCACCGATCAGCACCACGACGTCGGCGCGGCTGGCGGCGGGCGCGTCCTTGCTCGCCTGGACCAGCCGGTTGGCTTGGGTGTCGAGCGCCGCGCCGCGCGCCGCCGCCAGCGCGGTGGACGGCGCCGCAAAGTCATAATAGGCGTCCGGAGCGTCGAATTTGGGAACGCCGTCAGGACTTACCTTCGCGAGCCGGTCCAGCGCCGTATCGAGGCCGCCAGCTTGGCGAAACGCGACCACATCGGCGGGCGTGTACCAGCGGTCATGCTCAGCCCAGGGCGCGGCGGGATCGGCGCGCTCCAGTCTATGACGCCGGACGTAGCGCGACAGCGCTTCGAGCGTGCGGCGGTCTTCCTCAAAGGCGAAGCGCGCCTCCAGCGCGGCGGCGGCCGACCCACCAGCGCGATCGATCACCACCACACGCTCGGGCTCGTCGTCCTCGAGCCGATCACTCAGCACCGGCCCGATGGCGAGCGCGATCGGGATCAGCAGCAGCGTCAGCCAGAAGCTCTTGAGCGCGACGACCTGCGCGAATTCGCGGCGCGCGACGAGGAGGATATTGTGCAGGCTCATGCCGCCTTCTCCGTGGCAATTGCGTCGGGCCCGACGAGGTGAACGAAGACATCGTGCAGCGTGGCACGGCGTTCCTCGAAGCGGCGCAGCGGCAGCGCTTGCGCGGTGCAGCGTTCGAGCACTTCACTTGCGGTGACGCCCGGCGCGAGGTCGAGCGTCCATTCGTGGAAGCCGTCCCCCCCGTCGCGTCGCCGGTGGGCCTCGGCCACGCCTGCAACATGGACGATTCGCTCGGGCGCCACGGCGTCGATGGTCGCGGGAAGCTGCGCCCGCGCTTCGTCGGTCGTGCCTTCGAACCGCTTGCGCCCGCGGCGCAGCAGCAGCAGCCGCTGGCACAAGCGTTCGGCGTGCTGCATCACATGGGTCGAGAACACCACTGCGGCGCCGCCGCGCGAGGCGCGGAGGATTTCGTCCTCGAGAAGCCCCTGGTTGACCGGGTCGAGGCCAGAAAACGGCTCGTCGAGGATCAGCAGGCGCGGCCGGTTGACGAGCGCGGTGGCGAGCTGAACCTTCTGGGCCATGCCCTTGGACAGCTCGGACACCTTGGCCTTGGCGCGGTCCGCGAGGTCGAAGCGTGCCAGCAGCTCCATCCCATGCGCCCGCGCCTCGGTGGCGCGCATCTGCTTCAGCTGGCCGAAATAGGTGATGACCTCGAGCGCGCTCATATTGCTGTAGAGCCCGCGCTCTTCGGGCAGAAAGCCGATCGCCCCGGTGTTGCGCCGGTCGGGTGCGCTACCCAGCACCTCGATGCTGCCCGAGGTCGGCCGGATGATGTCGAGCACCATGCGCAGCGTGGTGGTCTTGCCCGCGCCATTGCCGCCGAGGAAGCCGTAAATCTCACCTTGCCCTACGGCAAAGCTGAGATCGTCGACCGCCAGCACATCGCCAAACCGCTTGGTCAGCCCGCCGACCTTTAGCACACTCATGAAAAACCCCCGCGACCCATGTGGGTGCGGGGGTTACCGGGTCAGGCCCCTGAGATCAAATCGCGCTCGTGCACGGCGTGCAGGTAATCGACCAACTGCCGGGTTTAGCTCTCGCCATCGCCCGTTTCCTGCGCCTTGGCAGGACGTTTCGCATGCTTGGCCGATTTCTCGGTCGCCGGCTTCTTCGCGGCCCGTTTCGCCCGCGGCGGGGCCGGGGTCAGCTCGAAAACAGGCTTGTCGTCGCGAATCGTGACTTGCACCTCGCCGCCGTCGGCCAGCTTGCCGAACAGCAGCTCCTCGGCCAGCGGCTGCTTGATCTTCTCCTGGATCAGCCGCGCCATCGGGCGGGCACCGTACAGCTTGTCGTAGCCCTTGTCGCCCAGCCAGGCGCGCGAATCCTTATCGAACTGGATATCGACCGACTGCTCGGCAAGCTGGAGCTCAAGCTGTAAGATGAACTTGTCGACCACCCGGCCGACTGTCTCGCGACCAAGATAGGCGAAGGTAGTTTTTAGTTGCAGTAAAGAATTTAAATTAATTTTTATTGTATTTTAGACACTGCAGTTTCAATTATAGTTGTATTCATGTTATTATGTATCGTGCTATGCATCGTGTTGATTTTTTAATCTTGTTCCTAAGCCAAAGAATTTTCATATTCCATCATTAATTCAACCATCAGTGGTAATTTTGAACAATTCTATTACAGTTTGG
>JANNOJ010000021.1:0-10409 GCA_031399025.1 Erythrobacteraceae bacterium | reverse complement strand
AAAAACCCCGCCCGATGGGGGGGGGCAAACAACCCCCCCGGGTCGGGGGTGGGGCCCCCCCCCGCCCCACGGCTGGGGGGTGGTGGGGGCTCGCCGACAGCACAGCGGGTGCGGCGGGCCCCCTCCGTCAGCCGCTTGCAGCGGCTGCCACCTCCCCGTCCCGGGGAGGATCGGAAAGCCAATGGACTCGCGCTCGATATTGGAGCGGGTGGCTCACGAGGCTCACCTCGATCAGGTCGAGCGCCTCGAGCAGCCGGCCCTGCGGCATCAGCCGGAAGCGGCGGGCGCGGTAGCCGAAGCTCAGCCCGCTCACCGTGCGGCGCCACAACAGCGCAGCAGGCCGCGTGCCGGGATCGAGCCGGGCGACCACGCGCAGACCCTTGGCATCCTCGCAAGCCGTCTCCACCCAGCCGATCCGCTGGGTGGGGCGGTGCTCCCACAACAGCGGCAACCGCTCCGCGCGCCCGCCCAGTGTCGCACCAAAGGCGCCCGGCAGGATGGTATCGCGGCTCGCGTCGGGAATGCCGAACAATGCGGCGTAGCCGGCGATCCTCACCGCAGCAGCTCCCCGACCCCGAGCCGCAGGGCGATCCCCACCAGCAGCAGCGCCAGAGCCCCACGCACCACCCACGCCACCGCCGCCTTCCACGCGCTCTTCTTGGCGTCGCGCCAGGCGCTCAACAGTTCGCGCAATTCGGCCATGTCGTCGCGGGCGCGGGTGTCCTCCAGCCCGAGCCGTTCCAGCGCGCGCGCCGCGCCCAGCTCGCTCGCCTCCTCGACCAGCGCACGCAGGGTCACGATCTCGGGCCGGTCCACAGAGGCCTGCGCGACCAGCCGCGCCAGCATGTCCGCTCGCGTCATCACGAAACTCCCAGCAGTTTGCGCTTCTCGTCGTCGGACAGGAAATCCGCCGCCGAAACCTGCGCCCACAAGCGCTCGCGGTCCTCCGCCAGCGCGGGCACGCGGTCGAGATCGACCGCCAGCGTCGCCCTGCCGAACCACGGACTCAGCCCATGCAGCAGCCCCGCCAGTATCCGCTCCGCCAGCGGCAGCAGCGTCAGCCGCCACAGCGCGCGATTGGCCTCGCGGTAATTGGCATAGGTGTTGTCGCCCGGCAGCCCGAGCAGCATCGGCGGCACCCCGAAGGCGAGTGCGATGTCGCGCGCCGCCGCCGCCTTCAGGCTGGCGAAATCCATGTCCGCCGGGCTCAGCGCCATCGCCTGCCAGCTGAGGCCGCCCTCCAGCAGCATCGGCCGCCCGGCGTTGCCCGCGCCCTGGAACGCGCTCGCCAGCTCGGCCTTGAGCCGCTCGTATTGGTCGGCGGACAGCCCCGCCCCATCGCCCGGCGCATAGACCAGCGCGCCACTGGGCCGCGCGGCATTCTCAAGCAGCGCGCGGTTCCAGGCCGAGGCGGCATTGTGCACCGCCACCGCCTGCGCCGCGGCGGAAAGGCAGCCAGCGCCATAATGATCGTCCGCCGGGTGAAAGCCCCTGAGGTGCACCAGGTTCGGCCAGCCGGCTTCATCTTCGGGCACGATAGTCAGCGTCTCCGCGCCCACCCGATAGGCATAGGCGGCAGGCCAGCCGTCCGCCCCCGCCACCACGCTCACCCGCTCGGGCCGCAGCGGAAACAACTCGACCGGCGCGCCCGCCGCATCCTTGATCACTTGCACGAAGGCATTGCCGTGCAGCAGCATCTGCGCGGCGAGCACCTCGAGCAAAGGCGTGGTCCCCGCCGAGCCGCGCAGCAGCTTTGCGAGCGCCGCGTCACCCTCCGCCAGCGGCGCCCCGCCTACCCCCTCGGCCACGATGCGCACGCTGCGCTGCGCCACCGGATTGGCGAGAAACGCCTCGCGCACGGCGGTGGGATAATCGAAATTCGGCGCGCGGGCGGTGCTCTCGAAGGCCGTCGCCCAGGGCGAAATAAACCCGCGCCCGACAGGCACGCGAGCGGTCCCGCCCCCGCCCTTGAAGGCGGAAGCGAGCGTGGTGAGGAAGGACATGGGTTTTCTCCTGAAACTTTGGGATCCTCCCCGGCACGGGGTGGTGGCAGACGCCGCAGGCGGCTGACGGAGGGGGCCCGCTTCACCCGCTGCGCGTGCGGCGAGCCCCTCCACCACCCTGCGGGTGGTCCCCCTCCCCGTGCCGGGGAGGATTAAAGCAGCGAAATCTTGGGCTGGCCCTTGTGCCCCAGCATCAGTTCGGTCAGCGCCCAGACCAGCGCATCCGCGCGGTCGGGGCTGCGCCCCGGCCCTTCGTAACCGCCGCCGCGCATCAGCCCGCACAGCTCGTCCTCCAGCGCGGCGAACAGCCCCGCGTGGCGGACCTTGCCCGCCTCGTAGAGCGTCATCACCGGCTCGGCGCGGCGCACCTTGCCGTGGCTGGCGTGGACCAGCTTGACCGGCAGGGCGATGTCCGCGCCCAGCAGCACGCTCTTGACCATCGCGCCGCCATTGTTCTTTTCCGCCACCACCCGGTCGGCGCGCCACACCGCGGCCGCCTGCGCCACCGCCCTGGCCCAGCGATCGGGGCCCGCCTTTTCGACCGAGCAATCGGCGCGCACCGTGGCGATCCCGTCCGCGCCCAGCTCGGCGACCACGATCCCGCAGGCATCGCCCGTTGCCGAAGCCGGCGGATCGACCGCCACGACCACGCGCACCGGCGGCGGCAGCGGGCCCTGGACCCGGCACCGCTCCAGCAGCGCCGGGCTCCACAGCGCGCCCTCGATCTCGGCACTCAGCTCGCCGTCCAGCTCCTGCCGCCCGAAGCTCGTCGCCTCGTATTGCGCGATCATCGCGGTAAAGAAATCGGTCGGCAGCACCGCGTCGTTATCGGTGGTCTTGCCCTGGGCCACCACCACCTCGCCGCGCTTGGCCCCATCCTCCAGCCGCCGCATCAGCGGCACCCGGCGCGGGGTCGTGGTCGCCAGGATGCGCGGGCTTGTCCCTAGCCGCATCCCCAGTTGCAGATTGTCCCAGGCGGACAGCGCGCGCTCGGATGAATTGTCCCATTTGGCGATTTCATCGCACCAGGCATGGCTGAACTGGCCACCGCGCAGGCTGTCCGGCTCGGCGGCGGAATAGAGGAAGGCCTGCGCCCCGTTTTCCCAGGTCAGCCGCCGCAGCGACGGTTCGAACTCGGGGGCCAACGCGCCGGGCGCGGCGGTGAGAATGCCGCTGTCGCCCTCCACCATCGTCAGCCGCACCTCGCCCAGATTGGCCCCCACCAGCGCGATCCGCGCCGCGCCGTCGTGGCGCGCGACGTCGCGAACCCATTCGGCCCCCGCGCGCGTCTTGCCGAAGCCGCGCCCGGCGCAGATCAGCCACACCCGCCAGGCGTGCTGGGGCGGCAGCTGGGCGTCGCGGCCCCAGCCCTCCCAATACCAGCTCCCCAATGCGTCGAGCTGGTGCGGGGCCAGCCGGCGGGCGAGTTCCAGCCGCTCGGCGTCGGCGGCGGGGCCGGGGCGCCGTAGCCAGGTGCCGCGGCTGGGGATTCGTTTCGCCCTAGCCACGGGCACGCGTGTCCTGCGCCACCTTGGCCTTCGCCTTGGCGATAGCGCCCTGGTTGCGCTGCTGCTTGAGCCGCATCTCGTCGATGCGGGCGTTGATCGCGGCGATCGTGGTCACCTCCGCCGCCAGCGTGCGGCGGCCCCGTTCGCGGGCCACGCTCTCGCGGTGCACGGCCAGGCAGCGCAGTGCGACCGCCATGTCGAATTTCGCCTTGGGGGCGTCGTCGCCGGTTCCGTCGGACCGCAACCGGTTCAGCAGCTCCATCTCCAGATTGTCGTAGCCCTCGGCCAGAGCCGCATACCACCGGCGGGCGAAGCCCGGGTCCTCGCGGCGGGTCTTGTAGACATGCGACAGGCTGATGCCGGCGGCCTCGGCCGCCGTGGTGATGTTCGAGGTCTCGCCCAGCCGGGCGATGAAGGTATCGCGCCAGTTTTTGGGCGCGCCACGGGCACGCTTCTTCACCGGCGCGGCAGCGCTCTTCTCCATGATCCCGATCCTTTGGTTATGCGGGGGGGTGGCGTCCGCCGGGACATTGCCCCGGAAACGCAAAAGGCGACCCGTTTCCGGAGCCGCCCTAAATGCGAATCACATCATCGCGATGTTTCGTATCTCTAACCAAACAGCGTCACGCTGTCAAGCACTTTGTGCCATACAGGTTAAAAAGCTTTCGCTACATCCGCAGGCGTCCCGGTGCCGCTGGCGCATCCACACCCACGGCGATGAAGGTGAACAGCATTTCCCGATCGCCGCCCGTCACTTCGACGCGGAACTCGTCACCCAGCCACACCAGTTCCGGCCGGTCGCGGAGATGGTCGCTCGCGAACTTGACCGCGTGGATGCGGGCATCCGACAGCGAGGACAGTTCCAGCCCCTTGTTGTCCGGCTGGCTGACCGCTCCCGCGATGTTGAAGAAATACCGCATGCACCCCACTCGGAACATCGTCGCAGGTTGATTCCGTGCGCCCGCGGGCACGCATAACCGGCTTTACCGCCAACTTAAATCACATTTATCATTGCCTACGCCCGGCGGCGGTGAAGGCGAACACCAAGTGGCCGCCAGGGTCGTCGACTTCGATGCGGAGGTCCTGCCCCTCCAGCATCGCTTCCGGGTCGTCGCGCAGATACTCCCCAGCTGATCGCACAGCCTGAAGATAGGCGTCGTCGGGCGTGGCGAGTTCGCAACCGTCTTTGTCGACAAACTCGACCGCACCGCGCACATGAAAATAATACCGCACCAACGGGGATCGGTTGAGCCGGGCCGTGGTTCCAGAAATAACCCGTGGTAAATGAACTCCTTGCGTTTCGTTATTATTCTATGTTACGTTTCGTGCCCTCAGGCCGCGCGGGCTGAGCGATGCGACGCGTTCTCGCCTCGAACATCGGTGGACGTCGCATGGAACTTGCCGATACCCTCGGGCGGATTATCCGTCGCTACGAGCGGCGTGCCGAGCTCGACGACGGCGATCGCAATGCCATCCGTGCGCTGCCTTTCCGAACCGAGAAAGTTCCGGCCGGTCACTTTCTCGTGCGCGAGGGCACTGCGCCCAAGATCAGTTGCCTGATCCTGTCGGGGTATGCCTATCGCCACAAATCCACCACCGATGGCGACCGGCAGATCGTCAGCCTTCACGTATCCGGCGATTTCGTCGATCTGGAGGCGTCGCTGCTGGCGAAGGCCGATCACAATGTGCAGGCCCTCACCGACGGCGTGGTCGCCACGGTCCCGGTCGAGGCGGTCGTCGCGTTGATCGACAAGCACCCGCGCCTCGGGCGCGCCATGTGGATCGACACGCTCATCGATGCGTCGATCTATCGCGAATGGGTGATGAACGTCGGGCGCCGCACCGCGCCACGGCGGATCGGCCATGTGCTGTGCGAATTCGCCTGCCGTCTCGAAATTGCCGGGCTGGGGACGACCACCGGGTTCATCTTTCCGATGTCCCAGGAACAACTCGCCGATACCGTCGGGCTCACCACCGTGCACGTCAATCGGACGCTCAAACTGCTGGAGGACGATGGCCTGATCGTCCGCCACAAGCGCTTTATCGAAATTCCCGATTGGGCCCGCTTGCGGGACTTCTCGGGCTTTACCGATCTCTATCTGCACCGCGACCAGGTCGCCGATGCTGGACGCCGGGGACAGCCGCCGCAGATCGCTGCAACGGGGCGGTGATCACCGGCTGATTGCCGCCACACTCTGCGCGACGGGCGGCATGATCACCCAGAAGCCGTCCGCTGGGTCGCTGACGACACTGCACAGCGGATGACCATTTTCAAACACGTCCGCCTTGCGTCCACGGCAGTGCCGCCCCGCGATCAGTAGCGCCGAGTGCGCGCCCGATGCGTCGAATTCGATAATCCGCGCGTCGCCCAAATGATCGTTACCCAACTTCAAGCAATAATGATTGTTTGATTGATCGACCCATCGCTTGCCCATCGCCGCCACCTTTCCAACTCGACGCCACCTGGTCTCGGAACCGTTCGATCCCGCATCCCTCCCTTAGCCTTGGAGGCGGGTGGAAGACATTACATTGGTTAACCCGACTGCGACCGGCTGCGGACCTTGTCAGGCTTCAACGAGCTGTAGCTGCACCTCGACCAGGCCGCCGATTGCCGGCGCGTCGAACCGTTGCAGCGGACGATGGCGGCCGCCTGGTGACGGCCCATGGGCGGCGGCGATAGCCAGTGCGTGGGGCGCGAAAACCGCGCCCGTTTTTCGCCGTTCGACCTTCCCGCCGGACCCAAATCGCGTGTTATGGATTGCCTCGCGAGTGGGTGGTCCCACGCGCTGAGCGCGGCTACCACTCGATCGGGTTACCAGGGGTGATCGATGAGCGATGGCGTGGCGGGGCCGACCCCGCGCAGTTCGAGGGATTTTCTGGACGGCGGCGGCGACACCGGGGCGCTGATGCGCGCGGCGGACTGGGCGGCGACGCCGCTGGGACCGCCGCAGCACTGGCCGCAACCGCTCAAGACGATGGTGGCCCTGCTGCTGGCCGCCGATCAAGCGATGTTTCTGTGTTGGGGCCCAGACAACACGCTGTTTTACAATGATGCCTATGCGCCGATGCTGGCCGATCGGCATCCCGGCGCGATGGCCCGGCCGATCTTCGAAGTGTGGACCGAAATCCGCGCCGACATCGAGCCCTTGTTCACTCAGGTCTTCGCCGGACGGTCGGTCAACATGGCGGACCTAGTGCTCCAGATGGATCGCCCGGGACGGCCGGCGGAGGCGCATTTCGCCTTCTCCTACACCCCGGTGCGCGACGTGGACGGCACGATCCGGGGCCTGTTCTGCGCCTGCATCGAGACCACCGAGGACGTCTTCGCCGAGCGCGCGCGCCGCGCGGCCGAGGCCAACGAGCGCGCCCGATTGTGGGATCTGTCCGAAGACATGCTGGCGCGCGCGAATTTCGAAGGGACGATGTCCGCGGTCAATCCGGCCTGGACCGCGGTGCTGGGCTGGGACCGGGCGCATCTGCTCGGCACGCCCTATGCCGAATTCATGCATCCCGACGATGCCGGCGTCACGCTCGCGGCACTTGCTGAAATGGGCCGAACGGGTCAGCCGACGCGCTTCCAGAACCGCATCGCCACCAAGGACGGGCGCTGGACTCCGATCGGCTGGACCGTCTCGCCCGAGCCCGACGGGATCAATTTCATCGCCGTGGGCCGCGATCTGTCCGAGGACAAGGCGCGTGAGGCCGAGCTGGCGCACACGCAGGAAGCGCTGCGGCAATCGCAGAAGTTGGAGGCGATGGGGCAGCTCACCGGCGGCGTGGCGCATGATTTCAACAATCTGCTGACCCCGATCATCGGCTCGCTCGATATGTTGCTGCGGCGCCAACTGGGGGGCGAACGCGAACAGCGCCTGATCGACGGCGCGCTGCAATCGGCCGAGCGCGCCCGAGTGCTGGTGCAGCGCCTGCTCGCCTTCGCGCGCCGCCAACCGCTCCAGCCGACCGCGGTCGATCTGGGCGAGCTGGTGGATTCCATGGCCAGCCTGTTGGCCAGCACGCTCGGCCCGAATGTGACGGTCGCCGCCAGCGCCGCGGCCGGCCTGCCCCCGGCGCTGGCGGATCGCAATCAGCTTGAAATGGCGTTGCTAAACCTGGCGGTGAATGCCGGCGACGCCATGCCGCATGGGGGCAAGCTGACCATCGCGGCGTCCGAACACCGCATCGGACCCGACCATCCGACCGGCCTCCCGCCGGGCCGCTACGTCTCTCACCGTGGTCGATACCGGCGTGGGGATGGACGAGGCGACCAGCCGGCGCGCGATCGAGCCGTTCTTCTCCACCAAGGGTGTCGGCAAGGGCACCGGACTGGGCTTGTCGATGGTGCACGGGCTGGCCGGCCAGCTCAGCGGCGCGCTGACCATCCACAGCGCCCCGGGCGAAGGCACCACCGTGGCGCTGTGGCTGCCCGTCAGCCACGAATCGGTCGAGACCGATCAGGATCCGCAGCGCGGCGCGTCGCCTGCCGATCACACCCGCGGCACGGCGCTGCTCGTCGACGATGAAGTGCTGGTCCGGATGAGCACCGCCGACATGCTGGGCGACCTGGGGTACGAGGTCGTCGAAGCCAGTTCGGCGGAAGCGGCCCTGGCCCTGATCAACGCGGGCCTCGCGCCCGACGTGCTGGTCACCGACCATCTGATGCCGGGCATGAACGGCGAAACCCTCGCGCGCACGCTGCTCGCGCGCTGGCCGTCGCTGCCGGTGCTGATCGTCTCGGGCTATGCCCAGTCGGACGGCATCGCCGTGGGCCTGCCGCGCCTGACAAAGCCGTTCCGCAATGCCGAACTGGCCGAGCGGTTGGCGAGCGTGCATCCGGCGTAGGCTTGGTCGCCGCGAGAACGCCGCCGCTCCGGTGGGAACGGCAGTGCTCGGGTTATACTGGCTGGATCAGGCGTAGGATAGGATGGCTCGGTTGCGCCGCGCCGAACGCAGCGCGCCGCCCACCAGGCCGAAGCCGAGGATCAGCATCGCCCAGGTCGCGGGCTCGGGCACCGCTGCTGAAACCGCGGTCACCAGCGAGGAGCGGCCCTGGTTGATGGCATTGACGCGATAGCTGCGGGCGTTGCTGTCATAGAACAGCGTCACATTGGTGGTGGCGGTGGTGTTGAAGCGGATGCCGCTGCCATCGACGAAGGTCGGCCCGGTGATGAAGTAATTGCCGAAACTCGCCAGCGTCGGCCCGGTGATCGCCGCGCCGTTGAAGGTGCCGGTGATGCCGGTCACCGCCAGCGCGGTCTGCCCGCCCACCGTGATCGGCGTGTCCGAGGTGGTGAACACCCCGCTGCCGCTGACCGGACCACCGAACAGCGCGGTGCTGGTCGTGAAGCTGAACGTGAATTGCGCAGCCGCGGCGGGCATGGCGAAGGCGGTGGCGGCAAGCGCGGCCAGCAGGATGCGGGCAGATTTCATAAGACGTCCCCTAGTGCCAGCCGCCAATGCGTCGCACGGCATCCCCAGCATTGCAGCTACGGAGCGCCGGACCGGAAGTTTCGAGACGTTAACACGCTTCGTCTCGCCTGCCCCGATTTGGCACAGCTAGCGCCCGGCGCGATGGCGGGCTTGCTCGCTCTCGGGCAGGCGCAGGAAGCGCACGGCATTGTTGTAGAAGATGTCGCGCTTCTGGTCGGCGGACAGGAACGGCGCCTCCTCGATCGTGCGGATCGCCGCGGGAATGACGCCGGGCCAGATCATCTGGTCCGATCCGAACAGGATGCGGTCGCCATAGCCGTCCTCCACCAGCCCGCGCAGGAAGGCGTAGAAGCTCGCGCGCGGCTGGGTGTAGACGATGACGCCGACGTCAGCATAGACCTGCGGATAGGTGAACATCAGCGCGCGCAGCCGCTCGCCCAACGGATAGCCGGCGTGCATCACCAGGACCCGGAGGCGAGGGTGCTTGACCAGCACGGGTTCGAGCGTGAGCGGATCGCCGAGCGCGGCCCGGTAGCCGCCGCCCGCATAGGGCTGGCCCGGCTCGCCCGGCCCCATGTGGATGGCGACCGGCACGTCGAGTTCGACCGCCAGCGCCCACAGCGGATCGAGCCGCGGCTCGTCGAGCGGCACGCCCTCGTACTGCGCCATGATCTCGCCGATCACCATGAGCCGCCCGGCGGCGTGCTCGCGCCGCAATTCGTCGAGGGTGCGCGCCGCGACGTGGCGCGCGCCGGGCGTGCCCGGGAGGCGGTAGTCGAGCGCGGGCATGATCCGCTTCGGCCCGGCGGCGATCCAGCGCGCCATCAGCGCGGGCTCGCCGCTCACCACGCCATAGATGTTGTGGCGCTCCATCGCCGTCAGCGTCGCGGCCATCACCGCCTCGTCGGTGGTTTCGGCGGGAATGGGATCGGCGCAGGGCGGCCGGACGAAGCCCATCCCCTCGTAAACCCCCACGCGGTTGTCGGAATACGGCATGGCCTCGAACGGGGCGCACATCGGCGGCGGGTTCTCGCCCGCATAGTCGGCCCGGCGGGCGTGGAGATGCACATCGATGATCGGCGGCGGAACGGCGGCGGCAGGTGCGGCAACCGCGGCGGCTGCGGCCAGGATAAGCTCGAGCATGATGTGTCTCCCCCGAACACGGAACTGCCAGACAGGGAATGGGACGGCAAGGCCCGCCCGCGATTGCGCACCATCCGCAGCCCGGCTAGAGGCGCGCCTCCCGCCCCATCCGCGACGGACGACCTCCCCCATGCTTCGCCGCCTCTACGACTGGACGATGAACCTCGCGGCCCGCAAGACCGCCGAGGTATGGCTGGCCGTCATCGCCTTCGTCGAGAGCTCGTTCTTCCTCGTCCCGGCCGACGTCCTCTTCATCCCGATGGCACTTGCCCGCCCCGAACGGGCCTTCCGCTATGCGCTAGTCGCAACCGTCTTCTCGGTGCTAGGC
>JANNOJ010000055.1:0-1899 GCA_031399025.1 Erythrobacteraceae bacterium | reverse complement strand
GTCGGCGCGAGGCGGCGCGCGGCGGCGTAGGCTCGGCAATTGGCGCCCACGATGCAGTCGCAGTTCAGTCGCCCCCAGAACGGCAACAACTGCTTGGCGGCGTAGGCCATGCGCGCCGAGGCCGCGACCAGAGGGCCTCGGTCGTCGAGATACCAGGCCAGCGCGTCGCTGACCAAGACCTGATGTGGCTTCTTCGGTCCGCCGAGGACAGGTGCCGCCCGGGACCGCAGGTAATCCGCTAGCGCTTCTTCAGCAGCCGCTCGACCGCTCTCGCCGCGTTGATTGGTCCGGATGTCAGTTCCCGCGTCTCGAATGACCCACTCATCCGTGTCTGGGCGGAGATAGAGCCGAGCGTGTTGATTTCCACGAGGAACTGACCCGGGATTTCCACTGAGAAATGACCCGGCTGGATATTGGTCGGTGCGGCTCAGGCGGGTGTCAAGTTGGCTGGGGCCTCCTTCTTTTTCCGGGCGGCGGCGGAGGTGCTCGCCTTGAAGCGGAAGCTGTCATTGCCGGTCTCGAGGATGTGGCAGCGGTGGGTCAGGCGATCGAGGAGTGCTGTGGTCATCTTGGCGTCGCCAAAGACCGTGGCCCATTCGCTGAAGCTGAGATTGGTGGTGATGATCACGCTTGTGCGCTCGTAGAGCTTGCTCAGCAGATGAAAGAGCAGCGCGCCGCCCGAGGCGCTGAACGGCAGGTAACCCAGCTCGTCGAGGATGATGAGATCGATGCGGATCAGTCCCTCCGCGATCTGACCGGCCTTTCCCCGCGCCTTTTCTTGCTCGAGGGCGTTGACGAGCTCGATGGTCGAGAAGAAGCGGACTTTGCGGCGGTGGTGTTCAATGAGCTGGACGCCGATGGCGGTGGCCACATGCGTCTTGCCGGTGCCGGGTCCGCCGATCAGCACGCAGTTCTCGGCGGCGTCGAGGAAGCCGCCCTTGTGCAGCTGGCGCACCGTTGCCTCGTTGATCTCGCTGGCGCCGAAGTCGAAACCGGCGAGGTCCTTGTAGGCGGGAAAGCGCGCCGCCTTCATGTGATAGGCGATGGAGCGGACCTCGCGTTCGGCGAGCTCGGCCTTGAGCAGCTGGGACAGGATCGGCACGGCAGCCTCGAAGGCCGGCGCGCCCTGCTCCATCAGCTCGGTGACCGCCTGGGCCATGCCGTACATCTTGAGGCTGCGGAGCATGATGACGATGGCGCCGCTGGCGGGGTCATGACGCATGACGGCCTCCGGCGGTCCGGGCCCGCAGGGCGTCGTAGCGCCCGACATCGGCCTTGGGTTCGCGGCGCAGGGCCAGGGCCTGCGGCGTGTCGATGTCCGGCCCGGTGGCTGTCTTGCCGTCCACCAGACGGTGAAGGATGTTCAGCACATGGGTCTTGGTCGCCACGCCTTCGGCGAGCGCCAGCTCCACCGCGGTCAGCACCGCCTCCTCGTCGTGGTGCAGCACCAGCGCCAAGACATCGACCATCTCGCGATCCCCGCCGACACGCCGCAGCATCAGGGCCTGCAGCTGCCTGAAGCCGTCGGGCAGCTCGGCGAAGGGCGCGCCGTTGCGCAGGGCTCCCGGCTTGCGCTGGATGACGGCCAGATAGTGCCGCCAGTCGTAGAAGGTGCGCGGCGGCAGGTGGTGGGATCGCTGGATGAGGCGTTGATGCTCGCACAGGATCTGCCCCTCGGCCACCACCACGAGCCGGTCGGGGTAGATGCGCAGGCTGACGGGACGGTTGGCGAAGGACGCCGGCGCGCTGTAGCGGTTACGCTCGAAGGTGATCAGGCAGGTGGGCGACACCCGCTTGGGCTGCTCGACGAAGCCGTCGAAGGCGGGCGGCAGGGGCATCAGCGCCGCCTGCTCCGCAGCCCAGACATCGGCGACGGCGCCGGGCAGGGCGCCGTGCTCG
>JANNOJ010000054.1:0-43888 GCA_031399025.1 Erythrobacteraceae bacterium | reverse complement strand
CGAGCGATACTTCTGCAAGCTCAAGCACTTCCGGCGCATCGCAACCCGCTTCGACAAGCTGGCCCGAAACTTCCTCGCCGCCGTGCTGATCGCTTCAACCCGACTATGGCTCAGAGCTTATGAGTCCAGAACCTAGGCGCTCAGCCGACCTCTTTGGCCGCCTCGCCGGCCGCCGCGCTGTTGAGCTGGACGTAGTTGGGCAGCCCCATCCGGGCGATCAGGTCGAATTGCGTCTCAAGGAAGTCGACATGCTCCTCCTCGTTCTCGAGGATGCGCTTGAACACATCGCGGCTCACATAATCGCGCGCACCCTCGCAGTACTGGATCGCCTCGCGCAGCAAGGGAATCGCCTCGTTCTCCAGCGCCAGGTCGGCGCGCAGAATCTCCTCGACGCTCTCGCCCACCTTGAGCCGGTGGATCGCCTGGAAGTTGGGCAGCCCGCCCAGGAACAGCACCCGGTCCGCCAGGATGTCGGCGTGCTTCATCTCGTCGATCGATTCGTGCCGCTCGTACTGCGCCAGCCGGTGGACGCCCCAATTGTCCAGCACGCGGTAATGCAGCCAGTACTGATTGATCGCGGTCAGCTCGTTGGTGAGCGCCTGGTTGAGGTAGTCGATGACCTTTTCGTCGCCCTGCATCGGCCGAGCCTCCTATTGGATCCAGCGTCGATGATGCGCCCTCACACCCCCGCTTGGCAAGCGGAACAGCACGAAAATGGCGGAAATCCGGGGTTTTTGCGAATGCAACGCAAGCGCGGCAGCCGCGGTTTCAGCTCAGGCGGCGAGCATCGTGCCGGCGGCCAGCTCGCGGGCCTGGAACAGGATGTCCTCGGCCTCGTCGAGGCACTGGCCGCACTTGGGCCGCTTGCCGAGCTGGGCATAGACGCTGGGCGCATCGCCCGGCGAGTTCAGCGCCACGCGGCGCAATTCGCATTCGCGGATCGCATTGCACACGCAGACATACATCGCCGACCGCATCTCCTCGCTCAATGAGCAGATGTTAATGCGAACCGCTAGCAACAGCAAGCCATTTCAACGCCGGATGGCAAACCACTCCCCGTAGGTCAGGCAGCGCCACAGCCATTCCAGCGGACCATAGCGGAACCGCGCCAGCCAAGGCTGCGACCAGGCGAGCATCGCCGCCCAGCCCAGCGGCACGAACACCAGCAGTTCGACCCGGTCGAGCCGGCCGAACAGCCCGCCCGCCCAGCCCTGGAACACCACCGCCATCAGCAGCGAGGTGGCCAGGTAATTGCTGAACGCCATCCGCCCCGCCGCCGCCAGCCGCGCGCCCAGCCAGCCTGCGCCCACCCTAGGAGCCCATAGCGCCAGCAGCGCGACCATCCCCACGATCATCGGCAGCCGCAAAGGTGGCGCAGCGCCGCTGTAGACGAAGCTGGTGAGATACGGCGCAAAGTCGCGCGCCATCACCCATGCCCCCAGCAGCGCCGCGGTGAGCACCCCGAAGGCAATACCGGTCCAGGCCCAAGCCAACGCGCGTCGCCGATCGAGCCCGCCCGAGAACAGCCCCAGCCGGTAGAGCGCCATCCCCAACAGCATCAGCGGAGCGGTGTCCGCCAGCGCCAACGCGCTGTAAGCATAGAGCAGGCCGCTCTCCTGCTCCCATCGGAAGCGCACGATGGCGGAGAAGGTGCCGCCGGACATCACCGCCCGCTCGGTCTCGGATTCGGCGAGTCGCGCCTGCCAGCCTGATTCCAGCGCGGCCCAGTACTCGGCGAGAGGCGCGCGCAGTTGGGGGATGGCCTCAAGCTGCGCCGGGGAGACGAGCGGCAGGGCCATCAGGGTGGTCGCGGCGAGATACCAGATCACCCCCAGCCACGCCTGCCGCCGCGGATCCAGGTCGACCAAGGCCAGCGCAGCGAGGCCGGCCACGGCATAGAGGAACAGGATGTCGCCCGTGAACAGCAGGTAGAAATGCCCCAGGCCAAAGCCCCCCAGCAGCGCGAGACGGCGCAATTGCAACGCGCCCGAGCCGCCGCGCGCGCGCAACCGATCCGCAAGCAGCGCGAGTCCCGCGCCGAACAACAGGGTGAAAATGCCGCGGAACTTGCCATCCACCAGGACGAACTGCCCCAGCCACAGCCACCGATCCACGGCGCTCCCGCCGCCGGGCAGCGCACCGGGCCAGAAATAGGCGAGGCGCGGGTGGGCGTAGGCGACGATGTTGGCCGACAGGATGCCCAGCGCGGCCACGCCGCGCACGAAATCGAGCGCGACCAGCCGCTCGCCGGCGCGCACTGGCCCCTCGGCGACCGGCGTCGCACCCGGATCGGGCGCTCGGCCAGGATGCGGCGGCTCGCTCATCGCTCTACTCTTGGCCGCAAATCGGGCGCTGGGAAAGCGCGCCCTGGGAACGCACGAGGGCCTAGCCGCCCACCCGCACACCGCCCTTCCACAAAGCGGTGACCCGGCCCTGCACCGGCTGGCGATCGAACGGCGTGTTGCCGGCGGCCGCCTCCATCCGCCGCGAATCGACCACCCAGGGCCGCTCCGGATCGACCAGTGCGACATCCGCTTCGTACCCCTCGCGCAGTTCGCCCGCCTTCACCCCCAGCAGCCGCGCAGGGGCGCCGGCGACCAGGTCGAAGGCGCGCGGCGTGTCGATCACCCCGTCGCGGACCAGGGTGAGCACCATGGCCAGCAGCGTCTCGGCCCCGGCCATGCCGGGCGCAGCGTCGGCGAACGGCAGCCGCTTGTCTTCGGGCCCGCGCGGATCGTGGCCCGAGGCGACCACGTCGATCGTCCCGTCGGCCAGCGCCTCGAGCACCGCCTGGCGGTCGGCCTCGGCGCGCAAGGGGGGCGAGAGCCGGGCGAAGGTGCGGAAGTCGGCCAGCGCCAGGTCGGAGAGCATGAAATGCGCGGGCGTCACCCCGGCGCTCACGGCGAGCCCACGCGCCTTGGCGGCGCGCACCAGAGCGAGCGCGGCGGCGGTGGTCACCTGGCGCAGGTGCAGCCGCGCACCGGCCATCTCGGCCAAAGCGAGGTCGCGCGCCACCGCCAACGCCTCGGCCTGGGCAGGCGCGGCGGGCAGGCCGAGCCTGGTGGCCATCTCGCCCGCGGTCGCCGCGGCGTCGCCGACGAGGCCGGCATCCTCGGCATGCGCCACCACCACCTGGCCCAGCATCGCGGCATATTGCAGCAGCCGCAGCATCAGGCCGCTGTCGGCGATCCAGCGCCGGCCGGTGGCCACGCCACGCGCGCCCGCCGCCTTCATCAACGCGATCTCGGCCAGCCGCTCGCCCTCCAGCGCCATGGTCGCGCCGGCCAGCGGATGGACCCACAGATCGGGCTTGCCGGAGAGGGCCAGGAAGCGCACCCGCGACGGATGGTCGAGCGGCGGCTGCTGATCGGGCATCAGGCCGGCGCGGGTGATGCCACCGAAGTGGAAGGCGGGCTTGTCGATGGCGAACACGCCGAAATCGACGAGGCCCGGCACCACCAGGAGGCCGCCGGCGTCGACGACCTCGTCGCCATCTTGGACCGCGCCCTCGCCAACCGCGGCGATCATCCCGGCGACGCACCGCAGGATGCCCGGTCGCACTGCCTCGGGTGTGACCAGTCGCCCGCCGACAATGGCGAGGGGGCGCCGTTGCTTCATGCCTGGCCGCGGCCCCGCGTCCCGGCCGCCAGCGAGCCCCAGCCGGCTACCGCCCGCGCCCGGCGGGTCAGCACGTCGAGGCAGGCCATGCGGATGGCCACCCCCATCTCCACCTGGTCGGTGATGATCGAGCGGGCGCCACCCTGCGCCCCGGCCAGGTCGGCGACCGTGCTGTCGATCTCCACGCCCCGGTTCATCGGCCCGGGATGCATCACCAGCGCGCCGGGCGCAGCGCGCGCCAGGCGCTCGGGGGTGAGGCCGAACAGGTGGCGGTATTCGCGCGGGGAGGGTACGAACCGGCCCTGCATCCGCTCGTTCTGAAGCCGCAGCATCATCACGACCTGGGCGCCCGCCAGCGCCGCGTCGAAATCACAGAACGGCTCCACGCCCATCGCCTCGATGCCGCGCGGCATCAGCGCCGGCGGCGCGCACACCCGGACCAGGGCGCCGAGCGCGGTGAGGCACAGGATATTGGAACGCGCCACCCGGCTGTGCAGCACGTCGCCACAAATGGTGACCCGCAGCCCGGCGAGGCTGCCGGCCGCTTCGAGCTCACCGCGCGCGGCCAGCGCCTGGCGCAACGCCAGCGCGTCGAGCAGGGCCTGTGTCGGGTGCTCGTGGCTGCCGTCGCCGGCGTTCAGCACCGGACAGTCCACCTTGCCCGCGATCAGCGCCACCGCGCCACTGCTGGCATGGCGGATGACGATGGCGTCGGCGCGCATGGCGTTGAGCGTGACCGCGGTGTCGATCAGCGTCTCGCCCTTCTTCACGCTCGATTGGGCGGCGTGCATATTGACCACGTCGGCCCCCAGCCGCTTGCCGGCGATCTCGAAGCTGAGCAGCGTCCGGGTCGAGTTCTCGAAGAAGGCGTTGATGATGGTGAGGCCCGCCAGGAGGTCGGAATGCTTGGTCGGCTGGCGGTTGAGCGCCACCCATTGCTCGGCCTCGTCGAGCAGGAACAGGATCTCGTGCCGCGCCAGCGCACCGATGCCGAGCAGGTCGCGGTGCGGAAAAGCGAGCCCGCCCGCGGGGTAATGACCCACAGGGCTGCTGGCCGCGGAACTGATGCCCGGGGCGTAAGGCTCGGCTGGCGACGGCACTGAAGCCATGCCCCTAAGGCCGACGCCCCGGCGGCTCAAGCGCTTTGCGGTGGCCCGCGCCGGCAATGCGCGGTAGACTATGCGATTGCGCAGCGGCGCGCGCAGGAAAGGTGTCTTCCGATGAGTTTCGCAGGCAAGGTCTGGCGGCTGCTGGTGGGCATCAAGGATGGCCTCGTGCTCATCCTCCTGCTGGCGTTCTTCTCCCTGCTATTTGCCGCGCTGAGCTTCCGCCCGACGCCGGCCGCGGTGCGCGAGGGGGCGCTGCTGCTGACGCTCGACGGCACGGTGGTGGAGGAGGTCGCGCCGATCGATCCGTTCGACGCCCTGATCTCGGGCACGGTGCCGGTCCGCGAATATGCCGCGCGCGACCTGGTCGCGGCGATCGACCAGGCCGCCGGCGACGAGCGGATCAAAGCCATCGCGCTCGATCTCACCACCTTCCTGGGCGGCGGCCAGGTTCACCTGTCAGCGATCGGCGCCGCGCTCGACCGCTTCCGCGCCGCCGACAAGCCGGTGTTCGCCTACGCGGTGGCTTATGCCGACGATTCGCTGCTGCTCGCCGCCCACGCCAGCGAGGTCTGGATCGACCCGATGGGCGGCGCTTTCCTGCTCGGGCCGGGCGGGGAGAACCTGTACTTCGCCGGCCTGCTCGAACGCTTCGGCATCAACGCGCATGTCTATCGCGTGGGCACCTACAAGAGCGCGGTCGAACCGTTCCTGGACACCGGCATGTCGCCCGAAGCGCGGGTGAATTCCGAGGCGATCTACGACAGCCTGTGGGACGAATGGCGCGCCGAGTTCCGCCGCGGCCGCCCGGAGGCCAACATCACCGGGGTGACGCAGGACCTGCCGGCGCAAATCGCGGCCAATGGCGGGGACCTGGCTCGCACTGCGCTCGCCGCCGGCCTGGCCGACCGGATCGGCACGCGGGTCGAATGGGGCACGCGCATCGCGCAGGCGGTGGGCGCGGACGAGTTCGACGAGGCGCCCGGCGCTTTCGCCAACACCGATTTCACCACCTGGACAGCGGCGGTCGGTCCCGAACTGCCAGGCGCGCGCGGCGCCGGCACCGGCCGGGCGATCGGCGTGGTCACCGTAGCGGGCGAGATCATCGACGGCGAGGCCGGCCCGGGCAGCGCCGGCGCCGAGCGCATCGCGGCGCTGCTCGACGCGGCGCTGGCGGACGATCTCGCCGCGCTGGTGGTGCGGGTGGATTCACCCGGCGGTACGGTAACCGGCTCGGAGACCATCCGCCAGGCCATCCTGCGGCACAAGGCGGGCAACACACCGGTGGTGGTCTCGATGGGCAATGTGGCGGCCAGCGGCGGCTACTGGATCGCCACCCCGGCCGACCGCATCTTCGCCGAACCCGATACGCTTACCGGCTCGATCGGCGTGTTCGCCGTGATCCCCACCTTCGAGGAAATCCTGGCCGATTACGGCGTCACCACCGACGGCGTGCGGACCACGCCGTTGTCGGGCCAGCCCGACCTGCTGGCGGGCTTCACGCCCGAGATCGAGGCGGTGCTGCAGGCGAGCGTGGAGGCGCAATACGGCCGCTTCGTTGGCCTGGTCGCAGCTTCGCGCGGGATCAGCCGGGAGCGGGCGGATCAATTGGGCCAGGGCCGGGTGTGGACCGGCGGCGCGGCGCGCCAGCTTGGCTTGGTCGACCAGTTCGGCGGGCTCGAGGAGGCCATCCAATACGCCGCCGCCCAGGCGCAACTGGACGAAGGCGAATGGTACGCGCGATATCTCGACAGCGAGCAGCAGGCCCTGCCCGCCATGCTGGCGCAGCTGCTCGTGCCGCAGGAGCGCGCTGGGGCCGCTGCCCGCGCACGTGCGGGTGGGCGCGATCTCGTCGCGCTGCTCGCCCGCGGCGAGCAGCAGCCGGCCGCGCGCCTCCTTGCCCAGTTCTCGCGGATTTTCGCCCTGTCTGGCGTGCAGGCGCAATGCTTGGAATGTTTGCCTGCGCTGCCGGCGGGAACCGCCCCGGCGCCCGCGGTCGCGGCGCCCGCTACCGGAATGGGCCAGAGCGGCTGGCTGTGGCACACGCTCATGCGCCTGGCCCGGCCGGGGACCCCCTAGCCCCCGGGCGGTAGGGGAAAGCGACGGCTTGTCAGCCCCGCCGCCGCATGGCAAAGACGCGCTCCTGCCGGCTGCGGGCGCCCGAGGCACATCCGGCGGCCGTCCCTTTCGTGCGGGCGCGTAGCTCAGTGGTAGAGCACACCCTTCACACGGGTGGGGTCGCAGGTTCAATCCCTGCCGCGCCCACCACGCTTTCCAGTGACTTAGGGGTCAGCGAGGGCGTGGTGACCGATCCCGCCCTACCATCCCGGTTGTGGCCCGGCCCAACCACAATGGGTTCATCGGGAGCTTCAGCGGCCGCATGCGCGACGAACTGCGCAACGTGAGGCTGTTCTTCGCCGTCCGCAGGCGCGCGCGATCCTCGCGCGCTGGGTCGATGTCTATCACCCCCGAGCGCCCGCACTCCGTCGCTTGGTTAACCCACACCGGCAGCCTTCGTCGTCGAACTCGGGCAGGCGACACCTCAACGGCGGTGTCCCCGGGGGTGGTCGGCCGGCGGGCCACGTACCCCGGCCGTATCACAGGCTTGCGCGGCTCGTTCGCCGGCGCCAGTCAGCGCCATGCGCATTGCTCTGTTCGAGCCCGAAATCGCCGGCAATGTCGGCGCCGTTCTGCGGCTCGGCGCCTGTCTGGGAGTGGCTGTCGACCTTATCGAGCCGCTGGGGTTTGAGTGGGATGATCGACGAGTGCGCCGTACCGCGATGGACTACATCGATCATGTCGCCATTGCCCGTCATGCCGGGTTCGCTGCGTTCAGGTCCTCCATCGGGTGGGGAAGACTGGTGCTGTTCACCACGAGGAGCGATCGTTCGGCATTCGATTTCGCCTTCTTGGCCGACGATGTCCTGCTTTTCGGCAAGGAAAGCATGGGCGTGCCCCGGGCGATAGCTGATGTCTGCGATGCACAGGTCCGGCTTCCCATGCGGCCGCAGGTGCGCTCCTTGAACCTGGCTACGGCAGCGGCGCTGGCGCTTGGCGAGTCCTTGCGCCAAACGGCAGGTTTGCCGGAATGAGCGCGCCCGCCGGCCGACGTGATGCCGCCTCCGATCACCCTTGAACAGGCGGCTCGATCCTCAGCTCAGTGCTGGGCGGGGTGCTCGGGCGCGGGCGCCTCCGCGCCTTCTTCCTTCTTGCAACACTCGCAAGCGCCGTCCTTGCAACATTCCATCGCATGAGCGGCGTGCGGCAGACCGACAGCCAGGCCAAGCGCCGTAAGCGTAGCGAGCACCTTCTTCATCCCTGATCTCCAGCGCGATCCAGCTTTTCCTATCGGAGCCGGAGGTCGGGTTCTACCGGGTCTGCAGATGAAACACACCTGACCTTAGGGGCTGATGGCGCTCAAACCGGTTCGGTGGCAGGTCTCGTAGCGGCCCACTATCACCTGACGCATCGCGGGCAAACCGACGCATTCACGGCTGCGCACAAGGTGGATAGGACCCCTCAGGATGGCAAAGGTGTATGGGTATCCGACGAGCCTGGGCGTCGATATGGCATCGGGTGGAGGGCAAGAAGGCGGCTATCTTGCGCCCATTGTTCGCTCCATTCACCGTGGCGGTCTTGTAAAACGTCAACCGCCAGTGCTCGGACTGCGTTAATCCCGGCCGGCTCACAACCGGAGCCGCGGCGCAGTGTGTCCGCCCTTGCGGGGTGAAACGAGATCGATAACGGAGCTTCGACAGTCTCATGAACGAATTGCTCGACCGGCGGCAGCTACTGCGGGGGGCCGGGATTGGCGGCAGCGCACTCGCGCTTGCCGCCTGGCTGCCCGCCTGGGCGCAGACGAACGCGCCCGGCCTCGTGCGCGACCTTGCGATGGTGTCGGGCGAGGACGTTCGCCTGCGGATTGCCCACCAGATGCTGGATGTCGACGGTCGGCAAGGCCATGCCATCGGCATCAACGGCACGGTGCCCGGGCCGCTGATCCGCCTGCGCGAAGGGCAGAACGTGCGCCTGCACGTCGAGAACACGCTGGACGAGGACAGCTCGATCCACTGGCACGGGCTGATCCTGCCGTTCCACATGGACGGCGTGCCGGGGGTCAGCTTCCCCGGGATCAGGCCGCACACCACCTTCACCTACGAGTTCCCGATCCTGCAGGCCGGCACCTACTGGTACCACAGCCATTCGGGCCTGCAGGAGCAGATGGGTCATTACGGCCCGCTCGTGATCGACCCTGCGGGCACCGATCCGATCGTGTCGGACCGCGAGCACGTGGTGGTGCTGTCCGACTTCAGCTTCATGCACCCGCACACGATCTTCACCAAGCTCAAGCAGATGGGCGGCTATTTCAACCGGCAAAAGCTGACCGCGACCGATGGCGCGGCCATGTCGGCCGGCGAGCGCCTAGAATGGGGCCGGATGCGGATGGACCCGACCGACGTCGCCGACGTGACGGGATCGACCTATACCTATCTCGTCAACGGCCATGGCCCGCGCGACAATTGGACCGCGCTGTTCCGCCCCGGCGAGCGGGTGCGGCTGCGCTTCGTCAACGCCTCGGCCATGACCACCTTCAACGTGCGGATCCCGGGGCTCAAGCTCACCATCGTCCAGGCCGACGGGCTGAACGTGCGGCCAGTGGCGGTTGACGAGTTCCAGATCGCGGTGGCCGAGACCTACGACGCCATCGTCGAGCCCGCGGACGAGCGCGCCTATGCCCTGGTCGCTGAAAGCATCGACCGTTCGGGCATGGCGGTCGCCACCCTGGCTCCCCGGCCCGGCATGGCTGCAGAAGTGCCGCCGCTGCGCGCGCGGCCGCTCGCGAGCATGATGGACATGGGGATGGGCGCCATGGATCATGGCGGCGAAGTGGCGGACGCGGCCTCCGCCTGCACCCCCGAGCATGCGGCCATGGGGCATTGCACTTTGCCCGCTGGCGGCGAACCTGCTGCCGATCACGCCGCGATGGGCCACGGCGCGGCCGGTGGGATGACAATGGATCATTCGATGCGCGATTTTTCCGTGGCGCCGGAGGTGGCGAAGACGCCGACCGTCCAGACCATTTCCCCCATGCCGGTCGATCGGATGGGCGACCCTGGCCAGGGGCTGGACGATGTGGGCCACCGTGTCCTGACCTATCGCGATCTCGTCGCGGTGGACCGCAACCCCGACACCCGCGCCCCCGAGCGGGCGATGCGCATCCACCTGACCGGCAATATGGAGCGCTACATGTGGGCGTTCGATGGCCGCAAGCTGTCGGAAGTTACCGACCCGATCCCGTTCCTGGAGGGCGAGCGCGTGCGCATCACGCTGGTGAACGATACGATGATGGGCCACCCCATCCATCTGCACGGCCACTTCTTCGAATTGGTGACCGGGCACGGCGAATACGCGCCGCGCAAGCACACGGTGAATGTCCAGCCGGGCGGCACCGCCACCTTCGACCTCACCGCCGACGCGCTCGGCGACTGGGCGTTCCACTGCCACATGCTTTATCATATGCACGCCGGGATGATGCAGGTGGTGACCGTCCGCCCCCGCGGGGAAGCGGCATGAACCGGCTGCTTTCCATGTGCCTTGCGCTCGGTGTCCTCTTCGCGGCGGCGCCCGCGCTGACGCAGTCGCATGCCGGACATGAGCGGCATGATGCCCCACCGCCGGCGAGCGCCGCGAACGGCGCGTCATCCGCCCCGGCCGTGTCCGGCTGCTTGCCAATCCATGCCGCGATGGGCCATTGCACGATGCCCACGCCTCCCTTGGGCCAAAGCGCAGGCGCCGATTGCACTCCCGAACATGCTGCGATGGGCCATTGCACGATGTCGCCGGCCGAGCCGGTTCCACCTCCGCCAGCTGATCCCGAGTGCCCCCCCGAGCACGCCGAGATGGGGCATTGCACGCCCGCTGCGGGTTCCGATGAAGGAACGGCATCCGCGGCCGCCCTCCCGCCGCGCGGCTTACCCGCCCCACGACCGGTCGCGGCCGATTATGCCGATCGGGTCTGGGGCCGGGCGGCGATGCAACCGGCCCGCAACGCCTTGCGCCGGGAACACGGGGGCGGCGCCTTCAGCCAGGTCATGATCGACCTTGCGGAGATGACGGTATTGGACGGCGAGGAGGGCTTCAAATTCGAAGCCGATGCGTGGTTCGGCGGCGATATCAACCGCTTCGTGCTCAAGGCCGAGGGCGAGGGCGAGTTCGGCGACGCGGTCGACAGCGTGGAGCTGAAGGCGCTCTACAGCCGTGCCATCGGCCCCTATTTCAACCTCCAGGCAGGCGTGCGGCAGGACCTTGGCGTGGGCCCCGACCGCACCGATGCCGTCCTAGGGGTCGAGGGCCTGGCCCCTTATTGGCTGGAGGTCGATGGCTATCTCTACCTCTCCACCGAAGGCGAGCTGCGCGCGAGCGCCTCGGCCGAGTACGACCAGCGCCTTACCCAGCGCCTGATCCTCCAGCCCAAGGCAGAGTTTGATCTGTCGGCCCAGGACATCGCCGAACTCGGCATCGGCGCGGGCCTGACGAGCGCCGAGCTCGGCCTGCGCCTCCGGTACGAGTTCGCCCGCGAGTTTGCCCCCTATGTCGGGGTCGTTCACGCGGCGAAGTTCGGCCAGACCGCCGATTTCGCGCGGGCGCTGGGGGATGACCCTTCGGCCACCAACCTCGTCGTCGGGCTCCGCGCGTGGTTCTAGGTCGCGCTTATTCCTGCAACCGAACCCCTCGAAGCACGGCAAGGTCGCAGGCGCCGACCCGGCTCAGATCGGGAAGTGGCCGGGCTGCGTTTCCACGGTGATCCAGCGTAGCTCGGTGAACGCGTCGATCCCGGCGCGGCCGCCGAACCGGCCGTAGCCGCTGGCCTTCATCCCGCCGAACGGCATCTGCGCCTCGTCGTGCACAGTCGGGCCGTTGACGTGGCAGATGCCCGACTGGATCCGCCGCGCAACCCGCAGGCCGCGAGCGATGTCGCGGGTGAACACCGCGCCGGAAAGGCCGTACTCGGTGGCGTTGGCGAGTTCGATGGCATGCTCCTCATCGCGCGCGCGGCTTATCGCCACCACCGGCCCGAAGCTCTCGTCGCGAAATAGCCTCATTTCCGGGGTGACTTGGTCGACGACATGCGCGGGCATCAGCACGCTCTGACTGGTCTCGCCGCCGACCAGCAGCTGCGCGCCGCGGGCGAGCGCGTCATCGATGAGGTCGCGGCACTTGGCCTCGGCCTCGGTGCTGACGATCGCGCCCAGCGGCGTGTTGCCGGCGCGCGGATCGCCCACGGCCATGCCGGCCACCTTCTCCTTGAACCTGGCGGCAAACGCCTCGGCGATCGCGTCCACCACGATGATCCGCTCGGTCGACATGCAGATCTGGCCCTGGTTCATGAACGCGCCGAAGGCCGCGGCCTTTACCGCCTCGTCGAGATCGGCATCCTCGAGCACCACCAGCGGCGCCTTGCCTCCCAGCTCCAGCAGCGTTGGCTTGAGGTGCTCGGCTGCGCGCTTGGCGATGATCCGGCCCACGCCCGTGGAGCCGGTGAAGTTGATGCGCCTGACCTGCGGCGCGTCGATCAGCGCGCCCACCACTTCGGCGGCATCCTGCGGCGCGTTGGTCACCACCTGCACGGTGTGCTCGGGAAATCCGGCGGCCTGGAACGCCTCGATGATGAGCGAATGGGTGCGCGGGCAGGTCTCGCTCGCCTTCATGATCACCGAATTGCCGCAGGCGAGCGGCACCGCGATGGCGCGGACACCCAGGATGATGGGCGCGTTCCACGGGGCGATGCCCAGCAGCACGCCCACCGGCTCGCGCAGCGCCATGGCCAGGCACCCTGGCTTGTCGGAGGGGATGACCTCGCCCGCAATCTGCGTGGTGAGTGCGGCCGCCTCGCGCACCATGCCGGCGGCGAGACCCAGATTGAACATGGCCCAACCCGCCGTGGCGCCGATCTCGCCCATCATCGCCGCCACGAATTCGTCCTGGCGCGCCTCCAGCTCGGTCGCGGCCTTCATCAGCACGGCGCGGCGGGCATTGGGTCCCAGCACCGACCAGGCGGCGAAACCCTGTTGCGCCGCCTCGCAGATGGCCGCCATGTCGGCGGGCTGCATCGCCTCGACGCTCGACGCTTCCTCGCCGGTCAGCGGATTGAGCCTGGTGAATGCGGTCATGCCGGTATGCTCCTGGAAACCCTGTCAGAACCCGTCGCGCTCGAGGCGCCACTGGGTCCCCGTACATAGCCGGCAATTCCGCTCCAGAAAGGTACGCGCGGCAACTTTGTCGCCGCGCAGCCATGGCCTCCGGGCAAGCTGGCCGGAACGATGGGCCGTGGTCCACACGGGCATAGTCGTCGGCGCGGTTGTGGCAGGCGATGTCTTCCTCCTCGCCCGGCACATACTGACGGGTGAGTGAAACTGCTCGAGCATGGGCTTGCTCACGCTCGGTCCCGCCTGCGCCATTGTGGGGCAGAGGCAACAGTCCGGAAGAATTGCGCCAAGGCCCGAGCCGCAACGGACTCGCAAGCGCTCGTGCGGCGTTGTATGCTGGCCACGGGAAAACAAGGGGCTAGGGCGATTCGATGAGGAGTTGCGTCGATTTGCTGGTGACGCAATGACCAGCCGGCTCGGGGGACTGGAATGGAAAGGAATTTTCGCGTGAGTTGGCCCAATGCATCGCGTTCTGCCCCGGCGCGCCGGTTCGCGGCGTGGGCTGCGGGCGCTGCGCTGGTGGTGGCGCTGCCGAGCGCGGGCTACGCGGTCGGCCTGCTGGGCAACGATGCAAATCCTTCGGCGGCCAACCGGTTCGCCGCCTTTGCCGCCTTTGCCGCCTTCACTCCAGCGTCGGGCGATCCGCGCGTGGCGCAAATCGTCGCGGTGCGCAGCGGTAGCGAGGAACGGTTCGTGCGCTTCACGCCGGCCGGGCTCACCAACGAGGGCAGCCGCAGCGTCACTGTTGCGGTACGGGTCGATCAGGAAGTGGCCCGGGCGATCTCCGTGCGTGCGGCGATCGCGGCGGCCGGCGACGACCGCCTTGCCGCGGCCGGTCCGCGCATCGCCCCCACCCGGTACAATTTGGGTCTGGCCCGCGGCTACAGCAGCTTTGCCCGGGTGGCGCCGGTCGCCACGCCCATCGCCGATGCGGGCATTCCCGACCTGGCTGCCTATGCGCCTTCGCCGGGGGTCGCGGAGGAGCCCAGCCGCTTTGCCGCCCGCGTGCAGCTCGAGGATGGCGCCGCTGGCGTCCCCCGCCAGAACCGGCCGATCGTCGACCAGTCGCTCGACGTGGCGGGCAGCTATCGCCTGACGCGCAATCTGGATGTCACCGCCGGGGTGCGTTACTCGCAAGAGCACGACCGCCTGGTGCCCCTGCCCGACATCGAGCAGCAGGACAGCCAGGCGATCTACATCGGCACCCAGTTCCGCTTCTGAGCTGATCTTCGGCCCGTCCCGGCCGACCTTTGAACCCTTGCGTCCGGAGCGGGGTTTTTCTTTGCTCAGTGCCAGCCGGCTCGCCTATGACCGGGGCGGGAGAGCGAGGGCGAAATGGGAGAGAAAAATGGCGCGCGTGGCAATCGTTACCGGCGGAACGCGGGGCATCGGCAAAGCGATCTGTGAGACGCTGAAAGCGGATGGCTTCAGCGTGGTCGCCAATTACGCGGGCAACGAGGAAAAGGCGCGGACCTTCACCCAGGAGACCGGCATCCCGGCCTATCGCTGGGACGTGGGCGAGCACGAGGCGACGCTCGCCGGCTGTGCCAAGGTGAGCGAGGAGGTCGGCCCGATCGAGGTGGTGGTCAACACCGCCGGCATCACCCGCGACGGCACGCTGATGAAGATGAGCTACGAGGACTGGAACGCGGTGTTGCGGGTAAACCTGGGCGGTTGTTTCAACATGGCCAAGGCCTGCTTCCCGGCGATGAAGCACGCCGGCTGGGGCCGGATCATCAACATCGGCTCGATCAACGGTCAGGCCGGGCAGTACGGCCAGGTCAACTACGCTGCGGCCAAGAGCGGCATCCACGGCTTCACCAAAGCTCTGGCTCAGGAGGGCGCGCGCTTCGGCATCACCGTGAACGCCATTGCGCCCGGCTATATCGATACCGACATGGTAGCCGCGGTTCCCGAAACCGTGCTGGAAAAGATCGTCTCCCGAATTCCGGTCGGGCGGCTCGGCCAGGCGCACGAAATCGCCCGCGGGGTGAGCTTTCTCGCGTCGGAAGACGGCGGCTTCGTCACCGGCTCGACGCTGTCGATCAACGGCGGGCAGCATATGTATTGAAGGCGCGGCTAAGCATGACCGGCGTCCTCTACCACCCGCCTGTGAAACGCTCGGTGGAGATCGCCGGGCACAAGACCTCCATCAGCCTCGAACCTTTGTTCTGGGACCTGTTGCGCGCCGCGGCGGAGCGCGAGGGGCTGCCGGTGAACGCGCTGGTGGCCCGGATCGATGCCGAACGCATCACTGCCGCCAAGCCGCCCGGTCTGGGCGGTGCAATCCGCCTTTGGCTGACGCACGATGCCGGGCGGTAGGGCTGCACCGCCCGGCGTGCTCCAGTGTCCGAGCGATGCTCGAACCCGGCCGCCGCGCTCAATAACGGGCCGGCGGGTCGCTGGCCGGAAAGCTTTCGTCGCTGCTCTGGTCGGCCTGGGTCCAGCTGCTGAGGGGCGGATCGGCCATGGCGGCGGGCCCGGCGTCGCGGACCTGTGACAAATTCCCGCCGCCCCCCTGCCCGGGGGCGAACGCCGGACTGCCTTGGCTCTGTGACTTCTCGTAATACTTGTAACCGGCGTAGCCGAGCGCACCCAGTGCGGCGAGACGCAAAATACCCATGATGAAACCTACCTTTCGCGTGTCGAACGCGCGAGCCGGGCGATGGTTCACCGCCGGATCGTCGGGCCTGGTGCTCCCGGTGCCGAGCCGCGGCAGATGCCGGTTGACCGGGGGTGGTGCGCTCGCCAATGCACGCATTCATGAACGCCCCCAAGCCCATCCGCAAAGCCGTCTTCCCGGTCGCCGGGCTGGGGACACGCTTCCTTCCCGCGACCAAGGCGATCCCCAAGGAATTGCTCCCGATCGTCGACCGCCCGCTGATCCAGTATGCGGTGGACGAGGCGCGCGAGGCGGGCATCGAGCAGATGATCTTCGTGACCGGCCGCGGCAAGACCGCACTGGTCGAGAATTTCGACATCGCCTACGAGCTCGAGCAGACCATGACCGCGCGCGGCAAGGATCTCGCGGTGCTCGACCCCACGCGCTTCACCCCGGGCGACCTCATCACCGTGCGCCAGCAGGTGCCCCTGGGCTTGGGCCACGCCATCTGGTGCGCCCGCGCCATCGTCGGGGACGAGCCGTTCGCCATCCTCTTGCCCGACGAACTGATGGTCGGCGAGCCCGGCTGCATGGCGCAGATGGTGGCGGCCTATCGCGAGGTTGGCGGCAATCTCATCTCGGTGCTCGAAGTGCCGCCCGAGGAAGTCTCCAGCTATGGCGTCATCAAGCCGGGGGCCCAGAACGGCGCCCTGACCGAGGTGCTGGGCCTGGTGGAGAAGCCCACCGCGGCCGCGGCGCCATCGAACAAGATCGTCTCGGGCCGCTACATCCTCCAGCCCGAGGTGATGCGCATCCTCGACCGCCAGGAGAAGGGTGCGGGCGGCGAGATCCAGCTGACCGACGCGATGGCCAAGATGATCGGCGTGCAGCCGTTCCACGCGGTGACCTTCGCCGGCCGGCGGTTCGATTGCGGCAGCAAGCTCGGTTTCGTGGAGGCGACCCTGGCGCTGGCGCTCGAGCGCGAAGACCTGGGCGAGGACATACGCCGGATCGCCATGCGGCTGCTCGCCGACTGAGCTTCGTACCTGGCGTGATGCGAACGCCGTCCGCTGCGCTCGTGGAGCGGTGCGAGCCGACCCGATAACGGCTGTTCGCCCGTTCCAGTCAGTCGATCATGCCGAAGCCGATCCGGCATCCCGCGGTTGATGCGGTCGGTGCGAAGCTGAACCCGGATCATATCCGGAGTGACGGCGCAAGATGCGGGGCCAGCGCAGGGTCAGACGCTGGCGCCTGCCAAGCCTGGCGGCCGCTTAACGGACCTGCGTTACTCGGGGCCGCCGACCCCGCCCAGGCCGTGCTCGTCCACCGCCAGCGCGGTGCCGACCATGTAGGGGCGCGGATCGACCGGCTGGCCGGCAACGCGAACTTCATAGTGCAGGTGGGGGCCGGTGGAGCGGCCGGTCGAGCCGATATAGCCGATGAGATCGCCCTTCTGCACCGGGTCGCCGAGGCGCACGGTATAGGAGGAGAGGTGCGCGTAACGGGTCTGCATCTCGCCGCCATGTTCGATCTGCACGTAATTGCCGTAGGAGCCCCAGTATTGCGCCTTGCCGACCAGGCCGTCGGCGGTGGCGTATACCGGGGTTCCGTGCGCGGCGGCGAGATCGACCCCGTTGTGCCGGCGCTGGCCGCCGAGCACCGGGTGGGTGCGCATGCCATAGCCACTGGAGAGCCGCATGCCGTCGACCGGCATCCGCGAGGGAACCGAGACGCCGGCGCGCGGGGCGGGGGCGATGGTGCCGTCGCCGTTGGTCAGGCCGCCCTCTTCGAGCGCCTCCCAGCTGGCGAACAGATTGCTGAATTCCTCGTCGGGACCGGTCTGGCCGTACCCCGCAGCCACCGATTCGATCTGGATGATGCCCTCGGCTGGGGAGGTGATCAGGCTGTCATCCGCCAGCGCCGGCGTTGTCGCGAGCGCGAGTGAGACCACGGCGGAGCTTGCGAGCTTGACGATCATGTGATCCCTTATTCTTATCACGCGCCCGAACGCGCCATCACCGCCACCCGTTCAGGAACCCGCTGCACCCGTAGGCTCGGCCGGCCGCGAAAAAATGGTGCTGGCAATTGGAACCCCCCAACCGCCTTGTGCATTGGCAGGTATCCGGGAGGCGGGTTGATCAGGCAATAGCGCGAAGGAACTCCCGCGACCAACCGGCTGCCGCACGCGCCGAGCCGTTGAAGGGTGGTTTTGGACTGCCGAAAAATTCCTATGGACCAGTGATTTCCGACCGCCCGGAGGCTTCGGGCAGCCTTGTCGGGCATGGGTTCACCGGGCGCAGAGTTCGTCAGGCGGCGAGCGCCGTATGACTACTTTAATCCCGGCCGCCCTCCATCGTACGCCTGATCGCCGCTGCCCGCGTGCTCTTGCTCGGGCTTCCCGCCAACAACGTCAGCAGCGCGACGGACGGTTCGCGAGACCTCGGTCGCTGCGGTTTCGAATCAAAGGGCCTTGGCCGCCGCAAGCACTTCGGCCGCGTGACCCGGGACCTTGACCTTGCGCCAGACCCGGGCGATGCGCCCGTCCGCGTCCACCAGGTAGGTGGCGCGCTCCATGCCCATGTAGGTGCGCCCGTACATGCTCTTCTCGCCCCAGATGCCGAGCGCGTCTGCTAGGCCGTTTTCGGCCGCGTCCGAGGCGAGCGGGACGGTCAGCTCATGCTTGGCGGCGAACTTGCGGTGCTTGGCCGGCGGGTCCTTGCTGATGCCCAGCAGCGCCACGCCGGCGGCATCGAACTCGGGCTTGAGCGCGGAAAAGTCGCGGTTCTCGGTAGTGCAGCCGGGCGTGTCGTCTTTGGGATAGAAGAACGCCACCAGCGGGCGACCGGCGAAATCCGCCGGGCGGATAGTGCCGCCTTCGGGACTTTCGAGCGGCAGGTCGGGGAGCGGGTCGCCGACATCGGCTGGCGTGGTCATGCAGCTATCTCCAGGTTCCGGCCGAACAATTCAGCCCAGCAGCGCGCGATACCCTGCCGCGCCTCGCCCAGGCTGCGCAACAGTGCCGAAAGGTCGGGCTCCCCGCAGGCCTGCGCCAGCGCGGCCGCGGCGGTGTCGGTGGGGATCGCACCATCGGGGGCGAGCAGGCGGGCGGCGACCAGCAGCCGGGTGAGCATGGCATGGTGCGCAAGGTAGGCGGCAGGAAGCAGACCGGCTTCGACCAGCCCGCCGATCGCCGCTTCGACCGCCGGTTCCAGCGCCACCCGGTCGCGCAATTGCAGGTAGTGGACGATGAACTCGCAATCCACCAACCCGCCGCGCAGCAGCTTGGCATCGAGCGGCCCGGCGGGCGCCTTGTGCACGGCCATTTCCTCCCGCATCGCCAGCACTGCCCCGCGCAGCGCCTCGGGATCGCGCGGGCGGTCGAGAATGGCGCCGATCGCCCCTGCCAGCTCGTCGCGCGCCACCGGCGAGCCGAAGATCGGGCGGGCGCGAGTGAGCGCCATGTGCTCCCAGGTCCAGGCATCGTGGGCCTGGTAGCGCACGAAGCTCTCCAGGCTCACCGCCAGTGGGCCCTGATTGCCTTGCGGCCGCAGCCGGGTGTCCACCTCGTACAGCGCCCCTTCGGCCGTGGCCACGCTGAGCGCCGAGGTGACGCGCGCGGCGAGGCGGTTGAAATAGAGCGAGGCGGTCAGCGGCCGGCGCCCATCCGACTCGCCACCGATCGCGCCGGTGAACAGGTAGACGATGTCGAGGTCGGAGGCGTGGGTGAGCGCCCCGCCGCCCAATCGGCCGAGGCCCAGGATCACCAGCTCGCCGTTCGCGATCTCGCCGTGGGTGGCGACGAACTCCGCTCGGGCCGCGGCCGCGCCGGCCGCGATTGCGCCCTCCGCCACCCGGCACAGCCCCGCGGCGACGGCGAGCGGATCGTGCCGCGCCTCGATCAGCTGCACGCCCAGCATGAAGCGCTCCTCGCCCACGACCTGGCGAATGCGATCGAGCCGCGCCTCGTAATCGCCATCCTCGGGGCGGGTCATGCGCGCCGCCAGCTCCGCCGCCGAGCCGGGGAGAGCCATGGCGCGGTGGTCGATCAGCCCATCGAGCAGGTCGGCGCGGCGGGCCAGGGCATCCGCCAGCGGGGGCGCCAGGGTGAGCACGCGAAGCACCTGGGCCAGGAGCCCCGGCCGCTGCTCGAACAGGCGGAACAGGTTCAGCGCGCTGGGCAGCCGCGCGAGCAGCGTCTCCCACCGGGCGAGCGCGCGCTCGGGCTCGGGCGCGGCGGCCAGGGCGGCGAGCAGATCGGGGCGGATCGCGGCAAAGGCGAGTTGCGCCTCCTTGCCGCGCAGCGCGCGCATCGTGCCCGGCCACAGGACGACCCGTTCGCCGAAGCGGGCGAGGAAGGCGGCGTCGGCCGGATCGGCCGCGGCCGCCACAGGTGCGGTCCGATCCTCGTGCCCCAGCAGCCGATCGTACCGCTCGGCCACGCCGGCGCACAGCTCGGCCAGCTCGTTCAGCAGCGCCGCGCCGCCGGCCAGCCCGTCGAGCCGGGCGAGGTTGTCGAGCGCCTCGGCGGTCGCGGGGAGCATATGGGTCTGCCGGTCCTCCACCATCTGCAGCCGGTGCTCGACCACCCGCAGCCGGTCGTAGGCCGCGCCCAGCAACGCGGCGTCCTCGGGCGGGATGATCGCCGCGGCCGCCAGCGCGTCGAGCGCGGCGCGCGTGCCCCGCACCCTGAGCGACGGCTGCCGGCCGCCGTAGATCAGCTGGTGCGTCTGGGCGAAGAACTCCACCTCGCGGATGCCCCCGCGCCCGCGCTTGAGGTCGAAGCCGGGGCCCGGCTCGGTCGGACCCCGATAGGCCTCGCGGATGCGCCCGGTGAGGCGGCGGATCTCCTCCAGGGCGGTGAAATCCAGGCTGCGGCGCCAGATGAACGGGCGGATCTGCGCCAGGAAACGCTCGCCCGCCGCCACGTCGCCGGCCGCGGGCCGGGCGCGGATGAAGGCGGCGCGCTCCCAGGCCAGCGCCGAACTCTCGTAATGGCCGAGCGCGGCATCGAACGAGATCGCCAGCGGGCTGACCTCGGATGCCGGGCGCAGCCGCAGGTCGACGCGGAAGACGTGGCCCTCGGCGGTCTGCTTGCCCAGCAGCTCGACGATCCGGCGGGCATAGCGCTGCGCCGCCTCACCGGGCTCGTCGCGCTCGCGGCGGGGCAGCGTGGCCGGGTCGAACAGCAGGATGGGGTCGATGTCGGAGCTGTAATTGAGCTCGCTTGCGCCGTGCTTGCCCAGCGCCAGGGCGGTGAAGCCGGTTGGCTGTGCATCCGGCACCCGGGCAGCGATGGCGGCGGCGATCGCCCGGTCGAGCGCGCTGTCGGCCAGGGCGCTGAGCTCGGTCATGACCCGCGTCAGGTCGAATGCGCCCGCCAGATCGCCGAGCGCGAGGGTCAGCGCGATCCCGAGGCGCTCGCGGCGCAGCGCCACGTCGAGATCGGGCCTCGCGCCCAGGGCGTGCGCGGCCGTCAGCGCCTCCTCGCCGCGCCCCTGCGCGCACAGCCCGGCGAGATCGGGCAGTCGCCGCATCGCCAGGGCGAGGAACGGCGCGTATGCCTGCGCCCGCTCCAGCGCGCCGGGCCAATCGGCCTCACCGCCGTTGTGCAACTGGCCATGCTCCATCCGCGCTGCCTGCCGCGCCCTCGCCGCCGGGGCAAGCGCGGTGCGTTGCGCACCGGCTTGCGACGGCGCGCCCGGTGCGCCACTGCGGGCCATGGTTCGCCCGCGAAAGGTATCCGCCGATGCTCCGCTCCCTCCTGGTCCTGGCCGCCGCCGCGGCGCTCCCCGCCTGCGCTACCCTTCCCGATGGCTCCGCCGGCGCGCCCGACCTCTCGCTTGAGACCATGCAGGAAGTAACCCGCATGCTCTCTTCCGACCAATTCGAGGGCCGGGCCCCGGGCACAGCCGGCGAGGAGAAGACCTTAGCCTATCTGGTCGAGCAGTTCGAGGCGGCGGGACTCCAGCCGGGCAATGCCGCCAGCTGGTTCCAGGAGGTGCCGCTGGTCGAGATCACCGCCGGCAACGTCGCCCCGCTCACCGTGGTAAATTCCGCCGGCGAGCAGGTCTTGTCCTACGAATACGGCCCCGAATGGGTCGGGGCGACTTATCGCGAGACCCGGCGTGTGGAGCTGGCCGCCAGCGAGCTGGTGTTCGTAGGCTACGGCATCGTTGCTCCCGAGCGCGGCTGGAACGATTATGCCGGTCTCGACATGCGCGGCAGGACGGCGGTGGTCCTGGTCAACGATCCCGATTACCGCAGCGAGGGCCTGGAAGGCGCGTTCGGCGGCCGGGCGATGACCTATTACGGCCGCTGGACCTACAAGTTCGAGGAGGCCGCGCGGCAGGGCGCCGCCGCAGTGCTCATCGTGCACGACGATGTCCCCGCCTCATACGGCTGGGGCACGGTGGAAAGCTCGTGGAGCGGCCCGCAGCTCTACGCCGAGCGGGCCGACGGCGGTGCGAGCCAGACGCTGCTCAACGCCTGGGTGCAGAAGCCTGCCGCCGAGGCGATCATGGCCGCCGCCGGCCGCAGCCTCGCCGAGCTGTCCGCTGCCGCCGAGCAGCCCGGCTTCCGTCCCGTGCCGCTGGGGCTGACCGTCTCCACCAGCTTCGACAACACGATCCGCAAGTTCGCCTCGAGAAACGTGGTCGCCATCCTGCCCGGGCGCGAGCGGCCCGACGAATATGTCCTGCACACCGCGCACTGGGACCATCTGGGCCGCTGTTCGCCAGACGAGACGGGCGATGACATCTGCAACGGCGCGGTCGACAACGCCACCGGCACCGCCGCGCTCGTCGCGCTGGGCGCGGCGCACGCGGCCGCCGGGCCGACCGCGCGCACGCAGGTGTTCCTGGCGGTGACGGCCGAGGAATCGGGCCTGCTGGGCTCGGAGTATTACGGCCTCAACCCGGTCTTCCCGCTCGACCGGACGGCGGGCGGGGTGAACATGGACGCGCTGTACATGATGGGCGAAGCACGCAACGTGAACGTCATCGGCGGGGGCAAGAGCGAACTCGACGCGGTGCTTGCCCAGGCACTCGCCGCGACCGGCCGTGTCGCCAGCCCCGACGCCAACCCCGAGGCGGGGCGCTACTACCGCTCCGACCATTTCAGCCTGGCCAAGCGCGGCGTGCCGATGCTCTACCTCAAGCCCGGGGACGACCTGGTCGCGGGCGGCACGGCGGCGGGCCGGGCGTGGCACGCGCGCTACAATTCCCAGTCCTACCACGCCCCGTCCGACGAGTTCGACCCGGCGTGGAACTGGGACGGAGTGCTGCAGGATCTGGAACTCTACTACCTCCTGGGCCGCACGCTGGGCGAGAGCGCCGCCTGGCCGCAATGGCTTCCCGGCGACGAATTCCGCGCCGTCCGCGACGCCGGCTGCGCCGCTTCGGGCGAGGGCTGCTGATGGCAGCCGGCTTCCATATGCCCGCCGAATGGGCGCCGCAGGAGTGGCTGTGGATCGGCTTTCCCCACGCGGCTGACTTGTGGGAGGAGGATCTGCTGCCCGCGCAGGAGCAGGTCGCCGCCTTCGCCAACGCGGTGGCGGAAACCGGCCAGGAGGTGCGGCTGGTGGTGCGCGATGCGGCCGCCGAGGCGCGGGCGCGGCGGCTGGTGGCCGGCGCGGTGCGGCTCGAGCGGCATCCCTACGGCGACATCTGGCTGCGCGATACCGGCCCGCTGACGGTGCTTGGCGAAGCGGGCGCGCGGCGGATGCAGTTGTTCGGCTTCAACGGCTGGGGCGGCAAGTACCAGATGGCGGGCGACCAGGAGATCGGCCGCTCGCTGGCCGATTCGGCCGGCCTGGAGGCCGTCCAGGCGGACTGGGTGCTGGAAGGCGGCGCGGTCGATACCGACGGCACCGGGCTCGTCGTCACCACCGAGCAATGCCTGCTCAACCCCAATCGCAACCCCGCCCTGTCGCGCGAGGAGATCGCCCGCCGGCTGGAGCAGGACCTGGGCTTCGCGCGCATCCTGTGGCTCGGCGAAGGGCTCATGGGCGACCACACCGACGGCCATGTCGACAACCTGGCGCGCTTCGTGGCGCCCGGGGTGCTCGCGGTGCCCCGGCCGAGCGGACCCGACGACCCCAATCTGGCGATCTACGCCGATGCCCGCGCCCGCGCCCGCGCCTTCGGCCTGCAGGTGCGCGACGTACCCTCGCCCGGCCGCATGGGCGAGGGCAAGTACGTCGAGCCGGCCAGCTTCATGAATTTCGTGATCGGCAACGACATCGTGATCGTGCCCACCTACGGCACCGCCCACGACGCGGATGCCGTGGCGGCCATCGGCGACCTGTTCCCCGGCCGCGCCGCGCTGGGCCTGCGCGCCGATGCGGTGCTGACGGGCGGTGGCAGCTTCCACTGCTGCAGCCAGCACGTCCCGCGCGCCCTTCCCCCGAGCCGAGCCCGAGGGTTGCCGCAGACGCCTTAACCTTGCGTTAGGACCTGTAGCCTAGGAGCAGGGCATGGATCGATTTCACCTCCGATCGCTCCTTGTTGCTGAGCGGCTCGCCGGCCGGGCATTCGCGATCGCGCGGTTCGCGATCGTGGGCGCCTGCGCCGGCGCGCTGGCCTCGGCCCGTGGTCTGCTGGCGTTTTGAGCCAGGTCTGCGGGCGCGATGGGGGGCAAGCGCAAGCCCCGGTCGCAAGCCCCGGTCGCGCGAGCTCCATCGCGAGCGACCGGCCGGCGGGACCTAGCCGCTCCTCCAGCCGCGGCCGGTAGCCACGCCCGCGCCGACCGGAACACGCTTGCGATGGCCACCCATCGAGCGGGCCAATGCATCCCCCCCCCCCCCCGCGAAGTCGGTGCGACCTCCTCACCGCGCTTCGCCGCGCTCGCCGGCCAGTCGCGTCGTCTCCCGGCTCGACCGGCCCCCAAAGTAACCCCAAGTACCCCCAAGCGCAACGCGCTCGTGCCGCGCATGAAAACAGGGCTCGGCCATCGCTGCCCGCCTCCAGTCCCAGCCAGAAGCTTGCCTCACCACTCAGCCCGAAGGGATATGCTCGGTCGCTTCAATCGATGCAGGATAAGCTCTAGGCAGCGCATGCGGCCGCCGGCGCCCGAGGCTAAACCAAAGAACCCCGCAACCCATCGATCACATACTGCGCGGCCAGGGCAGCGAGCAGGACGCCGAGCAGCCGCGTGATGACCGCCTCCACCTGGCCGCCGAACAGCTTCATCAGCGGGCTCGCCGCCAGCAGCGCAAGCAGCGTAAGGAGCAGCACCGCGGCCAGGGCGCCGAGCACCACCAGGGTGCCCGCGACGCCCGTCGCCGAGCCTTCGAGCAGCATGATCGAAGCGATGGCGCCAGGACCGGCCATCATCGGCATGGCCATGGGGAACACCGCCACGTCTTCGTGCTCGGGATCCTCGCGCACCTTGTCGGCCCGGTCGGCCCGGCGCTGGGTGCGCTTTTCGAACACCATGTCGAGCGCGATCAGAAACAGCATGATACCCCCGGCGGTGCGGAAGGCGTCGAGCTCGATGTGCAAGGCGGCCAGCAGATCGGCCCCGAACAGGGCGAAGCCGGCGAGGATGGCCCCGGCAATGAGGCAGGCGCGGATCGCCATCGACCGGCGCAGCGCCGGGCCGGCATGAGCGGTGAGCCCGGCGTAGATCGGCGCACAGCCCGGCGGATCGATCACCACGAACAGGGTGACGAAGGCCGACAGGAACAGCTCGAACATTCAGCCCCCGGTCGGGGGCGGAATGGCGAAGTCGAGCGCCTCCCGCCAGGTCCCCTCGCGCAGGTAGTCCACGACCGTTCGCCCCCCGCTCTGCGCCCGATGCTCCCAGCGCCAGCGGAGCGTCCGGTCTCTCGCCAGCGTTGTCTCTGAGCGCGTGTCGGTGGCGAGGATGGGCTCGGGGGCCACCGCTGGCGCCGCGCCGCGCAAGCAATCGGCCGCCTTGCCATCGATCGCGTCCGATCCGGGGACGACGATCACGTTCTCGCCGGTGGGGATTTCAACCCGCTGGCGGGCTAGGGGCTGCGGCTCGTCGAGGGCATTTGCGTGATAGGTCCAGCGGTAGCCGCCGCGGTCCCGCCGCTGCCAGGCGGTGACGTAGGAGCCGACGAGGCCGGCGGCATCGCGGGTGCGGCCAAAGCTGACGGCGGTCGAGCCGTCGCAGCTCGACCAGACGGCGGTGGGATGCCAATCGACCGGTGCAGTCCGATCCTGCGGGAGCGCCAGCCAGTGGGCGGCGGACACCGGCCCGCCGGGGAGATGGACGAGCGCATCATCGCCGGCGAAGCGGCGGAAGGCGGCCGGCGCGCCATCCTCGCGGGCGGCACGGGCAAAGGCGATGTCGGTCGCGGCGACCGCGCCGGGCTCGGCGATGGGCCTGAGCGGGCGCTCCCTGTCGGGCCGGCCGGGTCCGGGGCCGGGTCCAGAACACGCGCCGATGGCTGTCAGCGCGGCCAAGCCAAGCGCAATCGCGGCCCGCTTCGCCGATAGCGCAGGCGACGACTTCAGCTGGGTCAGCCGCATCGCTAGGCGCCTCAGACGGCCTGGCTGGCGGCGAGGTTGTTGAGCACGATCTGGATGATGTTGAGCAGCACTATCAGCACCAGCGGCGAGAAGTCGATCGCGCCGGTATTGGGCATGAGCTTGCGGATCGGCCGCAGCATGGGCTCGAGCAGCGCGTTCACCGAGCGCCAGATGGCGGTGACGAAATCGTTGCTCGTGTTCACGACGTTGAATGAGATCAGCAGGCTGAGCACGAATTGCACGATCACCAGCACGACCACGATCGAGACGATGTATCCCACGATTTGCGCCAATGTGAGGAGCAGCAATTTGTGTCCCGCCTTCCTGGTGGTCTGTTGTGAATGCGTCGCGATTAACGCAGCGGGGCAGGTGTATCAACCGGATAAGACGGCCGCCGGAACGATGTGATCAGGCAGGCCCGCCGCGGCCGGAGCGCTCCATCGGCTCGATGAAGCTGCTCGATCGGAGGGTCCAGGGCAATTGTTCCTCCTCGGCCCCGGATACGTCGTTCACCCGGCGCAGCACGAGTTGGCCCTGGCGCAGCGCGACCCGCGGGTCTGAGGAATCGCTCAGAGCGCCGGTAATGGTGCAGTACAGCGAGCCGCTTCCGCCGTCCTCCTGGATGTCGGCGATCTCGACCCGCGGCGTGCGGTACGCGGCGAACAGCGCGGCGAGGCGCTCGCCGTCGATCACGGGATCGTCCCAGAACTCGGCCGCAACCGCATAAGCGCCGCGCTCGAGCGCGCCCAAATAGGCCTCGGCCACCACCCGGCAGTCGGGGTCGACGAGTGCGGCCTGCTCCTGCCGGGTGGCGCCTTCGGGAACCTCGGCGGCCTGGGCGGGCAGCGGGGCCGGGCCGGCCGGCGGCTCGGCGGGAACCACTGCCTCGTCCGGCGCGCCCGCCTCGCACGCCGCGAGCGCCGAGGCGGCCAACACGGCCCCCAGCAGGAAGCGGCCGGACGTCATCCCAGGCTTACCAGAGTGCCGGCGCCGCGCGAGGTGAAGAATTCCAGCAGCATCGCGTGCGGCACCCGTCCGTCGAGCACCACCGCCGCCTCGCAGCCCGCCTCCACCGCGGCGACGCAGGTTTCGATCTTGGGGATCATCCCGCCGCTGATCGTGCCGTCCGCCTGCAGCCGGGCGGTGTCGGCGGGCGAGAGGCGGGCGAGCAGAGCGCCCTCCTTGTCGAGCACGCCGGGCACGTCGGTCAGCAGGAACAGCCGCGCCGCACCCAGGGCCGCAGCCAGGGCGCCGGCCATGGTGTCGGCGTTGATGTTGTAGGTCTCGCCCCCGGCGCCCGCCGCGATCGGGGCGACCACCGGGATCATGCCGGCCTCGTTGGCGGTGCGCAGGATGGTGGTATCGACCAGTTCCGGCTCGCCGACGAAGCCCAGGTCCACCGCCTGTTCGATTCTGCTGTCGGGATCGGTCAGCGTGCGGGTGAGCTTGCGCGCGGTGACTAGGCCGCCGTCCTTGCCCGAGATACCGATCGCCTTGCCGCCCGCCTGCGCGATCCAGCCGACCAGTTCTTTGTTGATCGCCCCCGAGAGGACCATCTCGGCGATCTCGGCGGTCGCCTTGTCGGTCACCCGCAGTCCGTCGATGAAGCGGCTCTCCACCCCCAGCTTACGCAGCATGGCGCCGATCTGCGGGCCGCCGCCATGGACGACCACCGGGTTGATGCCGACTGCCTTCAAGAGCACGATGTCCTGGGCGAAATCCTGTGCGGCACCCGGGTCGCCCATCGCATGGCCGCCGTATTTCACGACGAAGGTGCGGCCGGCATAGCGCTGGAAATAGGGCAGCGCCTCGATCAGCGTCTCGGCCTTGGCCAGCATCTGGGGGTCAGCGTCGGTGGTCATCGGCGGCGATGTAGCGGCTCGGCCCCTTGCTGACTAGGCGCGGGCGGCCGCCTGAATTCGGCACCGCACAGGTGTTCGATCAACCGCGGATCCTGGTCTACCGAGAGCGCGCCGCCCGCCGCTTCGCCGGCTTAGCGCGGCAGCTCGCTCGTCCCCATCAGCGCCTCGTCCACGGCACGCGCCGCCTGGCGGCCCTCGCGGATGGCCCAGACCACCAGGCTCTGCCCTCGCCGCATGTCGCCGCAAGCATAGATCTGCTGGTCCGATGTGCGGTAGACCTCTGTATTTGCAGCTACGTTTCCGCGCGCATCGAGTTCGACGCCGGCCTGTTCCAGCATGCCCGATTTGCGCGGCCCGACAAAGCCCATCGCCAGCAGGATGAGATCGGCCGGGAGCACGAAATCGGTGCCGGGCAGTTCGGCCAGCCTGCCGGTGGACCAATCGGCGCGCACGCAGCGCAGCCCGGTGACCCTGCCGCCCTGGCCCATGACCTCCTTGGTCAACACCGCCCAGTCGCGGGTCGCCCCTTCTTCGTGGCTGGACGAGGTGCGCAGCTTCATCGGCCAGTCGGGCCAGGTGAGCGCCTTGTCCTCCTTCTCGGGCGGGCGCGGCATGATCTCGATCTGGGTGACGGACCTGGCCCCCTGGCGGTTGGAGGTGCCCACGCAATCGGAGCCGGTGTCGCCGCCGCCGATGACGATCACGTCCTTGCCCGCGGCAGTGAGCGTCCCGCGCGGGGCGGCGCGCTGCTCGTCATCGCCGGCATTGCGCTTGTTCTGCTGGGTGAGGAATTCCATCGCCTGGCGCACCCCGGGCAGCTCGGCACCCGGAATATTCAGCGGGCGCGCGTCCTCGGCCCCCCCGGCCAGCACCACCAGATCGAAGTTCTCCTTGAGGCTCTTAATGGAGATGTCGACGCCCACCTCGGTCGACGTTTTGAAGGTGACGCCTTCGGCCTCCATCTGCACCCCGCGCCGGTTGATGAGGTGCTTTTCCATCTTGAAGTCGGGGATGCCGTAGCGCAGCAGGCCGCCCACCCGGTCGGACTTCTCGAACACGATGACCGAGTGCCCGACGCGCGCCAGCTGCTGGGCGCAGGCCAGGCCGGCCGGCCCGCTGCCGACCACCGCTACCCTGCGCCCGGTCTTGCGGCTGGGTGGTTGCGGGCGGACCCAGCCTTCCTGCCATCCGCGATCGATGATGGCGCATTCGATGCTCTTGATGGTCACCGGGCGGTCGGTGATGTTGAGCGTGCAGCTCGCCTCGCAGGGCGCCGGGCAGATGCGGCCGGTGAATTCGGGGAAGTTGTTGGTCGAATGCAGCGTCTCGAGCGCATCGCGCCAGTCGCCCTCGTAGACCAGGTGGTTCCAGTCGGGGATCAGGTTGTTCACCGGGCAGCCGGTGTGGCAGAACGGGATGCCGCAATTCATGCAGCGCGCCGCCTGGTTCTTCAGCTTGTCCTCCGGCATGGGGAGGGCGAACTCGCGGTAATGCCTGATCCGCTCGCCCGGGTCCGCGTAGGCGCGATCCTCGCGCTCGAGCTCGAGGAAGCCGGTTTCCTTGCCCATGCCGCGTCGTCCTATTCGGCCGCCACGCTGGCGGCTTCCTCGCGCTCGGCCTCGAGCTGCTTGAGCGCCCGGGCGTAATCGCGCGGCATCACCTTGATGAAGCGGGCGCGGGCATTGTCCCAATCCTCGAGCAGCGCGGTGGCGCGGGCCGAACCGGTGTGCAGCTTGTGCCGTTCGATGAGGATGCGGAGCCGCTCGGCGTCGTGGTAGAGCATGTCGCCCATGCCCGGGTCGTCGACGAGTCCGGCGCGCTGCTGCGGGCGGCCCCAGGAGTGCTCCGAGCCTTCTTCCGGCCCCCCGGTGACCGGCACGAGATCGACCATCGCCTGGTTGCAGCGCTCGGCGAAGCTGCCGTCCTCGTCGTAGACATAGGCGATACCGCCCGACATGCCGGCCGCGAAATTGCGCCCGGTGCGGCCCAGCACGCAGACGACCCCGCCGGTCATGTATTCGCAGCCATGATCGCCCGTACCCTCGACCACCGCCACGGCGCCCGAATTGCGCACCGCGAAGCGCTCGCCCCCGACGCCGTTGAAATAGGCCTCGCCGGCGATGGCGCCGTAGAGCACGGTGTTGCCCACGATGATGTTGTGCGCCGGATCGCGGCCCGTGCCGTGCGGCTGGCGGACGATGACCCGCCCGCCCGACAGCCCCTTGCCGACATAGTCGTTGGCGTCGCCCACGAGGTCGTGCGTGACCCCATGCGCCAGCCAAGCGCCGAAGCTCTGGCCGGCGACGCCGGTGAAGTTGATCCGCAGGGTCTCGGGTCTGAGCCCGGCATGGCCGTGGCGCCGCACGATCGCGCCCGACAGCATGGCGCCCACCGTGCGGTTGACGTTGCGGATCGGGCGCGAGAGCACCAGCGTCCGGCCGTGCTCGATCGCCGGCAGTGCTTCGGCGATTAGCCCCTGGTCGAGCGCCGCGCCCAGGCCGTGGTCCTGCGTGATGGTGTGGTGGAGCGGCTGGCCGTCCTTGAGCGCGATCTGGTGCAGCAGGCGCGACAAGTCGACGCCTTCGGCCTTCCAGTGGTGGACCGCGCGCCGGCTATCGAGCCGGTCGACCCGGCCGATCATCTCCTGGACGGTGGCAAAGCCCATCTCGGCCATGATCGCCCGCAACTCTTCGGCGACGAAGAAGAAGAAATTGATGACGTGCTCGGGCTGGCCGGTGAACAGCTTGCGCAGGTCGGGATCCTGCGTCGCCACGCCTACCGGGCAGGTATTGAGGTGGCACTTGCGCATCATGATGCAGCCCACCGCGATCAGCGGCGCGGTGGCGAAGCCGAACTCGTCGGCGCCGAGCAGCGCGCCGATGGCCACGTCGCGGCCGGTGCGGATGCCGCCATCCACCTGCACCGCGATGCGGCTGCGCAGGTCGTTGAGCAGCAGCGTCTGCTGCGTTTCGGCGAGGCCGATCTCCCACGGGCTGCCGGCATGGGTGAGCGAGGTCAGCGGCGAGGCGCCGGTGCCGCCCTCGTAGCCCGAGATGGTGACATGGTCGGCCCGCGCCTTGGCGACGCCCGCGGCCACCGTGCCCACGCCGATCTCGGAGACCAGCTTGACCGAGATACGCGCCTCAGGGTTCACGTTCTTGAGGTCGTGGATGAGCTGCGCCAGGTCCTCGATCGAGTAGATGTCGTGGTGCGGCGGGGGCGAGATGAGGCCCACGCCCGGGGTGGAATGGCGCACCTTGCCGATGCGCTTGTCCACCTTGTGGCCGGGCAGCTGGCCGCCTTCGCCGGGCTTGGCGCCCTGGGCCATCTTGATCTGGATGTCGTCGGAATTGACCAGGTATTCGGTGGTCACGCCGAAGCGGCCGCTGGCCACCTGCTTGATGGCGCTGCGCATGGAATCGCCGTTGGCCATGGGGCGGAACCGCTCGGGTTCCTCGCCGCCTTCGCCGGTGTTGGAGCGCCCGCCCAGGCGGTTCATGGCTACCGCCAGGGTGGAATGCGCCTCGTGGCTGATCGAGCCGAAGCTCATGGCGCCGGTGGCGAAGCGCTTGACGATGCTGGCCGCCGGCTCGACCTGATCCAGCGGCAGCGGGGTCTCGGCCTGCTTCAGCTCGATCAGCCCCCGGATGGTCAGCAGCCGTTCGCTCTGCTCGTTGATCGAGCGAGCATAGGCCTCGTAATTCTCCCAGCTGTTGCCGCGCACCGCGTGCTGGAGATTGGCGACGCTGGTGGGCGTCCAGGCATGATCCTCGCCGCGCAGACGGTATTGGTAGATGCCGCCGACATCGAGCATCGTCTGATAGATCGGGTTGTCGCCATAGGCGGTGGCGTGGCGGCGCACCGCCTCCTCGGCCACTTCGGCCAGGCCGATGCCCTCGATCATGGTGGCGGTGCCCGCCAGGTACTGGTCGACGAAGGCGCTCGAGAGCCCCACCGCGTCGAAGATCTGCGCCCCGCAATAGGATTGGTAGGTGCTGATGCCCATCTTGGACATCACCTTGAGGATGCCCTTGCCTACCGCCTTGACGTAGTTCTTCTCGACGGCGGCCGGCTCGAGCGAAGGCACCTTTTCGGCCCGGATCGCCTCCAGCGTTTCGAAGGCGAGGTACGGGTTGATCGCTTCCGCGCCGTAGCCCGCCAGCACGCAGAAATGATGCACCTCGCGCGCCTCGCCGGTCTCGACGACGAGGCCGGTCTGCATCCTCAGCCCCTGGCGGACCAGATGGTGGTGCACCGCCGAAGTGGCGAGCAAAGCGGGCATGGGAATGCGGCTCTCGCTCTGCGCGCGGTCGGAGAGGATCAGGATATTGCGGTCCTGCAGCACCGCCTCGGTGGCGGCCCAGCACATCTCCTTGATTGCCTGCCCCAGGCCCGCCGCGCCGCTGGCGGCGTCCCAGGTCATGTCGATGGTCTGGGTCCGGAAGGCGCCGTCCAGGCTGGTTTCGACCGAGCGGATCTTCTCCACGTCGCGGTTGGTCAGGATCGGCTGATCGACCTCGAGCCGCTTGTGCGTGCCCGCCTCGCGGCCGAGCAGGTTGGGGCGCGGCCCGATCATCGAGGTGAGGCTCATCACCAGCTCCTCGCGGATCGGGTCGATCGGCGGGTTGGTGACCTGGGCGAAGTTCTGTTTGAAGTAATCGTACAGCAGTCGCGGCCGCTTCGAGAGCACGGCGATCGGCGTATCGGTGCCCATCGAGCCGATCGGGTCGTCGCCGCTCACCGCCATCGGCTCGAGGAAGCGGGTGATGTCCTCCTGCGTATAGCCGAACGCCTGCTGGCGCTGGAGCAGGCTGACCCGGGGCGCGCTTGCAGCGGCCTCGACATCCGTCTCGATCGCGTGGAGGTCCTTCAGCTTGTATTGCGCCTGCGCCAGCCATTCCTCGTACGGCTCGGCGCCGGCGAGCTGCGCCTTCAATTCCTCGTCCTCGACGATGCGGCCCTGTTCCAGGTCGATCAGCAGCATCCGGCCGGGCTGCAGCCGCCACTTGCGCACGATATCCTCCTCGGCGAACGGCAGCACGCCGCTCTCGGAGGCGAGCACGCACAGATCGTCCCTGGTCACGCAGAAGCGCGCCGGCCGCAAGCCATTGCGGTCGAGCGTCGCGCCGATCTGGCGGCCGTCGGTGAACGCCACCGCCGCCGGCCCGTCCCAGGGTTCCATCAGCGCGGCGTGATACTCGTAGAAGGCGCGCCGGGCGGGGTCCATCAGCGGGTTGCCGGCCCACGCCTCGGGGATCAGCATCATCATCGCATGGGCCAGGCTGTAGCCGCCCAGCAGCAGCAGTTCGAGCGCATTGTCCAGGCAGGCGGTGTCGGACTGGCCGTGCGGCACGATCGGCCACAATTTGTCGAGATCGGCCCCCAGCAGGGCCGATTCCATCGTGCGGCGGCGGGCGTTCATCCAGTTCACGTTGCCGCGCAGCGTATTGATCTCGCCGTTATGGGCGATCAGACGGAAGGGGTGCGCCAACCGCCAGCTCGGGAACGTATTGGTGGAAAAGCGCTGGTGGACGAGCCCCAGCGCGCTGACGCAATCGGGATCGCGCAGATCGTCGTAGAAGCTGTGCACCTGGGTCGCCAGCAGCAGACCCTTGTAGACCACCGTGCGGCTCGAGAAGCTGGGCAGGTAGAGATCCGCGATCTCGGGCATCTGGTGCTTGGCGGCCAGCTCCGCGAGCGGGTTTTGCGTCTGCTTGCGGATGACGATCAGCTTGCGCTCGAAGGCGTCGTGGTCGGCGCAATTGTCCCCGCGGGCGATGAAGCACTGGCGGATCATCGGCATCGACTGGAGGACGGCCTCGCCCAGCCCGTCGCAGGTGATCGGCACGTCGCGCCAGCCGATCAGCCGCTGGCCCTCCTTGACGATGAACGTTTCGAACAATCCGGTGATGAAGGCGCGCGCCGCCTCGTCCTGCGGCATGAAGCACATCGCCACGGCGTAGTCACCGGGTGGCGGCAGCGCGAGGCCCTCGCCGGCCGCCCACTTGCGATAGAGCGGATCAGGAATCTGCACCAGGATCCCGGCGCCGTCGCCGAGCAGCGGGTCGGCGCCGACGGCCCCGCGATGATTGAGGTTGGCGAGGATCTCCAGCGCTAGGGCGACGATGGCATGCGATTTCGCGCCCTTGATATGGGCGACGAAGCCGACGCCGCAGGAATCATGCTCGTTGGCCGGATCGTACAGCCCTTGCGGGGCGGGAAACTCGTTCAACAAATCTCTTCCTCGTTCAGCGCGCGGGCCGGTCCTGCTCGCCGGTCCGCTCGGGTCAGCCGGTCGATCCGCCCCGCCCGGCGAGGCCGGCAACGAAGCGACTCAGCTCAGCTGGCTGCGTGCGCAAAAATGTCGCGAATAGCCTTCATGACAATCCGAGGCTGTCTTGGCAAGATGCTCCGGTTTACCGACCTAGCCTCGGTGGATGGAGCTTTGCGCCCCGACCGTGGTGGCGGATAGCCCGCGCCTTGTAGGCGCAATATGCCTGGGCGCGCAGGGCTCGGCGCCGCGGAATAGGGCGTGCTCGATGGCGTGCGCGATCGGATACCGAGGCCAAGCGTCATCCGGTCATTGGCCTGGCGGTGTTAGCCACACGCCGCAAAGCCGCCGAGCGGGGGAGTTGATCGGGCATCGGCGAAGATCGGTCAGCCACATCCCGCTCGTGCTGAGCTGTCGCAGGGCTGGGTTGGTTCTTGTCCCATGCGGCTTGCGACGGAAGGGCCAGTCCGCCGACCAGCTCCAGACCAGCGGCTTTGGGGCAGGCGAACCGTCGACAGCTGCCCGGCTAAGCCCTGGCTTGCGCCTTGGGCGCTTCGGCCGCGCCGGCAACCTCCGCTTCCGCCCCCGCCTCGACCGGCAAGCTGGCCGCGGCGCCACCGCGCGCATGCGCCCTGATCCACGCCTCGACCACCGGCGCGATCCGCGTGCGCCACTTGCTGCCGTTGAAGATGCCGTAATGGCCCACGTCCAGGGCAAGGTGGTACTGCTTCTGCGCCTCGGGCAGATGCTCGGCCAGGTCGAGCGCGGCGCGGGTCTGGCCGATGCCGGAGATGTCGTCGCGCTCGCCTTCGATCGCCAGCAGCGCCGTGTCGCGAATCGCATCGGGGTCGATCGGCTCGCCGCGGTGGACGAATTCGCCCTTGGGCAGGGAATGCTTCTGGAACACGTGCTCGATGGTCTGCAGATAGAACTCGGCGGTCATGTCGCAGACCGACAGGTACTCGTCGTAGAACTTGCGGGTGCCGTCGGCCCCCTCCTGGTCGCCCATGGTGAGGTGCTTGAACATCTCGTAATGGCTCATCAGGTGGCTCTCCACGTTCATCGCCAGGAAGCCGGCGAGCTGCAGGAAGCCGGGATAGACCTGCCGGCCGGCGCCCCGGTAGCGGTAGGGCACGGTGGCGATGACGTTGCTGCGGAACCAGCCGAGCGGCTTCCCCATCGCCAGGTCGTTGACGCCCGTGGGGCTGGCGCGGGTGTCGATCGGCCCGCCCATCAGCGTGAGCGTGGCCGGGCGGCACGGATCCCGGCGCTTGCCCATCACCGCGGTGGCGGCAAAGGCCGGAACCGAGGGCTGGCACACGGCGATGACGTGCGTGCCCTCGCCGATGAACTGCAGGAACTCGATGAGGTAGTCGATGTAGTCGTCGAGGTCGAACCGGCCGGCTTCGAGCGGCACGTGCTTGGCGTCCGCCCAGTCGGTGATCCACACCTCCTGGTGGTGGAGCATGCGCTCGACCGTGCCCCGCAGCAGCGTGGCGTAATGCCCACTCATCGGCGCGACGATCAGCAGCTTGGGCGCGTCGCCGGGCAGACCCTCGCGCTTGAAGTGGCGCAGCGCCCCGAACGGCTTCTCGAGCACCACGCTCTCGGTGACCGCGAACGTCCCGCCGGCGACCTCTACTTGGCGCAGATTGAAGTCCGGCTTGCCGCGATCCTCGTAGACGTGGGCGAACACCCCGAGCGCGCCGGCGAGCATCGGACCCATGCCGAAATAGCCGATCGGGAGCGCTGGGTTGCTCAATAACTCGGCCGAGATCGACGCCCAGTTGCTGGCGCCGATAAGCAGTGTGCGTTGCATTTCGTAGGCGGCATAAAGCATGCGGGCAGGTTCCTGGATCGCGGGCGCCGGACGGCGCATTGCCTGGTTCGACCGGCATATAGGTTAATTGTTGCACCGCCACAAACAGGTGAGTGGCTTTGCGCCGCGCGCGGGATCGTCTAGGGCCGCGCGAGCATGGCCAACAATCGACGTGACAGCGAGGTGGAACCGGCCTCCAGCCTGGCTCCCTTGCGGATGGTGTTCGGTGCGGCCGCGCGCTATCCCGGCCTCATCGCAGGAGCGTTGATCGCGCTTGTGGTCACCGCCGCGGCGACGTTGGCGATCCCCGCGGGCTTCCGTCTCATCATCGATCGCGGCTTCGCGGCCGGAACCAACCCCGAGGAGATCGGCCGCTGGTTTCGCTACCTGCTGCTGATCGTCGCCATCCTGGCGATCGGCACCGGCAGCCGCTACTATTTCGTCTCGCTGCTGGGCGAACGGGTGGTGGCCGACGTGCGCCGCGCGGTGCAGGCCAACCTGCTGCGCCTGTCGCCCGGCTTCTTCGAGGAGAACGCGCCCAGCGAGATCGCCAGCCGGATGACCGCCGACACGACGCAGATCGAATTCGTGGTCGGCTCCACCACCTCCATCGCGCTGCGCAACGCCATCATGGCGATCGGCGGGATCGGCTATCTGCTGTACCTGGCCCCAGCGCTTGCGGCCCAACTGCTCATCGGCGTGCCCGCGGTGATGCTGCCGCTGCTGTGGTTCGGCCGCCGGCTGCGCGACGTCTCGCGCGACAGCCAGGACCGGGTCGCCGACGTGGGCTCGATCACCACCGAGGTGCTGGGCGCGATGAAGATCGTCCAGGGCTTCAACCAGGAGGAGCGCGAGCGCGCCCGCTTCGCCGCCGCGGTCGAGGCCAGCTTTGCGACCGCCCGCAAGCGCATCCTGCTGCGCTCGACGATGACGGTGATCGTCATCGCCGTGGTGTTCGGCGCGATCACCATGCTGCTGTGGAGCGGCGCGATCCAGGTGGCGGAAGGCACGCTGTCGGGCGGCACCATCGCCGCCTTCGTGCTCACCGGCGTGCTGGTGGCGGGCGCGTTCGGCGCGCTGACCGAGGTCTATGGCGATCTGCTGCGCGGCGCCGGGGCGGCCAGCCGGCTGAACGAATTGCGCGAAGCGGTGCCCACCATCGCCCCGCCGGCGCGCCCGCTGGCGCTGCCCGATCCGCCGCGCGGCAGCCTCGCCTTCCAGCAGGTGAGCTTCAGCTATCCCACCCGCCCGTCCGACCGGGCGCTGCACGATGTCTCGCTCACCGTGGAGCCGGGCGAGACGGTGGCGATCGTCGGCCCCTCGGGGGCGGGCAAGTCGACCATCTTCCAGCTCGCCGAGCGGTTCTACGATCCGCAGGCCGGGACCGTCCGGCTCGACGGCGTGCCGCTGACCCAGGCCGACCCGCAGGACGTGCGCCGCCGCATCGCCCTGGTGCCGCAGGAAGGTGTGCTGTTCGCCGCCAGCGCGCGGGACAATCTGCGCTATGGCGCCTGGGACGCCAGCGAGGAGGCCATCTGGGATGCCGCCCGCGCCGCCAATGCCGAGACCTTCCTGCGCGCCCTGCCCGACGGACTCGACACCTTCCTTGGCGAAGGAGGGGCGCGGCTTTCGGGCGGCCAGCGCCAGCGCCTGGCCATCGCCCGGGCATTGTTGCGCGACGCGCCCATCCTGCTGCTCGACGAGGCGACCAGCGCCTTGGATGCCGAGAGCGAGCAATCGGTCCAGCAGGCGCTCGAGCGGCTGATGGAACTGCGCACCACCCTGGTCATCGCCCATCGCCTGGCCACGGTGCGGGCCGCCGACCGGATCGTGGTGATGGATGGCGGGCGCATCGTGGAGCAGGGCACCCACGCCGCGCTGGTGGCGCAAAGCGGGCTCTATGCCCGGCTCGCCGCACTCCAGTTCGACGACACCCAGGCCGCCTGAGCGCGGTCTGGGGCGATGATCGACCGGCGCCCCGCAGCGGCCGATGCTGCGGGTGCGAAGGCTTGACTTCGCCCGGCGCCACGGCGAACAGCGGCCGGCTATGGACCTGACCCTCACCGCCATCGTCCTGGGCATTCTCGAGGGGCTGACCGAGTTCCTGCCGGTGTCGTCCACCGGGCACCTGATCCTAGCCAGCGAGTTCCTGGGCTATGATGCGGCGCACTGGGCGCAGTTCAACATCGTCATCCAGCTCGGCGCCATCATGGCCGTGGTGGTGACCTACTGGAAGCTGTTCTGGTTCACCGGGGTGGGCCTGCTGCGCGGCAAGGGCGAATCGCTGCGGTTCGTGCGCAACATCCTGCTCGGTTTCCTCCCGGCAGCGGTCATCGGCATCGCCATCAAGGATTGGATCGATGCCATGCTGGAAACCCCGCTGGTGGTGGCGGTGGCGCTCATCGTGGGCGGGGTGGCGATCATCGTCCTCGAGCGCATTATCAAGCCGGCCGAGGATACCGGGGTGAGCGAGATGTCATGGCGCACCGCCATCGCCATCGGCTTCGTCCAGTGCCTGGCGATGATCCCGGGCACCAGCCGCTCGGGCGCCACCATCCTGGGGGCGCTGGCGATGGGCGTGGGGCGCAAGACCGCGGCCGAGTTCTCCTTCTTCCTGGCCGTCCCGACCATGCTCGGCGCGGCGACGGTAAAGATCGTCTCCGAGCCCGAAAAGCTGCTGGCCGGCGGCGGTCTGATCGGCTGGGACGAGATTGCGCTCGGGCTGCTCGCCGCCTTCCTCACCGCGCTGGTGATCATCCGCGCCTTCGTCGCCTATGTCTCGCGGCATGGCTTCACCCCGTTCGCCTGGTATCGCATCCTCCTTGGATCGGCGGCGCTCGCCTGGCTGGTCCTGCGCTGACGATGCGCCGGTTCCACTAAATTGCAAGCAGGAGGGAACAGGGGGCCGGGGTTCCGGTTACCGGTTTGTGACGCTGTTGGATTGGGTGCGATGGGCTTGATGTTTCTGTTCGTGGTGGGCGCCACCGGCGGCTGGCTGGCGGCGATCGTCCTACGAGCGGAGAGCCGTTCGGGCCTGTTGCGCAACACCGCCGCGGGGATCGGGGGTGCGCTGTTCTCCGGGCTGTTGGTTAGCCCCTTGACCGGGCGGGGCAACCTGCTGGCCGATACCTACCACGTGAGCGCGCTGGTGCTCTCGGTGTGCGGCGCCATCGCTGCGATTGCGTTCGTAAACTTGTTCAAACGCGTGCAAGTACGCTAGTCGCGGCAGGCCAGCCCTGCAGCACAGGCCGCGGACTTGGCCCACCGGCGACCCTGAGCGTTCAGGACGCCAACACAGAGGGAATCCATACCATGAAGAAGATCATCGCCTTTGCCTCCGCCGCTGCCCTGGGTCTTGGCGTCGCGGCGTGCGACAGCCCCCAGGAAGAGGTAGCCGAGGAGCAGGCCGAAGGCATGGAAGAGCAGGCCGATATCATGGAAGACGAAGGCATGATCACCGATACGGAGGAAGCGGTGATCAACGAGGAAGCCGACGCCATCGAGGATGCGGCCGAAGGCGACACCGATGCGCTGACCGAAGAGGTCGAAGAGCCCACGATGTAACGAGCCTTCGCAAGTTTGATTTGTGAAGAGCCGGCCCGGGTAAGCCCGGGCCGGTTGCTTGAGCTGCTCCGTTCTCGCTCGCCGGCGCCAGCGGCCGTCAGACCGGCACGGCGTTCGAACCGCGCCCGCCACGCAGATGATATTCCTGGGTGCCGGTATAGAGCACGTCATCGACGTCGATCACCGCGGCGTTGGCATAGGTGAAGCCGGGGTCGAGGGCGCGATACAGCCGGTCGAAATCGCGCTCCACCGTCTGCCGGTAAAGATCGTCGAAGCTCTCGATGACGAAATATGTCGGCTGCAGATCGCTGATGACGTAGTCGGTGCGCATCACCCGGTCGACGTTGAGCATGATCCGGTTGGGCGATTGCGCCTCGAGCGCGAACACCGCCTCGCGCGGACCCGACAGGATGCCCGCACCGTAGATGCGCAACTCGCCCGCCTCGCGCATCAGGCCGAATTCCACCGTATACCAGTAGAGCGCGCCCAGCGCCCTGAGGCGGTTGTAATGCATGGCCTTCCACCCGGCCTTGCCATATTCGTGCATGTAATCGGCGAACACCGGGTCGGCGAGCAGCGGGACGTGGCCGAACACGTCATGGAAGACGTCTGGCTCCTCGATATAGTCGAAGGTCTCGCGCGTGCGGATGAAATTGCCCGCCGGAAAGCGCCGGTTGGCCAGGTGCCAGAAGAACACGTGGTCGGGGATGAGCATGGGCACCGGCACCACGCTCCAGCCGGTGAGCGGGCCCAGTTCCTCGGACAGGCGGGCGAAATCGGGCACCCCGCCGTGCCCGAGGTCGAGCCGGTCGAGCCCGGCCATGAAGGCGCTGCAGGCGCGACCGGGCAGGATTTCCATCTGGCGGGCGAAGAGCTCGTTCCAGATGGCATCGTCGGCGGCGGAATAGTCTCGCTGGGCCGGCTCGATCCAGTCCTCGCCGACGCCCGTGGGCCGGCGCAGCGGCGCGATAAAGCAGCCCTCGGGTACTCGGGGGATGGTGGAAAAGTCGCTGCTCGGCTCGGCGATCGTTGCCATATGCTCCATCGTAGCAGTCACCGCAGTGATTGTCGCCGGGTCAAGCAGTCTTGCAATCAGCGCTCCGCACGAGCACCGGACGGCGTGGGCGAAGGCTCGACCTCCGCCAGGGGGACACGCCTCTCGTCGAGCATCTCGCCCGCCTCCGCGAGGGCCTGGGCCTCGCCGACGGTCGCGGTCGACGAAGCGGTGGCCGCGCCGTCCCTGCAGCAGGCCAGCAGCGCGGCGGCCAGCGCGATAGCTGCCAGGCGGAGCGCCACGGCCGGTGCTCGCACCACCCGCCAGCCCTCACTCCATCGCCTGCTCGGCCGCGGAGATCTCGGCCTCGATCGCTTCGATATCATCAACCGCAGCCTCGGCTTCGGCGGCGGCCTGCTGCGCGTCCTCCTCCACTTCGTCCATCGCCTCGGCCGCGTCGCGCGCCTGGTCGGCGGCCTCGCCGATGGCGGCTGCGCCCTCGGCAGGCATCGGCGCATCGGCCATGGCCGCGTCGGCGGGCAGCTCGACGCTGTCGGCCGCCGCGTCCTCGGAGGCGTCCTGCGCCTCGCTGCAGGCGGCGAGCAGGAGAGCGGCACAGGCGGCGGCGTAGCGGATCGCAGTCATCGGTGGTTCCTTCGGCAAGATCGTGGCAGCGGGCCACGCGGTGGCGCTGCCCTAGCCCAAGCCCGCGGGTGAGAAAATCGGCAATCGAGCCCGCTTGCGCCGTTCCCGCGCGCCGGCAGCTGTGGCAGGGACGAGGCGGTGCCGCCCGATCTCCTACCCCACGAGCCCGACGCCGCCGCGCCGCCGGACCTCGCCCGGGCGCGCCGCGCGCTGCGCGACATCTTCGGCTTCCCCGAGTTCCGCGGCCGCCAGGGCGAGGTGATCGAGCGCGTGCTTACCGGCCGCTCGACCCTGGCGGTGATGCCCACCGGGGCGGGCAAGTCGCTCACCTATCAGCTGCCCGCCACGCTGCTGCCGGGATGCTGCGTAGTCGTCTCACCGCTCATCGCGCTGATGCACGACCAGCTGCGCACCGCGCGCGCCAACGGCATCCGCGCGGCCACGCTCACCAGCGCCGATGCCGATTGGCGCGAGACGCAGGACGCCTTGCGCCGCGGCGATCTCGACCTGCTCTATGTCGCCCCGGAACGCGCCAGTCAGCCGCATTTCCGCGAGCTGCTGGGCCAGACGCGCATCGCCCTGTTCGCGGTGGACGAGGCGCATTGCGTGTCCGAATGGGGCCACGATTTCCGCCCCGACTACCGCCAGCTGCGCCCGTTGATGGATGCCTTCGCCCAGGTTCCGCGACTGGCGCTCACCGCCACCGCCGATGCGCAGACGCGGGCCGACATCCTCGCCCAGCTCGGCATCCCCACCGATGGTCTGGTGGTCGCAGGGTTCGACCGGCCGAACATCCGCTATATGATCAGGCCGCGCGACAACGCCTTGCGCCAGCTCGCCGCGCTGTTGGCGCAGGAGCCCGGTCCGGGGATCGTCTACGCGCCCACCCGAGCCAAGGTGGAGGAGCTCGCGGCGAAACTGGGCGAGGCGGGCCGCGCTGAGGGCGGGCGCCGGGTGCTGCCCTACCATGCCGGTCTCGCGCCCGAGGTACGGGCGCGCAACCAGGCCGAATTCGTCGCCTCGGAGGACCTGGTGATGGTCGCCACCATCGCCTTCGGCATGGGCATCGACAAGCCCGACGTCCGCTTCGTCGCCCATGCCGGCCTGCCCAAGTCGATCGAGGCCTATTACCAGGAGACCGGCCGCGCCGGTCGCGACGGTGACCCGGCGCGGGCGGTGATGCTGTGGGGCGCGGCCGATTTCGCCCTGTCGCGCCAGCGGCTGGAGGAGGTCGAGCCGAGGCGCCGCAGCGGCGAGCGGTCCCGGCTGGAAGCGCTGGCCCGGCTGGTCGAGACCCCCGGCTGCCGCCGCGCGGTGCTGCTGCGCCATTTCGACGAGACGCCGCCCCAGGCCTGCGGCAATTGCGACAATTGTCTCGCGCCGCCGCTGGTGACCGACGTCACTGACCTCGCGCGCAAGCTGCTAAGCGCGGTCTATCGCACCGGCCAGAGCTTCGGCCTGGGCCATATCCAGAAGGTGCTGACCGGGGCGCAGGACGAGCGCATCCGGCAGCGCGGGCACGATCGGCTGAGCGTGTTCGGCATCCTCGATGCCGACGAGGCGCGGCTGGTGCCCCAGGTCGCGCGCACGCTGCAGGCGCATGGCGACCTTGTCCCCACCGAGCACGGCGGACTGATGCTGGGCGGCGATGCCCGCGCGATCCTCACCGGCGGGCGCCCGGTGGCGATCGTCACCCCGCCACGCGCTGCAGCGCTTGGCCGGTCTCGCCGCCGTACCGGAGGCGCGCCCGACGCGGCTTCCGATCCGCTGTTCGAAGCGCTGCGCGACCTGCGCCGCACCCTGGCCAAGGAGGCGCAGGTGCCGCCCTACGTGGTGTTCCACGATGCCACCTTGCGCGAGATGGCGGCGCGGCGGCCCGGGTCGATGCGCGAGCTGGGCGGCATACCGGGCGTGGGAGCGAAGAAGCTGGAGGCCTATGGCGAGGCGTTCCTGGCCGCCATCCGCCAGTTTTGACTGGCAGGCGCCGCTGCGCCAAAGCGCGGCTTTACGGGTTGTTAACCATGTCCGGCTATCCCGGTAGCCATGGATGCATCGTCTCCCGCCGCGCATTTCCGCTCCCGCGCCGACCGGCCTTCGCTGCCGCTCGTGCTGCTCGTCGCCGCGCTGGCGGTGCTGGCGATCCCGCTCGCCGCTTTGCTCGGCTGACTGGCCCGCCCCCGCTTTACAGCCGGGCACGGGCTCGCCACCTATGTTCTTTCAGAGGAGCCGAACATGGCTGGCGGATGGTCGCGCGATGGCGCGGTGCAGGAGCAGATCGAAGATTCGGTGAGCGATGCGCTCGCCGCCGCGCGCGGGCGCATGCCCAGCGGGGCGAGCGCGCGCTGGTGCGACAAATGCGGCGAGGCCATCCCCAAGCGTCGGCGCGAGGCGGTGCCCGGCGTGCGTACCTGCCTCGCTTGTCAGCAGGCGCGCGACCAGCAGGTGCGCCACTCGAGCATCAACCGGCGCGGCTCGAAGGACAGCCAATTGCGGTAACACTTCGTCGGCAGGAGGGTGGAGAACCACGCCCACGCGGTCGCGATGTACATGCTGTAATACAACTTAGAGCGGTTTGCGACCAAGGGGATTCACAAGCGGCTTGAGTTCTGATTCAACATGCGGGCTGTTAGGAGGTCGGCATGGATGAGCGGAGCCTATTCACAGGATTTGCGCGAGCGGGTGATTGCAGCGGTTGAGCGCGAAG
>JANNOJ010000042.1:0-43388 GCA_031399025.1 Erythrobacteraceae bacterium | reverse complement strand
CGGATCAGCGTGCCCGGCGCCAGCGCCTTGCCGTCGGGGCCGTAATAGATGGCGCGCGCGTCGGCGTCGCGCGCGCCGCTCTGGGGATTGTCGTCGAGCGAGCCGTTGAGCCGGATGTTCATGGCGAAACCGTCGCGGGCGAGCGCGATGGCGGGGGTGATGACCTCGCGCCACGCCAGTCTGCCGAAGCGGCGATGCGCCTCGGCGGCCATGGCGACGGTGCCCGGCACGCCGATGCTGAGCCCGCTGCGCACCGCTTGCCCGCGCGGCAGCGGCGCGCCGTCCGGCCCGAGGAACCAGTCCGGCCCGGCGGCGGCGGGCGCCGTCTCGCGCCCGTCGATCGTCGCCACCGCGCCATCGGGCGCGCCGCGCACGTAGAACGCGCCGCCGCCGATGCCCGAGCTTTGCGGCTCGACGACCGTCAGCGCGAAGACCATGGCGAGCGCTGCATCGGTGGCATTGCCGCCGCGCGCCAGGATCGCCTCGCCGACGGCGCTGACCCGCGGGTCGTTGGCGGCGGCGGCGCCGGGTTGCGTCTGAACGGGCGGCGCCGCCGCCCGCTCCAGCGCGGGCGCGGTGGCGCAGGCCGACAGCAGGACGGGCGCGAGCAGCGCGGCGAGAAAGCTTTTGTGCATGCGAGGATGCTATTCGCTTCCCACCGCTTCGGCAATGGAGGCCAGGCCCTCGCGTTGCACCAGGTAGTCGAGCCCCGCGGTGATCGCGCGGGCGATGCCGGGGCCGCGATAGACCAGGCCGGTGTAGAGCTGGACCAGGCTGGCGCCGGCGCGGATGCGCTGCCACGCGTCCATGGCGCTGGCGATGCCGCCCACGCCCACCAGCGGGATCGCGCCGCCGGTGGCTTGGCGGAAATCGCGCAGTCGCGCGAGCGCGGGTGCCTTGAGCGGCGCGCCCGAGAGGCCGCCCGCCTCGCGCGCATGGACCGAGCGCAGCGGCGGGCGGGCGACGGTGGTGTTGGCGATGATCAGCGCGCCCAGCCGGCGGTCTAGCGCCAGGCGGGCGATGGCGTCGATGTCGGCCGGGGCGAGATCGGGCGCGACCTTGAGGAACACCGCCGGCATGGCGCCGCTCGCGGCGCGGGCGGCGAGCACAGCGTCGAGCAGCCCGGCCAGCGCCCCCTTGTCCTGCAGCGCGCGCAGGCCCGGAGTATTGGGGCTCGAGACGTTGACCGCGAGGTAATCGGCGAACGGGGCCATGATCCGGGTCATCGCCGCGTAATCGGCGATCCGGTCGGGCGAATCGCGGTTGGCGCCGATGTTGATACCGACCACGCCGTACTGAGCGCGACCCCGGCCTTGGCGCGCGGCGAGCCGCCCGCGGGCCGCCTCGGCGCCCGCATTGTTGAACCCCATGCGGTTGATCACCGCGCGGTCTTCCACCAGGCGGAACAGCCGCGGGCGCGGATTGCCGGCCTGCGGCAGCGGGGTGATGGAGCCGACCTCGACCGCGCCGAAGCCCAAGCCCAGCAGCGGGTCGAGCGCCTCGGCGTCCTTGTCGTACCCCGCGGCAAGCCCGATCGGATTGGCGAAGGCGAGCCCGGCGACCTCGCTCGCCAGCCGCGGGTAGGTCCGCGGGGTGCCGCGCGGGGCGGCCTTGAGCGCGGCGAGCGAGGCGCGGTGGGCGCGCTCCGGATCGAGCCGGAACAAAGCGGGCCGCAGCAACCGGTAAAGCATCGGCCGGGCATGGCAGTCGGCCGCGGCGGTGTCGAGGCCGAGGCATCGTCCGAGGCGCCCGTCTCGCGAACGACTCGCAGCAGGCGGACGCCGGTTGAAAGCCGCGCAGCAGGCGACTAGATAAATGCGAGCAGATCGATCCGATTTGCCAGCGGGACACTTGATGCGCCTCTCCAGCATGACCGATTACGCGGTGGTCACGATGTGCGCCGCCGCGCGCCAATGCGGCGGCGCCGCCCGCACTGCGCTTGGCGCCGAGCGGCGCGCGCGCATCTCGGCCGCCGAACTGGCCCGCGAGGCCGGGCTGCCGCAGCCCACGGTGCAGAAGCTGGTGAGCCTGCTGGTGCGCGCCCGCCTGTTGCGCTCGGTCCGCGGCGCCGGCGGCGGGCTGCAGCTGGCGCGCCCCGCCGCGGCGATCTCGCTGGCGGATATCGTCGAGGCGGTGGAGGGGCCGATCGGGTTCACTCCCGGCCTTGACGGCCCCCCCCAGGAGTGCGCGCGCGAGGCGGCCGGTGCGGTGCGGCCGCATTGGGCCTTGGTCAACGCGACCATGCGCGGCGCTCTGGCGGAGATTTCCTTGATCCAGCTATCCGCGCCGCCGCCCGCCGGCGGCGTCGAGGCCCCGCGCGGGCCGGCGGCGACGAGCCGCGAGCCGGCCGGAGCCCTGCAATGACCGACGAGCTCGCCCTGCCCGACCGCGCCGCGCGTGAGGCGGCCGACCGGGCCGCCGATTACGAATTCGGCTGGCATTCGGACATCGAGACCGATTTCGCCCCCAAGGGCCTGTCGCAAGACACCGTCCGCTTCATCAGCGCCAAGAAAAGCGAGCCGGACTGGATGCTGGAGTGGCGGCTGAAGGCGTTCGCCACCTGGCAGGGCATGACCGAGCCCGACTGGGCCAAGATCGGCTACCCGGCGATCGACTACCAGGACGCCTTCTACTACGCCGCGCCCAAGGCCAAGGTGGAGCTCGACAGCCTCGACGCGCTCGATCCCGAGATCAAGGCGGTCTACGACAAGCTGGGCATCCCGCTGGCGGAACAGGAAGTGCTCGCGGGCGTCAAGGGCGCGCGCAAGGTGGCGGTGGACGCGGTGTTCGACAGCGTATCGGTCGCCACCACCTTCCGCGCCGAGCTGCTGCGTGCGGGCGTCATTTTCCTCTCCTTCAGCGAGGCGGTGCGCGAGCATCCCGAACTGGTGAAGAAGTGGCTGGGCCGCGTGGTGCCCCAGCGCGACAATTACTTCGCCGCGCTCAACGCCGCGGTCTTTTCGGACGGCACCTTCGTCTACATCCCCGAAGGCGTGCGCTGCCCGATGGAGCTTTCCACCTATTTCCGCATCAATGCCGAGAACACCGGCCAGTTCGAACGCACGCTGATCATCGCCGAGAAGGGCTCTTATGTGAGCTATCTCGAAGGCTGCACCGCACCGATGCGCGACGAGAACCAGCTCCACGCCGCAGTGGTGGAGCTGGTGGCGCTGGACGATGCCGAGATCAAGTATTCCACGGTGCAGAACTGGTATCCCGGCAATGCCGAAGGCGTGGGCGGGATCTACAATTTCGTCACCAAGCGCGCGCTGTGCCAGGGCGCGCGCAGCAAGGTGAGCTGGACGCAGGTGGAGACGGGCAGCGCGGTGACGTGGAAGTACCCCTCCTGCGTGCTCAACGGGGTCGACAGCGTGGGCGAGTTCTACTCGGTCGCGGTGACCAACAACCACCAGCAGGCCGACACCGGCACCAAGATGATCCACAATGCGCGCGGCACCCGCTCGACGATCATCTCCAAGGGCATCTCGGCGGGCAAATCGAACAACACCTATCGCGGCCTGGTGCGGATGGGCGCCAATGCCGAGGGCGCGCGCAACTACACCCAGTGCGATTCGCTGCTGCTGGGCCAGGAAAGCGGCGCGCATACCGTGCCCTATATCGAGGTGGCCAACCCCACCGCGGTGATCGAGCACGAGGCGACCACCTCGAAGATCTCCGACGACCAGCTGTTCTACGCCATGCAGCGCGGGCTGGGCCAGGAGGAGGCGGTGGCGTTGATCGTCAACGGCTTTGCGAAAGAGGTGCTCAAGGAGCTGCCGATGGAGTTCGCGGTCGAGGCGCAGAAGCTGCTGGCGATCTCGCTCGAGGGGAGCGTGGGGTGAGCACGGCAGCGAAGCGTGGTTGCGCAATCGGAGTTGTCCTACTCGTTGTCTTCATGGCGCTAGTTGTCCTACTTCCTCGAACTCCATCCTCTCCGCCGGAACTTTGCGGGAAAGGCAAAGAATTAAAGGCTGCCACAGGAGGAAGGGTGACCGATGACGCCATCCGCCGCATGGCTTGCGATCAAGAGGCTGCAGCCGAAGCCTACGAAGCGCTGCATCGCAGGCAATACGGAGACTAAGCTACACGTGACCATCCGTAAAACCCTCGCCCTTCGCTCCCCCTCCGAGCAATCCACCGCACCCGCCCTCAAGAAGCGTGGCCGCGGGTGGGAGATCTCCGAGAAGCGGCTCGACGTGCTGCACGAGCAGGCCCGCGAGATGCGGCGGCATTCCTCGGAGGCGCACAAGGCGCTGGCCGAGCGGTTCAGCAAGGCTGAGCTCGGGCGCTACGCCTTTACCCGGCACGCGGTGGTGGGCTCGGCGATCGTGGATTTCGTCTGCCACAACCTCGGCATGGCCATCGCCATCGACGAGGAGGGCGCGAACGAGGCCATCGCCACCCGCCGTGACAAGAGCCTGGCGGCGGTCGGCATCCGGGTGATGCGGCTCAAGGCCGCCGACATCCTCGCCGACACCGACGCCGTGCTCGCCCGCATCACCGCCGGCATGCGGCTGCGCATGGCCGACAAGCAACAGGCCCGCGGTGCCCATCATTCCAGCCATCCGCGCCCGTCGGCGCCACGCCACGACCGGGGCGCACGGCCCCAGAGGACCAGCCTTGCTCCAGATCGATAACCTCCACGCCAAGGTCGGCGACACGCCGATCCTCACCGGCCTCTCGCTCAGCGTGAACGCGGGCGAGGTGCACGCCATCATGGGCCCCAACGGCGCGGGCAAGTCCACGCTCGCCTATGTGCTGGGCGGCCGGCCCGGTTACGAGGTGACCGCCGGCTCGGTCACCTTCCAGGGCCAGGACCTGCTCGCCATGGCGCCGCACGAGCGAGCGGCCGCCGGGCTGTTCCTCGGCTTCCAGTACCCGGTCGAGATCCCCGGCGTCTCCAACGTGCAGTTCCTGCGCGAGGCCTTGAACGGGCAGCGCAAGGCGCGCGGGGCCGAGCCGCTGACCGGGGCCGAGTTCCTCAAGCTCGCCCGCGAACAGGCGGGCCTGCTGCGCTTCGACATGGAGATGCTCAAGCGCCACGTGAACGTGGGCTTCTCGGGCGGCGAGAAGAAGCGCGCCGAGATGGTCCACATGGGCATCCTCGACCCGGCGCTGGCGGTGCTCGACGAGACGGATTCCGGCCTCGACATCGACGCGCTGCGGGTGGTGGGCGAAGGCATCAACGCGATCATGCGCCAGCAGCCGGGCGGGCCCGACAAGGCCGTGCTGCTGATCACCCACTACCAGCGGCTGCTCGATTACGTGCAGCCCGATTTCGTGCATGTCCTCGCGCAAGGCCGCATCGTGAGGACCGGCGGTGCCGAGCTCGCCAGGCGTTTGGAACAGGACGGCTATGAGGAGGTACTGGCATGATCGTATTTGCATCGCTGCTGTTCGCGCAGGCCGCCGCCGCACTTCCTGCCGTGCCCCCGACCGACCCGGTCGATCTCGAGATCGTCGAGTATTGGATGAGCGCGATCGTGGCCGAGGTGGGCCAGACCAGCGAAGGCGGCTGGCGCTGCTCGCTGTCGGGTACGACCACTATCGCCTATCTCGACGACCGGCTGTGCCAGGCCAACACCATCTGCGCGCTGCGCCACGGCAGTGACCGCGAGGAGATCGACAAGTGCCTGGAGGATCACCGCGAGGATACGATCGCGGATTACCGCCGGGCGCAGCGCGCTCGCGGCGGGCTCTTTTGAGCGGGCTGCTCCCCACTCGGCGCGACGAAGCCTGGCGCTACGCCGATGCCGGCGTGCTCGAGCGGCTCGCGCCCGCCGCCTTTTCGGCCTGGCGCGACATCAGCGTGCCGGCCGGCGCCACCATGCGCGAGTGCCTGGTGCTCGGCCATGCCGAGCCCGACCTGCGGCGATTGCGGGTGGACATCGGCGCGGGCGGGCGGTTCGAGTTGTTCGCGGTGAACTCCGCGGCCGATTATGCGCGCCTGGACGTTGCCGTGCGCCTCGCCGAAGGCGCGCATTTCGAACTGGGGGCGGTGACCATCGGCGGCGGGGCGGCGGTGCGCGAGATCGTCACCCGGCTCGACCATGCCGAGCCCCACGCCACCTCGCGCCAAGTGGTGCGCGCCGTCCACTGGGGCCAGGCGACGGGCAATTTCCTGGGCCGGATCGATGTCGCCCGCGGCGCCCAGAAGACCGATGCCGGGCAGGATTTCAAGGCCCTGCTGCTCGAGCGCGGGGCCAGCGCCAATGCCAAGCCCGAGCTCGAGATCTATGCCGACGACGTCAAATGCGCGCACGGCGCGGCCATCGGCCAACTCGACGAGGCGGCGCGCTATTACCTGGCCAGCCGCGGCGTTGCGCCGGACGTCGCGCGAAAACTGCTGATCCGCGCCTTCATCGCCGATGCTCTCGCCGGTCTCGAGGACGAGGCCGAGCAGGCGCGCCTGTTCGAAACCGCGCTGGCAGCCCTGGGCACCGCCCCATGATCGCCGACCTGTCCGAAATCGATCGTCGCGTGGCAGGTGGTCTCGACCATGACGGATTGGGCGTGAAGACCGATTTTCCCGGCCTCGTCACCGCCGCCGGCCAGCCCTGGCATTATCTCGATACCGCGGCGACGGCGCAGAAGCCGCGCGTGGTGATCGAGGCGGTGGCGCGGGCGCTCGGCGCCGATTACGCCACCGTCCACCGCGGCGTCTACACGCGCTCGGCCGAGATGACGCTGGGCTACGAGGCGGCGCGGCGGCGCGTCGCGGCGTTCGTGGGCGGGGCGGCCGACGAACTGGTGTTCACCCGCGGCGCGACCGAGGCGATCAACCTGGTGGCGCAGTCCTGGGGTGCGGTAAACCTCGGAAAAGACGATCGAATCCTGCTCTCCGAGTTGGAGCACCATTCCAACATCGTGCCCTGGCAGCTGATGCAGCGGCGGCTCGGGTTCGCGATCGACGTGTGCCCGCTGACGCCCGATGGCCGGATCGACCTCGATGCCGCCGAGCGGCTGCTGACGCCCGCCCACAAGCTGGTGGCCTTCGCGCATGTCTCGAACGTGCTCGGCTCGTTGCTCGATGCCCGCCGCGCCGCGGATCTCGCCCATGCGGTGGGCGCGAAGCTGCTGCTCGACGGCTGCCAGGCGGTGGCGCGGCTGGCGGTCGACGTGGCGGCGCTCGGGTGCGACTTCTACGCCTTCTCGGGCCACAAGCTCTACGGCCCCACCGGCATCGGCGCGCTGTGGGCGCGGGCCGATATCCTGGCCGACATGCCGCCGTGGCAGGGCGGCGGGGCGATGATCGCGCAGGTCAGCTTTGCGGGCACAACGTTCGCCCCCGCGCCCCAGCGCTTCGAGGCGGGAACGCCGGCAATCGTCGAGGCGATCGGGCTGGCGGCGGCATGCGATTATGTCTCACGCCGGGGCCTGGGGGCGATCCACGCGCACGAGACCGCGCTGGTGGCGCAGACGCGCGAGGCGTTGCGCGAAATGAACGATGTGCGGCTGTTCGGCCCCGAGGATGCGGCGGGAATCGTCAGTTTTGTCATTGATGGCATTCACCCGCACGATCTCGGCACCATATTGGACGAAGAAGATGTTGCCATTCGCGCCGGGCACCATTGCGCACAGCCGCTGATGGCGCGGCTGGGAGTGGACGCCACCGCGCGGGCCAGCTTCGGCCTCTATTCAGATGCCGATGACGTGGCGGCGCTCATCCGCGGGATCGACCGCACGAAAAGGATTTTCGGCTGATGGACAGGCCCGAGCATACGCCCCCCGAGGACAGCGATTCCCTGGCTGCGGCGAACCTTGATGGCGGGGCGGTCGGGCGCACTAAGCCGCCGCGCGCGCGGGTCAGCGACGCGCCGCTCGACTATGCGCCCGCCGAAAGCGCCGCCGCGATGCTCGAGCGCAAGCGCGATTACCTGGAGGGCTTTCTCCAGCAGCGGCCCGAAAGCGTCGACGCGGGTGGACCAGGCGGCGAACTCTACGAATCGGTGATCGAGGCGCTCAAGGACATCTTCGACCCCGAGATCCCGGTGAACATCTATGATCTCGGGTTGATCTACGGTGTCGAGGTAACGTCCGATGCGGACGTAACAATCACCATGACCCTGACCACGCCGCATTGCCCGGTGGCCGAAACCATGCCGGGCGAAATCGAGCTGCGGGTCACCGCGGTGCCTGGCGTGCGCGACGCCGAGGTGCAGGTGACGTGGGACCCGCCCTGGGACCCGTCCAAGATGAGCGACGAGGCGCGCCTCGAACTCGGGATGCTGTGATTGTTGCGCCCGAGCCGGTGCTTGGGCCGCTGAGGGATGAGTGGATATGGCGACGACGGTGCGTGAACGACCCGCTGCCGTCCGGCTGACCCCCGGCGCCGAGCGACGCGTGGCCGACCTCATGGCGCGGGCGCCGCAGGGGGCGGTGGGCGTGAAGCTCTCGACCCCGCGGCGCGGCTGTTCGGGGCTCGCCTATTCGGTCGACTACGTCACGAGCGAGCAGCCGTTCGACGAGAAGATCGCCACGCCCGGCGGCACGTTCTACATCGACGGCGCCTCGGTGCTCTACCTGGTGGGCAGTACGATGGATTGGCGCGAGGACGATTTCTCGGCCGGGTTCGTGTTCGAGAACCCCAACGCCAAGGGTGCCTGTGGCTGCGGCGAGAGTTTTATCGTCTGATGGGTCACTGCGGCTGATCCTCGCGGGCGATTAGCGCCGGCGCAGCGCCTCGGCGCAGGCACGGCGGTCGACCTCCTGCCCGTCGCTCGCGCGCCGTGCCTCGACGTGCGTCGCCACCGGTTCCGCGCCGGGGCCGAGCGGGTAGAGGAACACGTCGAGCACGCAGGCGGAATTCGCAAACTGCTGCTTGCGCATGTCCCCCTCCACGAGGTCGAGCCGGGGGTTTCCCAGGGCGCCGGCGAGCCCGCGCGCATCCTGGCGGTACAGCCATTCCAGACCCGGCACCTGCTGCAGCCTGGGCGTGCGGAACCCTTCGCTGGGCGGTGCCGGCGGCGCCTGCGGCGGAATTTGCACCGGGCCGGGAACGGATAGGGGTGGGGTGGCCGGTCCCGACGCCGGGGGTATGGCGGTGCAGGCCGCGAGCGGGCCGAGCAACGAAAGGGCGGCCGCCAGACGCGGCCCTGGACCAAGCATCATCGTTGCGCCTTGCGGTGGAGGAGGTGGGTGGCGCTGGCGGCGCCCAGCACCGGCGCGAGAAGGCTGACGAACGGTATCACCAGCAGCCCCGCGACCGCGCCGCCGAGCACGAAGCGTTCGGCGACGCTGACCGGCGCCGCGGAATCGCGGGCCCGGCGGTGGCGCAGCCAGACCATGTCCTGCAGCTCGCGCCCGATCAGCCAGGCATTGACCGCGAACAGCAGCATCGCCGGGCCCACGCCGGTGACCAGCAGCGCCAGCGCCACCGGTGCCGCCAGCAGGTTGACGAGCAGCGCCCGCCCGCCGGCGCGCAGGCTGGCGCAAGCCTGCTCGCCCAGCGACAGGTCGCGCGCGCAACTCGCGGCCCGGGGGTAGTCGCGCGCCTCCACCACCGCCACCACCTCGTCGGCGAAGAACTGCAGCACCGCCATCGCCAGGATGCGCCAGGCGAGCCACAGGCCGAGCGCCGCCAGCAGCGCCGCGGCCGCCCCGCGCACCGCCCCGGCCTCGCCCAGCCGCTCGTCCGACAGGCCCGCAGCGGCGAGGCCGGTATCGATCAGGTACCAGCCGGCCGCGCCCACGAGCGCGAACAGCACGAGCGTGACGGCGATGCTCTTGGCCAGGATGCGCCAGATCCGCGGCTCGGCGAGCTCCTTGAGCGAACGCAGCAGGGAGGTGAGCACGGCCGTCATCCGGGGCTTGCGATCGCTGCCGCCGACGGCCAAGTCAACGGCCCACGAGCCCCCCTCCCCAGACCCCGCGCGCCGAACCGTTCCAGCCACGCGAACTCCCAGGAACCCTCATGCCCGAACCCAGATACCCCGAACCCAGATATGACGTCATCGCCATCGGCAACGCCATCGTCGATGTGATGGCTCCGTGCTCCGACGAGCTGATCGAGGCGCTGGGCCTGGCGCGCGGCGGGATGACGCTGGTGGACGCCGAGCAGGCCCGGGCGCTCTACGCGGCGATGGGCCCGGCGCGCGAGATCTCGGGCGGTTCGGCGGCGAACACGCTGGCCGGGCTGGCGGCGCTGGGGGCGCGGTGCGCCTTCGTCGGCCAGGTGGCGGACGACCAGCTGGGCGAGGTGTTCGCTCACGACATCCGCGCCGGCGGGATCGATTTCGCCGTCGCCCCCCGCCCCGGCGAGCCGCCGACGGCGCGCTGCCTGATCTTCGTCACCCCGGACGGGCAGCGCACGATGAACACCTTCCTGGGCGCGGCGCAGTACCTGCCCGCCAGCGCGATCGACGCCGACGCGGTCGCCAGCGCGCGCATCCTCTATCTCGAGGGCTATCTGTGGGATCCGGACGAGCCGCGCGCGGCCATGCGCCGCGCCATCGAGCATTCCCGGGCGGCGGGTCGCGAGATCGCATTGACGCTGTCGGACGCCTTCGTGATCAACCGCTATGGTGATGATTTCCGCGCGCTGATCGCAGCAGGCCTGATCGACATCCTGTTCGCCAACGAGGTCGAGCTGGCGGCGCTGACCGCCGAGCCGGAGTTCGAGGCCGGCCTCGCGGCGCTGGCCGGCGCCGTGCCCACGCTGGTGGTGACCCGCGGCGAAGCGGGCGCGGTGGCGGTACGCGGCGGCGAGCACGCCGCGGTGCGGGCCGAGCCGGTGGCGCAGGTGGTCGACACGACCGGCGCGGGCGACCTGTTCGCCGCCGGGTTCCTGTTCGGCCATGCGCAAGGCCGATCATTGTCCGCTTGCCTCACCATCGGCGCGATCGCCGCGGCCGAGATCATCGGTCATTACGGTGCCCGTCCGGAAACCGATCTCGCCACGTTGGTGCAGGCCAGAATGGGCTGATGGCGTACCGCTAGCGGCGGTCGCGGAACCTTCGCTGCGTTGCACAAGTTGCCTCGATGTCCGGCCCGCCCGCCGGGCGGGTGGGGAGACATCCGCATGACCTTGCAGCGCAGCACCTGGTTGCCCCGTTGGGCGAGGGCAATTGCCGGCTCGGCGCTCGCTGGCTCGGCCCTCGCGCTTGTCAATGGCGCGCTTGCGCGCCGCGCCGAGAGCCGCCTTGCGGAACTGGGCGAATATCTCGAGCTGGATGGCGTGCGCCTGCGCTATGCGGTCCGCGGCGAGGGCCAGCCGGTGGTGCTGGTGCACGGCAACGGCACGCTGATCGAGGACTGGATCGTTTCGGGCGTGTTCGACGATCTGGCCCAAACGCACCGCGTCATCGCCTTCGATCGGCCCGGCTTCGGCCGCAGTGCTCGGCCGCGCGGCGAGCCCTGGAGCCCGCAGAAACAGGCCCACCTGCTCGCCAAGGCGTTGACCCAGCTGGGGATCGGCCCGGCAATCATTGTGGGCCATTCCATCGGCACGCAGATCGTCGTGGCGCTGGCGCTCGACCATCCGCAGCTCGTCGCGCGCATCGTGCTGGTGAGCGGCTATTATTACCCCACCCGCCGGATCGATGCCCGGCTCTCCTCCTTGCTGGCGGTGCCGGTGGTGGGCGATCTGATGCGCCACACGATCTCGCCCTGGTTCAGCCGGGCCTATACGCCCATCGTCAGCCGCGTGCTGTTCTCGCCGGCCAAGGTGCCGCAGCGGTGGAAGGATCGCTTCCCGCTGGAACTGGCCCACCGGCCCTCGCAAATCCTCGCGCTGTCCGGCGATGCCGGGCATCTCGTCGCCACCGCCGCGGCGCTGTGCCCTCGGTATGGCGAGCTTGGGATGCCGGTTACGCTCATCACCGGGGATGGCGACAAGGTCGTCACCCCCGAGCGCCACAGCAAGCGGCTGCACGAGGAACTCGCGCACAGCCGCCTGATCGTGCTGCCCGGTGTCGGCCACATGGCGCATTATCTCGCTCCCGGCGAGATCGCCGCGGCAGTCCGCGAGGTCTGAGCCCGGAGCGAGGGTGAGGCGGGCATCTGTCCAGATTAGATCGCAGCATGACCTGAGTTCCCGAGGTCTTGGCGCATTCGTGTCGCGCTCGTGTGGCGGGAAGGCGTCGAGGAGGGAACCGATTCGCCGCCGACCGGCATGGCGGTGAGCGCGAGGAACTGCGCGACCCGGGCGGCGGGGTTCTGGCCATCGATCACACCCTCGAGCACGCAAGGCGCATCGATCCGGGCATGAGGCGGGGCTGCCGGCCGCCTACGCCCCCGGTCCCGGTGGCGTGCCTGACGGCGGGCGGGGTCGCTCTGTGCGCTGGTTACGAGCGCCAACCTCGCCACGACGCGCGCGTCCATCACCCTCGCCCGCCCGCGCCTCAGCGCCGTAGCGGCAGCAGCCTGCCCCCCGCCGCCGAGCGCCAGGCCCATTCCAGCGGCCCCTGGCGGAAGCGGGCGAGCCACGAGGACGACCAGACCAGCATGAGCGTGATGGGGATGCCGCAGCTGGCCAGCGCTTCCACCCGGCTCACCTCGCCGAACAGCCCCATGCCCCAGCTGGCGAAGATCGCCGCGAAGACGAGGCTGGTGGCGACGTAATTGGTCAGCGCCATGCGGCCGGTGGCGGCCAGGCGGCGCACCAGCGGGCGTTGCTCGCGGCCCGCGAACAGCGCCATGCCCAGCGCCGCCCAGCCGATCGCCAGGACGAGGTCGAAGGGCGCGGACCACACCAGCGCATTGGCGGCAGTGACCACCGCCGAGAACCCGCTCCAGATCGCGAGCGCCGCCAGCAGCGCCAGCGCCGGGAGTGCGCACCACACGAGGAGCCGCGCCAGCCGCAGCAGCCGATCGCGCGGCCATTCGCCCGCCAGCAAACCGGCGCGCCACAGCCCGACCCCCACGAGCATCGCCGCCAGGGTGGAGGGGAACGCCGCCAGCGCGGTCTGCAGCGGGCCGCTGAGACTGGTGAGGCGACGCTCGATCCGCTCGGCAAAGGTCTCGCGGCCGCGTTCGAGGCCGAAGGCGAGTGCATCGGGATCGGCACCGAACGCCGCCTCGGCCCGCTGCAACTCGCCGAACGCAACCGCGCCCGCCTGCCAACGCCACCAATAGTCCACCCACCCCCAGGCAAACCACCCCGCCACCGCCAGTTGCGCCGCCACCAGCGTGCCCGCGATCAGCAGCAGCGGGCGCGGTCGCAGGCGCACGAACAGCGGCAGCACGAGCCCGCACATCGCGTACAGCCGCAGGATGTCGTTGTTGGCCAGCAGCGTCGCGTGCGCGAAGCCGATGGCGAACAGCACCGCCATGCGCGCGTAGTGCCCGGCGAGCGGGCGCGGTTGCGGCCGGTCGAGCAGGATCGCCACGCCGGCGCCGAACAGCATGGCGAACAGATTGCGGAACTTGTCCTCAACGAGGAGGAAGACGATCGCCCACAGGCCGATCTCGAACGGGCCGATGGTCTCGCCGAAGCCGTTCCAGGCGCGCGGATTGACATAGGCCTGTCCGGGCATGGCGAAGACCAGGACGTTCATCGGCGCGATGCCGATCACCGCCACCCCGCGCAATGCATCGAGCGCCTGGACGCGCCCGGGCGGCGGCAGCGGGCCGGGCTGGCTGGCGATCAGGGATGCAAGGGCGGGCTCCGGCAACGGACCACACCCCAAGGGCCGGATCAGCCCAGCGCGGCCTTGAGGTCGTCGATGAGGTCGGTCCGCTCCCAGGGGAAGAAGTCGCCCTCCGCCTTGCGGCCGAAATGTCCGTAGGCGGCGGTCTTGCGGTAGATCGGCTTGTTGAGACCAAGATGGGTGCGGATGCCGCGCGGGGTCAGCCCGCCCAGCTTGGCGATGCCCTGGATCGCCTCTTCGATCCGGTCGTCGCCCACGCTGCCGGTGCCGTGGGTGTCGACATAGAGCGAGAGCGGCTTGCTCACGCCGATCGCATAGGCGAGCTGGATCGTGCAGCGCTGGGCCAGGCCCGCCGCGACGATGTTCTTGGCCAGGTAGCGGGTGATGTAAGCCGCCGAGCGATCGACCTTGGTCGGGTCCTTGCCGCTGAACGCGCCGCCGCCGTGGGGGCTGGCGCCGCCATAGGTGTCGACGATGATCTTGCGCCCCGTGAGCCCGGCGTCGCCGTCGGGGCCGCCGATCTCGAAGCTGCCGGTCGGATTGATGTGGTATTCGGTTGAATTGCTGAGCAATTCGGCCGGGATCACGTCGGCCACCACCGCCTTCACATAGGCGTGCAGCTCGGCTTCCTTGTCGCCGGTATCGTAACCTTGGGCATGCTGGGTGGAGACGACCACTGCGGTGCAGGCCACCGGCTTGCTGCCTTCGTAGCGCAGGGTCACCTGGCTCTTGGCATCGGGCTCGAGGAACGGCGCCTTCTTCGAATGCCGGTCGGCGGCCATCTGCTCGAGGATCTTGTGGCTGTAATAGAGCGTGGCCGGCATCAGATCGGGCGTGTCGTTCGCCGCATAGCCGAACATGATGCCCTGGTCGCCCGCGCCTTCGTCCTTGTTGCCGCTGGCGTCCACCCCTTGCGCGATGTGCGCCGACTGGCCGTGGAGGTGGTTGAGGAAGGTGAGCTTCTGCCAGTGGAAGCCGCTCTGCTCGTAGCCGATGTCCTTCACCGTCTGGCGCACGACCTGCTCGATCTCCTCCTTGGCACCGTCGGCCCAGCAATCGTTCTCGTAGATGCCCTTGCAGCGGATTTCGCCCGCCAGCACGACCAGATTGGTGGTGGTCAGCGTCTCGCAGGCGATCCGCGCCTCGGGGTCCTTGGCCAAAAACAGGTCGACGATGGCGTCGGAAATCTGGTCGGAAACCTTGTCCGGATGACCTTCGGAGACGCTTTCGGAGGTGAACAGATAGCTGGCGCGCATGATGAACCCTGATCCCTGGACAATCGCCGACCCCGTGAGTCGTGCGGCGGTCTAACGGGCGGTGCGGGTGATGGCAATTGCCGTACCGCACAGCAGCATGGCGGCCAGGATGAGGGGGAGGACATTGCCCAGCCGGGCGAACAGGGTGGGCGCCAGAGCGGGCGGGACGAGCGCATCGATGCGCCCCAGTTCGCCGCGCGGCAGGTGCGCGCGCACCACGCCGCGGGCATCGATCACCGCGCTGATCCCGGTGGTGGTGGAGCGCAGCACCGGCAGGCCCTCCTCCACCGCGCGCAGCCGCGCTTGCGCCAGGAACTGCGGTGGGCCAAAGGCGCCGAACCAGCCATCGTTGGACGGGTTGAAGATGTAGTCGGGCCGGGTCCCGCGCTCGACGACCTGGCCCGAGAACACGATCTCGTAGCAGATCTGGATCGCCGCCCGGCCCTGTTCGCCCAGCTCCAGCGTGCGCGGCCCGGGACCGGGGATGAAGTCCAGCGCGCCCGGCACCAGGCGGCTCAGACCAATGGGTTCGAGCAGGCTGCGCAACGGCAGGAATTCGCCGAACGGCACCAGGTGCGCCTTGGCATAGCCGCCCAGGATCGCGCCACTTCGCCCCGACAGCGCGGTGACCGAATTGTAGGCGCCTACCGCGCGTTCCTCAGCGATCTCCAGGTCGACGGCGCCGGTCAGCAGCACGCTGTCGCGGCCGATCGATCCGGCGATCCGCCGGCGGGCGAACGCCGGACTGCCGAGCGCGGTGGTGCGGTCGTAATAGTGCTGCGGATAGCCTTCGCGCAGATAATCCACGAGGCCTGATTCGGGCCACAGGACCAGCCGTGGTTCGCCCGCAGATACCGGCCGGGAGAGCCGCACCAGGCGCTGGAAATTGGCCTCGTAGAAGGGCGGATTGTTGAGCCGCTCCTGCTCCAGATGCGGCTGGACGACGGTAACCGCGAGCGTCCCCTGCCGCGCCTCACCCGCCGGCCAGTACATGCCAAGGGCGAGGGCGGCAGCGGCCACACCGGCCGCGACGAACCGCCGCCCGAGCAGCGCCAGCGCCATCCCTGCGGCGAGCGCCACGGCGATGCCCGAGAGGCCATAGGTCCCGGTCCAGGGCGCAATGGCGGCCAGGCCCGGCCGGTCGAACGGCCCCAACAGGACGATCCCGAACGGGTTCCAGGCATAGCCGCCGAGCACCCAGCCGCGCAGCCATTCGGCAATGATCCAGGTGGCGCCCAGCACCGGCGCAATCGGCCAGCCGGCGCGGGTGGCCGGCATCCGCCCCAGGAGCCAGCGCGCGCCGCCCGCGGCCAGCGCGGGGAACAGCGCCAGGTAGAGCGAGAGCAGCGGCACCGCCGCCCAGCCCAGCATCGCGGGCATGTTGGCCTGATAGGTGAAGGCCGTGGCGATCCAGTTGTTGCCCAGGGTAAAATGGCCCATGCCGAACAGCCAGCCCAGCCAGGCCGCCGCGCGCCAGCCCGGCGAACGGGCGACGAGCAGCGCGAAGCCGCCCATCGCCAGCAGCGCCAGCGGCCATAGGCCGAGCGGTTGGAACCCGGTGGCAGCAACGATCCCGGCCGCCAGCGAGCCCACGCCAGGGCGCGCGATGACCCCGATCGCGCCCATTGCGGGTCGCTCGATGATGGCGGCGCTTGGGGCGGTGGTGCTTGCCGGCATGGTCACCTGCCGTCCTGCTCGTGGGCCAAGCGGCCCGTCAGCTGACAGCTTCGCGCGGCTCGGCGTCCCCATCGTCCACCCCATTGTCGACCGGGCGCGCTGCCCGCGTGCGAGGGCGCGGCGTACGCGGCTTCATGCCACGCGCGGCGCGGGCCGGCTTGGCGGGCGCGTCCTGATCCTGGGCGTCGAGCTGAGTCCCCGCATCGCCCTCGGTGCCGCGCGCGATCGGCGGCGGCAGCGAGGAGGCGTCCAACGCGAAGTTCTCGCCCTGCTCGCGGGCGTCCGCCTCCGCTTCCGGCTTCATCTCGGGCCGGCGGCGGGGGCGCCCCCGCGGAGCACGGGCGATCGTGTCGCGGATGAAAGGGTTCTCCACCGGTGCGGCCTCCTCGGCCACAGCGCCGTCGCCCAGCCATTCGTCATCATCGGAGCGGGTGCCGGCCGGTGGCTCCGCCTGGCGCTCGAACTGCCTGTCGGGCCGGCGGTCCGCTTGCCTGAGGGGCTGCCTGTCCGCCTGACGATCGGCATTGCGGTCGACCGGTCGCTCCGCCTGCCGATCGCCCGCCTGCCGATCGCCCCCCTGCCGATCGCCATCGAGAGCCCCGCGCGGCCCGGCGTGCTCGGCGCGGACGCTGCCGCCATTCAGGCGCGGCTCGGGTGTGCGCTCGTAATAGCCACCCTCGTCCTCGCGCCCGTATTCGTCGCCGTAGTCGCCATCCCTGCGCAGCTCGTCTTTGGGCGCCTTGCTGTCGGCGAGCACGCGAAAGTAATGATCGGCAAATTGGAGGTAATATTCGGTCTGCACCCGATCGTCGTTGAGCGAGGCGTCGTGCGCCATCTTGCGAAACTTCTCGAGCATCTGGGGAGCGTTGCCGCGGGCGCGACTGTCGATCCGGTTGCCGGGGATGCCGCCGCCGCCGGGGCCGCCACGATTGTTGCCCCGGCCGCGCCGGCGGTTGTTGTTGCTGCGATTGGTGCTCAAGGGAATAGCTATCCTCGTTCGGGACGGGGTGGGAACAAGCCTCACCCGGCCGCAAGACCCCTCAGGTCACACAGGCCCACCATGGGACCGCGGTCATCTCCATCTTGCGTGAAGCAGCCCGTCATGCTGCCGGCAATGTTCTATGATGGAGCTAAGGCCCGGGGCCGGCAGCACCCTCTTTCGTGCTGGCACCGCCCACCGGTGACCTACACCTGAGTTAGCTATTCGCCGCCGCTTTGCCAACCCCTAATCGCCAACCCCCCCAATCGCCAGCACCAGCGCGCGCGGGCGGCCGGCGAGATCGCACCGGATTTGCGTGGTGAACCCCGCGCGCTGGGCCAATGCGCCGACCGCGGCGGCCTGGGTGCTCCCGATCTCCAGTACCACGCGGCCAGCCCGCTCAAGCAGGGCGGGCAGGAGTGGGGCGAGCCGGCGATAGTCGTCGAGACCGTCGGGCCCCGCAAACAGGGCGCCCGCCGGCTCGAACCGCCGCACCGACGCTGGAAGATCGGCGGTCGTCGCCACATACGGCGGGTTGGCGAGGATCAGGTCGAAGCGACCGAGGCCGACCTCCCAGCCACGCCTGGTCCAATCGCGCTGAATGAACCGGGCGCGATCACGCTCGCGCTCCGGCTCCACCCGGCCGGGCGGCTCGTTGATGCCCACCCGCTCGGCATTGCGCAGCGCGACCGCGCAGGCGCGCGGATCGCGATCGATCCCCACTCCTTCGGCCTGCGGCCAGGCGGTAAGCGCGACAAGAAGCAGCGCCCCCGACCCCGTGCCGAGGTCGAGCACGCGGCGCGGCGGGGTACGCCCGGCAAACGCCTCGCGCGCCGCCTCGATCACCGTCTCGCTGTCCGCCCGCGGGATCAGCACGGCCGGCGTCACCATGAGGTCGAGCCCGTAGAATTCCTGCCGCCCGATGATGTACGCCACCGGCTCGTGCGCCCCGCGCCGGTCCACCAGCGATCCGAAGCCGGGGGGACAGACATCGCCCCCGTGTCGCAACAGCATTTCGGAGCGCGACACCTCCAGCGCCTGCGCCATCAGCAGCTCGGCATCGAGCCGCGCGGTGTCCGAGACGTCCGCCAGCCGCCGCGCCGCCTCCCGCAGCGCCTCGGCGACGGTGCCATCGGCCGCCTCCTGCGCTCCCGCGAAGGCGAGGTCGGCGTCCGACCGGCGCGACAACGCCTGCCACCGGTCCCCGCGCGGGCGGCGACTCACCTCCGGGTGCGCCGGGCGCTCACCCATTCATCGCCGCCAGGCGCTTGGCCTCGTCCTCGGCGATCAGCGCATCGACCAGCTCACCCAGCCCCGGCCCCGCCAGCACCTCGTCGAGCTTGTGCAGCGTCAGCCCGATGCGGTGGTCGGTCACGCGCCCTTGCGGGAAATTGTAGGTGCGGATGCGCTCGGACCGGTCGCCACTGCCCACCATCGCCCGCCGGGCCGCGGCCTCCTCGCCATGCGCTTCCTCGCGGCGCTGCTCGTAGATGCGCGCGCGCAGCACCTGCATGGCCTTGTCGCGGTTCCTGTGCTGGCTGCGCTCGTCCTGCATCGCCACCACCAGGCCGGTGGGCAGGTGGGTGATGCGCACCGCCGAATCGGTGGTGTTGACATGCTGCCCGCCCGCGCCGCTCGAGCGGTAGATGTCGATCTTGAGGTCGCGCTCGTCGACATGCACGTCGACTTCGGTGGGCTCGGGCAGCACCGCCACCGTCGCCGCCGAGGTGTGGATGCGCCCGCCGCTCTCGGTCACCGGCACGCGCTGCACCCGGTGCACCCCGCTCTCGTACTTGAGCTTGGCGAAGACCCCGGTGCCGGCGATATTGGCGACGATCTCCTTAAACCCGCCTACGTCGGCCGCCGCCATGCTGACCGGCTCCACCTTCCAGCCCTGCTCGGCGGCGTATTTCTCGTACATGCGGAACAGATCGCCCGCGAACAGCGCCGCCTCGTCCCCGCCGGTGCCGGCGCGGATTTCCAGCATTGCGGGCCGCACGTCGGCCGAATCGCGCGGCAGCATGGCGAGGGCGAGCTGGCGCTCGGCCTCGGGCAGCCGCCGGCGGAGCGCCCCTAGCTCCTCCTCGGCGATCTCGTGCATCTCCGGGTCCTGCGTCAGCGCGCACAGCTGGGCGATCTCGCCGCGCAGTTCCCGAATTGCGTTGGCCACCTTCGCCACCGGCTCGAGCTCGGCATAGTCCCGGCTGGCGGCCACGAACGCCTCGCCCTCGAGCTGCCCCGACGCCATGCGCGCCTCGAGCTCGGCGAAGCGGTGGGTGATCTGGCGCAGGCGGTCGTCGGGGATGGTCATTGGCGCGGGTCCGACAAGTGCACCAACCAATCGGGGGACGATTCGTTTACACGATCCGTCCGGACCGCACTCCAGAAATGCCCTGCGAACGCCGCATCCATCCGAGCGAGCAGGCGAGCACCCGTCGCTTCGCCATCGCCGAATAGAGATGTTCTAAACGCTGCGAGGCCGGGATCCAAAGTCCGGACGGTCAACCAGGACTTTGCGTTCTCCGCCCGCGCCTTGTCAAAGAGCTTGTTGGCCTTTCCCTTGTACGGGCAATCGGTTGAAATACCGTAAACGCGCAGTGCTTGCGCAGCGCCCTGGGCGAAGAGTCGGGAATCGGCGTTTTCGGCGATGACGAAGACATCCGCGCCGCCTGTTGCCGTCTCCCCCACCAGCATCGCCAGCCGCTCGATCCCTGCCGCCCAGCCCACCGCCGGCGTCGCCGGCCCGCCGAGGCTCTCCAGCAGCCCGTCGTAGCGCCCGCCGCCCAGCACCGTCCCCTGTGCGCCCAGCCGGTCGGTCACGAATTCGAAGGCGGTATGGCGGTAATAATCGAGCCCGCGCACCAGCGCCGGATTGCGCGTCCAGGCCACGCCCGCCGCCTCCAGCCCGTCCGCCACCTGCGCGAAGAAATCGCGCGCCTCGGCCGAGAGGAAAGCGTCGATCCGCGGGGCATCGCCCACGAATACCTGGTCGCGCGGGTCCTTGCTGTCGAGGATGCGCAGGGGGTTCTTCTCCAGCCGCTCCTGCGAATCCGCGCTCAGCTCCGCCCGGTGCGAGGCGAAATGCTCGACCAGCGCCGCGCGCCACGCCTCGCGGGTCTCGCCATCGCCCAGCGTGTTGAGCTGCAAGGTCACGCTGTCCGCGATGCCCAGTTCCTTGAGCAGCTGGTCGGCCATCGCCAGCAGTTCCACGTCCGCCTGCGGCTCGGCGGCGCCGATGATCTCGGCGTCGAGCTGGTGGAATTGGCGGTAGCGTCCCTTCTGGGGCCGTTCGTAGCGGAACAACGGGCCGTGGGTCGCCACCTTGAGCGGCGCATATTGCTGCCAGCCCGAGGTGAGGTAGGCGCGCGCGATGCCGGCGGTGAATTCGGGCCGCAGCGTGAGCGATTCCCCGCCCCGGTCCGCGAACGAGTACATCTCCTTGGCGACCACGTCGGTGGTCTCGCCCAGCGAGCGGGCGAAGACCTCGGTGCGCTCGAACACCGGCATCTCGATCCGGCGGAAGCGATAGAGCTTGCGCACCCGCTCGAAGGTCTCGACCACATGCGCAAACGCCTCGGCCTCGGGCCCGAAGATGTCCTGCGTGCCGCGGATCGGCTTGGGGGTGGCGATCTTGCTCATCGGGCATGGCCTCTAGGCCCCGCATGCCGCCCGCGCAATTCCCGCCCTCCCCGAGCCGCGGCGCCTGTCCTACACGCCCCGCCGCCGCTATCCCGCCCGCGCTCCATCCACCCGCAAGGCACCGCCCCTATGGAACCGCGCCCCGCATGTGTTTCATCAACAAGCTCTCCAACAGCCGCCTCCCGGGGAAGAACCTGGCGCGGGAAATACTCAGCTCCCGCATTGTCCGGAAGGCGCGATCCGGAGGATGCCTCATTTCGGGTTGCGCGATAAATCGAGTATCGCTTTCCACCCACCCTTGGGCTACCGCGCGCGCTGCGCTGCACAACCGGCGTGCTGAGGTGAGGCGGCCCGGTGGGGCCAGGAACAAGCGGACCTACTAGACGATGCGCATCGAATTCCTCCCCACCGGCGACAATCCTCCCGAGAGCCTCAACGTGCTCATCGAAGTTCCGGTGGGCGGCGAGCCGGTCAAGTACGAATTCGACAAGGCTTCAGGCGCGCTGTTCGTCGACCGGATCCTGCACACGCCGATGCGCTACCCGGCCAATTACGGCTTCGTGCCGCACACCCTGTCGCCCGATGGCGACCCGCTCGATGCGCTGGTGGTGGCTCGCAGCCCCTTCATTCCCGGATGCGTGGTGCGCGCGCGGCCGATCGCGGTGCTGAACCTGGAGGACGAGCATGGCGGCGACGAGAAGCTCGTCTGCGTGCCGGTCGATTCGACCTTTCCCTACTATTCCTCGGTCAACGAGATGAACGACCTGCCCGAGATCGTCTTCAAGCAGATCGAGCACTTCTTCACCCACTACAAGGATCTCGAGCCGGAGAAATGGGTGCGCGTCGGCACCTGGGGTGGCGCGAGCGAGGCCAAGCAGGTGGTAATCGAGGCGATCGAACGGGCAAAGCAGGCCAAGGCTTCATGCGCTGCATAATGGCCGCTGCAAAAAGCCTCGTTGGTCCTGGCGCCGCCTCCAGCATCGAAGGATAGGTACCGCTTGGGGCCGACAGGTAAATGGCAGGACAATCAAGCCATTGGTCGAGGTCTCGGCAATGATGGCATCCTCGCCGGCGGCTGCTCCGGGCGGCCGCGATCGGGCGGTATCGCTGGTGGCATCCCCGCGCGCACGACCGGACGCTATAAGGACGGCGCCACCCGATCCCCGACCATGTTCGGCAGGCTCGAGGACCGCGGCACACCCACACCCTGGCCTGGCGCAACTGGCGGTTTTCGCGCTCCAATACCTGCAACTGCGCGGCCAGCTCGGGCGGCCCGCCTGCGCGCACGCGCGCGATCGACCTTGGCGGGACCTGCAGCCGCAGCTGTTCGTCCAAAGCCTTACGCGACTACCTTGGAGCGAGCATCGACTGGATCGGCCGCCGGGGTTTGATCCGCACTGATCGCCGACGCCGGTTCATGCTCGGCTCGAACCGGCGGCAGACGCTCATCTGAAAAGCTGGGCAGGCCGAAGGCGTAGATTTCGCTGGCGGTCGAGGCGCTGATGACCAGCTGCTCGTCCGGCTCGACATGGAAGGCGCTGGACATCTGCCAGGCCTGGTCGTTCGCCAAACCCGCGCCCGCAAGCGCGAAGAAGATCCAGCCCTGCGCGGCATCGTGGAACTCCCATCTCGCGCCCTCTGCCAAGCGCAGCATTCTGATCGCGGTCCCCCGTTCGTTGAAGACGCCGAGCGTTCGCGCCTCCACCCCCGCGGCGAGAGGCAGATAGGCGAAGGCCTGGGGGTCGATGATCAGCGGATCGGCGTAGCGGGGCGCGCAATAGCTCACGGGCCGGCCGATCACATGCTGCCAAACCGCCTCATAGCCATCCTGATTATGCCGCCGACCAGCGTCGTCCAGCCACGTATAGACCCCGTTCTCAAACCGGCCCCTGGCGGCAAGTTCCTCGCCGCCGCGGCGCACCGCATCGTGGTTCATGTAAGGCTCGCCGCCGGGTCCGGCGAGCTGCAGGAGCAGCATGGTCGAGCGGCCGACCCCCTTCTGAGTGTAAGGACCGCCCTCGCAGAAATAGCCGATCGAACCGGGGCGCTGGACCCGACCGGGGCCGAACGAAAATTCCCCGTCGAGCATGACGCGGATCTGCTCGAAATTGTGGCGGTGGCGCGGCGTCGAATATTCGTCGTCGAATTGGACTATGGACAGCGAGAAATTGTCTCGCGCCGCCGGGTTGCCGTCGAGGAGATAGGTAAAGCCGATACCCCCGCCGCGATGGGCGGCGGCACCGCCGGTCCGGGCGGTTTCGCGGTGTGCGATCTGCATCTGGGTGGTTCCTCTTGCCGAAATCTCTCGTCAGACCGGATCGGCCGTAGCCAGCGCGCGCGCCAGCGCCTCGGGCGGCGCGGTGTGGTCGATCTTGTGGCCCTCAATGGTGACGTGGGGGATGGTCTGGATGCCGAGCGCGCGGTTCGCCTGGGCCTCGGCGCGCAGCTGGGCGGCGTCCTCGTCGCTGGCCAACCGGGCTATGGTCGCCGCGGGATCCCAGCCGAGCACCGAAGCGGCGATCCGCGCCAGCGTTGCCCGATCGCCGATATCCCCGCCATGCTCGAAGCGCTCCGAAAAGAGTGCATCGGCGAGGCGATGCTGGGCGTCGCCGCCCTGCGCGGCGGACCATGACAGCAGCCGGTGCGCGTCGAGGGTCTGCGGCAGCCAGCGCACATCTTCCATCGCGAAGCGGATGCCGAACGGTCCGCCCGCCGCTTCGAGCCGGCGGAACATGTCGCTGGGATCGTGAGCTGCGCCGTAGCGCGCCCGGACCTGGGCCAGAAAGTCGACGCCCTCGGGCGGCAGGTCCGGCTCCAACTGGAACGGCCGCCAGCGGAAGTTCAGCTCGACGCCGGCCGCCTGGGCCGCCGCGTCGAGCCGGCGCTTGCCGATGAAGCACCAGGGACAGATGGGGTCGGAGACAATGTCGATCGTCGTCATGCCGGTTCCTTCGAAGCTAGGGTTGGCGGGAGGGGGGCGGGCTGCGCGGGGGCGGCCAGGGCGGGATAGCGGGGCAGCCAAAGCAGCAGCAGCATCGCGGTCGCCAGCGTCCCGCCGACCAGCGTCGCGGCGCTGTCGTAATTGCCGCTGCGATCCCGCAGGAAGCCGACCAGCAACGGCCCGACCGCCACGCCGACCGAATAGAAGGATTGCAGCGACCCGTAGATCGCCGCGAACGCGCGCGCCCCGAAATAGCGGCCCGTCAGATACGCCATGACGTCGATCTCGGCGCCGGCGCTGAGACCCAGCAGGATGGCGCCGACCAGCACTACTTGCTGGCTTGCCCCGTCGAGCAGCAGCAAAGTCCCGATCGCGAGCAGCGCGGTCGCGCCGATGGCGACATGCGGCGCGAAATAGCGGTCGACCAGCATGCCGGTCACCAGCCGCCCGACGATGACCGCGAGGCCGATCACCACCTGGATGCGGGCCGCGTCGGACAGCGTCCAGCCGGCATCGATCAGCCGCGGCACCAGATGCGTGGCTACCCCCGTATAGCCGGCGCCGACCAGCCCGAAGGTGATGCCCATCACCCAGAACCAGCGCACCCGGCTGGCCTCGTTCAACGCCAATCCGAGCTGGGGTACGCCGACACAGGTGACGCCCTCCGCATCGGCCCCCACCCGGTCGCGATCGCCGGGCGCTTCGATCAGCAGGAACGCGGCGAGCGGCGCGGCGATCAACAGGGGGCCAAGCCCGAGGATGAAGTAGGCGGTTCGCCAGCCGGCCCCGGTGATCAGCGGCTGCACCACCAGCGGAGTCAAAGCAGCGCCGATGCCGACGCCGCACAGGCCGATGCCGAGCGCCAGGCCCCGCCGCCGCAGGAACCAGCGGGCGATGAGCTTGGTGAAGGCGACCGGCGAGCAGCCCGCCCCGACGATGGCGGTGAGCGCGTATAACAGCCACAAGGTGCCCGGGGACACGATCGCGAAGGCGTGGGCGGACAGAGTGAGGCCCAGCAGCGCGAAGCAGACCACCACTACCGGCCGCGCCCCGACCGCATCGACGATCCGGCCGACGATCGGGGCGGCGACGATCGAGGCCAGCACATGGGCGGTCAGGGCGGCGGAGATCGTGGCCCGCGACCAGCCGAACTCGCGCTCGATCGAGGGCAGGAACAGCCCGAACGACGCCATGATCAGCGGCGTGGCGCAAAACGCCATCAGCGCCGCGCTGCCGCCGGCGATGCGCCACCCGCGATAAGGCGAACCCGCGCCGGTCATGCCGTACGCATCCGCTCAGGGGTCCAGATCGTCTCCGGATCGAGTGCGATCGACACCGAGGTCACTTCCGGGATCCCTGCCAGCGATCGCCGCGCTTCCGCCAGGAATACGCCGGTCATCATGCACAGGGGCGAGGTGGGGACGATCGCCAGTTGCACCCTCCCCTCCGCGTCGATTTCGAGGCGGTCGACCAGGCCCATGTCGATCAGTCCCATCGGCGACCCCGCGGCCCGGGAACAGGGATCGACGATGGCGTTGAGCGCCGCTTCCACGGCGGTCCGCAGCGCCGCGCTCACGCCGCGGCCCGCAGCCGCGACCAGGGCGGATCGAGCGGCTTGTCCTCGAGACCGTAGCGGTCGGCGCGGCAGGCCTGCTTGAGCGCGTCGACGTCCCACCGGTGCACCCGGGCGAAATTCTCGCCCAGGATGCCGCGCTTCATTTCGGCGGTCAGCTCGATGAACCCGTCCGGCGCCCGGTAGGCGGCGACAGCTTCGGCGACCGGCCGCGGATGCACCGCCGATGCTCCGGTGGCATAGAAGATGCGGTCCCAGGCGCCGGTCGCGAGCAGGGGCTCCATCATCCGGGCGAAGTGCGCGCGGTGATTGATGGCGAAGCAGGGATTGGTCTCCAGGTTGATCGTGACGTTGGCGTGGTCAGCGAGCAGTTCCGCGCTCTGATCGGCGAAGGCGAAGCCGCCGTGCACGATCTCGAAGGTGATCTCGGGAAAGCGGCTGACCACGAACGCCATGTCGTCGACATGGTAGAGCGGCCGGGGCAGCGGTCCCAGCGGGACGGCCTTGTGCACCGCGATCACTTTCATCCCGCGTTTGGCCAGCTGCTCCACCAGCGGCAGCACATGCTTGGCGTCGCGGAAATCGACCGGTGTGAGCGTTCCGTCGACCAGGTCGACCGGATAGAATTTCACGCCGATCACGCCGGGCTGGTCGATCACGCGGTCGATGTGACCGACCGGGTCGGGCATCCACGGCGAGACGTCGGCATAGACATAGGCGCGATGGGGAAAGCGGCGCGCCAGCTCCAGGCCGAACCTGATCGGCGACGAGCCGTCCGCGAAAAAGCCGTAGAGCGGAACGCCGTGATAGACCGCGATATCGGTCGCGCTCTCACCGAACAGGATCGTCTCGAGCAGATCGGGCTGGTGCTGCCATGCGTCCCGGAACTGATCGAGCGTCAGCTGGTAGCGGGGATCGCCGGCGGGGTGCAGCTGGTGGTTGGCCAGCGCATGGAGCCAGCCGACGATGTCCTCGACGAATTTCTCACGCAGATTGGCGTGGCCGAAATTGAAGCCATGCACCGTGGCGTCGATCACCAGCATGTCACCGATCATGCGGGAACGCCCTGACCGGCGTGCTCGGCGATGATCGCGTCGTCGCGATAGGATTCCCCGGCAACTCCCAGCCCGCCAATGCAATCGCCGTTCAGGAACAGCGGGATGCCCCCCGGAACGGCGAGCAGGTCGGGGCTCGCCGCGAGCGCCCGCAGCATCACCGGATCGGCGGCCATCAGCGCGGTGATCTGCGCCGTGGGCAGTTTCATCGCCGCGGCCGTGCACGCCTTGGCCCTGGCGGGGGCGAGCGCCGCCCAGGCGGCCTCGTCGCGGCGCAGGGTGACCAGATCGCGCCCGCTCGCATCGACGACCACCACGCAGATCTCCATTCCCAGCTCGCGCGCGCGCGCCACGGCGCGTTGGGCTGCCTCGCAAGCGACCCGCAGGCGCTGATCGACGCCGCTCATGGCGCTCAGCGCATCTGCGACAAAAAGTGCGCAACGATCGGCGGCGGGAACACGATCGGCTCGAGCACGCCCTTGGCGGCCGGTCGGGAGTAAGCGGTGTTGGCCCACCGTTCCACGAAGCTGTAAGGCGAAAGATCGAGCCCGGCGGCGACGGGCGCGGTGAGCACCGAGGCGACGTTGAGGTCCGCGACCGTGAAGCGGTCCGCGGCGATATGCCGGGTGGTGGCAAGATGCGCGTCCAAGGCCCGCAAGGGGCGGGCCAGTTGGGCCTCGGCGGCGGCGGCGGCCGACGGGTCGCGATGCTCCGCGGGCAAGCCGGTCCGGTGCGCGACGATCGGCAGGAAATGTGGCTCCATTGCGGTCTGCACCCACAATGACCACTGCACCGCGCGGGCGTTTTCGCGCAGGCCGGCCGGAGCGATCGGGCCGCCGTGCTTGGCCGCCAGATAGAGGGTGATCGCCAGCGACTCGGCAATCGCGAACCCGTCATCGACCAGAACCGGCACCTGTCCCATCGGGTTGATCGCCAGAAACTCGGGCTTCTGCAGCTCGCCGGCGAACATGTCCGGCACCACCGATTCGGCCTCCAGGTCGAGCTCGCGCAGCAGCCACCAGACTCGGCCGGCGCGCGAGCCGGGAGGACCATAAACTTGTAGACCCATCTGCTTGTCCTCATCCTTATATGTTTTTTGACGGCAGTTCACTCACTCGTTTGATGGTTTTTGGCCGACAGCCTACCGATATTGCCGTAGCCCGCGGGTCTGCACAATCCCGAAACGCAACATAATCTAACGATCCCAAGCTTACCGACTTGCGTATCATAACATGATTTGGTAGCACGGAGCAAGCGCTGCAGTTTAAGACAGCAACAAGGGAGCGGAGAACATGGAGGCAAGATTCTCATCGGCGATGGTGTTGGCTCAGGCCTTGGCCTTGGCATTTCCAGCCGCCGTCAGGGCGCAGGACGCGCCACCGGCAGGCGCGCAGCCTTCGCCGGAGGCCGAGCAGGGGGTTGGCGAAATCATTGTAACGGCGCGACGGCGCGAGGAATCGCTTCAGGACGTTCCGGTCGCCGTGACGGCCTTCACCGCCCAGGATATCGTCGCCCGCGGGATTACGGACATATCGGAGCTGGCGGGGTCCACTCCCTCGCTCACGTTCACCGGTGGTGCGGTCGGCGGTGCGGGAACCAGCGGCGCCGCCCAGGTCTTTATCCGCGGGATCGGCCAGGACGACTACCTGCCCACCGCGGATCCGGGCATCGGCATCTACGTCGACGGCGTTTATCTCGGCCGCACTACCGGCTCGATCCTGCAACTGCTCGATGTCGAGCGCGTCGAGGTGCTGCGCGGGCCCCAGGGCACGTTGTTCGGCCGCAATACGATCGGCGGTGCGATCAACATCACCAGCCGGGCGCCGACCGACGTCCTGACCGCGAGCGGCGGGGTCACGCTCGGCGAGAACGACCTGCTGGAACTGCGCAGCGCGATCAGCGGGCCGCTCGCGGCAAGTGTGCGCGGTCGCTTAGCGGCGATGTATCGCCGGCAGGACGGCATCGGCCGCTCGACGCTGGTAGCGGGGGATTTCGGGAACGTCGATCGGTTTGCCGCGGCCGGCTCCCTCGATTTCGGGACTGGCGGGCGGTTCTCGTTGCGCCTGACCGCCGATTACTCCGAGGCCAACCAGAATTCGCCCGCGCAGGTCGTCACCTTCGTCAACAATCCGGTGACCGGCCTCCCGTCCGCCTACAACTTCTTCGCCGACGCGCGCGGGGTGACCCAGTTCACCTCAGCGTTGGTCACGGGCGATCCCTACACCAATTCGGCCACCCGGCTCGGCTATGACGACTCGCGCGTTTGGGGAACGGCCGCCATCGCCACCTACGAATTGAGCGACCTGATCGACCTCAGATCCATCACCGCCTATCGCGAATCCGAGAGCCACTTCCAAGGTGACGTGGACTCGAGCGCGGCCCTGATTAACTTCGTGACGGTCGACGTCGACCAGAACCAGATCAGCCAGGAACTGCAGCTGCTCGGGACCACCGGCCCCATCGACTGGGTGGTAGGCGGCTTTTACTTTCGCGAGGAAACGGACTTCCAGCAGACCGTGGACCTGATTTCGGGGTTGAACGATTACCTCACCAGTTCGGGAGCCTGCGCCGCTTCCCCGACCCGGCCGACCATTTGCGGATTGGCCCAGACGGCGGCGACCCGCGGGTTCCGCCAACCCACCAATCTGGTTTCCACCAGCTTCGCCGGTTTCGGCCAGGCCACTTGGCGGGTCACCGATCGCTTCAGCGTTACCCTCGGTGGCCGCTTCACGACCGAGACCAAGGACTTCCGCAGCCAGGCGATCAGCTTGATCACCAACCTTCCCACGGTGACCGATCCCCTCACCGGATCGACCACGATCGTCCGCGAGGCGCGGTTCGACAGCTTCACGCCCAAGGCCGGCCTCGAATATCGCGCCACCCAGGACGTGCTGGTCTACGCCTCCTTCTCCAGCGGCTTCAAATCGGGCACCTTCAATGGCCGCGGCAGCGCGGGCGCCGGGTTCACCACAGCCGAGCCGGAGGAATCGGATGCGTACGAAGTGGGCATCAAATCCGACCTGTTCGACAACCGGCTGCGGCTCAACCTCGCGGCCTTCCGGACCGACTATCGCAATCTCCAGACGACGGTGTCGGCCACCGACAGCTCGGGCAACATCTTCACCGCGTTGCTCAACGCCGCCACTGCGCGCAGCCGCGGCTTCGAGGTTGAGGCGACCGCGCGCCCCGCTGCGAACACCGATGTCGGTTTCACCTATTCGTACAACGATGCCGTGATCCTCAGCGCCACGGCGGGGGCGCAAGCACAAGGCCTGCTGGCCGGCAATCGTCTGGGCAAGACGCCCGAACACCGCGTGTCGGCGTTCGTCGAGCAGCATGTCCCGCTTCGTTCGGGCGAGATTTCGGCGCGCGTCGATTGGTCCTTCCAGTCCGACATGTTCCACCTGCCGACCAACCAAGCGCAGGTTCGCGAGCCGGCCTACCACGTCGTCAATGCCCGGCTCGGTTGGCGGCCGACGGAGCGGGTCTCGGTGACCGCCTTCGTCCAGAACCTCCTTGACGAGCGTTACGCCGTGCAGCGCAGCTTCGTGGGCTCGCTGGGCTTTGCGACGGCCAATTTCGCCCGCCCGCGCGAGGCGGGGCTTACCCTGCGCTTCGACTATTGAAGGACGATCGAATTGGACGCAGCCACGATGCCATCAGCGGCCGATGTCGAGACCCCCGTCGCCATCGTCGGCGGCGGGCCGATCGGATTGATGACCGCGATCCTGCTCGCCGGCTTCGGCATCAGGTCGACCGTCATCGAACGCAAGAGCTCGACCGCGTGGCACCCGAAGGCGCGCGGCGTGAACCTGCGCACGATCGAGATCTTCCGCCAATGCGGGCTTGAACAGGCGCTGTTTGCGGCCGCCCCCGATCCCGGCAGCGTGCGCCGGTTCGCGCGCGGGGCGACACTGACCGGACCGCTGGACTTCTCGCCGTTCGCGATCGGCGACGTTGACCCCACGCCGCTCTCGCCGACACGGGGCGCGGTGTGCTCGCAGGACGTGCTCGAAAGCATCTTGCTGCGCCACGCCCTGCGATTGCCCGCCGTCGAACTGCTCTTCGACGCCGAGGTGTTCCACGTCGCCTCGGGGGAAGACCGCGCCCGATTGTCGGTGCGCGAGCGGATTGCCGGAACCACGCGGCTGATCGATGCCGCCTATGTGGTCGCTGCCGATGGCGCCCGCAGCCCGGTTCGCCATCAGCTCGGCATTGCGATGCCCGACCCCATCGACCTGACCGAGAATGTGAACGTGTTGTTCGAAGCGCCGCTGGCCGATCACATCGATCCGCTCGGCTGCACCTTCATCAACATCGACAATCCCCTCACCGGGGGAGTGGGGGTCGTGGCCGGCATCCCGACCGGGCGAAACCCCAATGAGTGGACCTACAATTTTCAGTATTTCCCGGAAAATGGCCAGAAGCTGGAAGACTTCGATGCGCCCCGCTGCACCGAGATCATCCGGGCAGTGACCGGAATCGCGGATCTTCCCGTCCGGGTCGTCAACGTGTCGGAGTGGACCGCCCGCGCGGCGGTCGCCGAGCAGATGCGCAAGGGTCGGGTGTTGCTGGCGGGCGATTCCGCCCATCTCCTGCCGCCAGCGGGGGGCCTGGGCATGAACACCGGCATGCTCGATGCACTGGCGCTGGCATGGCGGCTGGCCGCGGTCACGCAAGGCTGGGGCGGTACGGAGTTGTTGGACGACTACAATGTGGAGCGCCTATCTGCCGCGCGGTTCGTGGTCGATGCTGCCACCGATAATCTGCGGCGCATGGCCGCGGACCCGGGAAACCTGCAGTCGCTTTGGGGTGGCCCCCAATATGGGCTGATCCTGGGGGTCCGCCACGTCTCGGATGGGATCATCCCCGAAGCCACCGGGAACCCGCCCGCGCAACCGGTCTTCCCTTACCGCGACTACGTCCCTGTTGCCGCCCCGGGCGCCCGAGCACCGCATGTCTGGCTCGATCATGCCAACAGCTGGTCGACGCTCGATCTGATGGGTTGGAAGATGGTGCTCATCGCGGGCGGCGACGGCCCCGCCTGGCGCGGCGCCGCGGCCGAGGCCGCTCGCCTCGGCTCGCCCATTTCCGTGCTGATCGCGGATGAGGATGTAACGCCGCCGCTGGCGCGCGCGCGGCTGCGGGCGCTTTACGGCATCGGCGATGGCGGAGCGGTGCTGGTCCGCCCCGATGGCGTGGTGGCGTGGCGGACTGGCGCGCCACGATGCGCCACCACGGCGCTCATCGACGTGCTTGCGCGAATCCTGCGCGCACCGCCCCGGCCGCTTCGCGCCGCCCGGGCGGCGGGCGCCGCTAGCCTGGCGCGTGCAGAACGGGCTGGACTTTAGCCGTCGTCTCGCGCGTACTGCGCCCATGGCCGATGCCGCGCCCGCCAGCATTGTCGATCAGGTTGCCGAAGATATCGTTCTTGCCATTCGCTCGGGCGAGTGGAAGCCGGGCCAACGGCTGTCGATCCCGCAACTGATCGAGCGCACCGGCGCCAGTTCCGGCGCGGTGCGCGAGGCCATCCGCAAGCTGTCCGGCAGCGGCATCCTGGATTTCAGCGTCAACAAGGGCGCGCGGGTGCGCAAGCTGACCCGCAAGGCGGCACGCGATCTGTACGACTTGCGCGAAGTGCTCGAAGGCCTGTGCGCCGCGCGCGCGGCCGCGCGGGTCGACGTGGCCGATCACCGCTCCCAGCTGATCTCGGCGCTCGCCGAGGTCGAGCGCGCCGCCGACGTCGATATCGGCAGTTACATTCGCGCCAACCGCGATCTTCATCACCAGATCGCGCAAATGGCCGATAATCATCGGCTGGTCGCACTGCTCGATCAATTCACGATCTTCACCGATTCGGTCCGGGTCGAAGCCTTGCTCGATCGCGGCCATACCGAGCAGGGCCGCTACGAGCATCGCGCGATCGGCGCGGCCATCCTGGACGGCGACGAGTTGCGCGCCGAGCGCGTGATGCGGGCGCATATCCGGCATTATCGCCAGCTCTTTCTCGACATGCTCGATCAGCGCGAGGCCGTCGCCGGAGGTGAGCGCGCGCTCCCTCCGGCCAGGCTGCCCCGAAGCCCGGGCTTCAGCGGGCCGTTGGCGGTGCCGAGCGATACGGATTGATTCCCGTCCCTTCCATCCCTTGCAGGAACCTGACTCCAAGAGCGTAGAATTCTCCGCCTCGCTCGGGTCGGACTAAGGACCGGCGAGGTAGCGATACCCGCGCGGGAGGGTCGCGTATTGACAAGCGTCCGGGCGCGCAGCTATCGGCCCGCCCCTACCTACCGCGCGGATATTGAGGTTCGCGTGGCGTGCCCAGATGGCGGAATTGGTAGACGCACCAGCTTCAGGTGCTGGCGCTCGCAAGGGCGTGGAGGTTCGAGTCCTCTTCTGGGCACCATTTCGGTCCAAAGCTGCGAGCGCCAAGGACCGCCGTCTCTACGCCTGAGGCGGCAGCGAGGACGCGCACGAGCTCTCTGTGGTTGCCGCGGATGCCGACCTCGGGTTTGCTAACAACCTCGACCCGCTGGGCGACCGCCCGGACGTGGTTACGGGCGTAAGTTTCGTTGTCGTTTCGCAGCTTCTGTCAGGCCGATTGAGCAAACGCCGTGATCTTCTCGGCCGTGATCTCCGGCCCGCGCGACTGGCAATAATCCTCAAGCTGGCGGCGCTGATCCGGGATCGACAGGCCGTGATCCGCCCGACGCGGCGTCGAAACGCGCAGATGTTAGCGACGACATCGCGCGGAAGGCGACGAGCATGGCGGCGCGGCAACGGCATTCGTCCACGCTGTCGCGCGGCATAGCCTCGCTCCAATACCAGCTTCACCGCCTCGAGCTTGAACTCCCGGCTGGACTTCCGTCGCCGGGTGCAGCTCAGACCTTGAAGAACACGGCGTAGAGCGCGGGCAGGAACAGCAGGGTCAGGATCGTCCCCACGCCGACGCCGCCGATCAGGGTCACCGCCATCGGCCCCCAGAAGCTGGAGAAGGTCAGCGGCACGAAGGCGAGCAGGGCGGTCGCCGCGGTCAGGATAACCGGTCGCGACCGGCGGACGGTGGCTTCGATCACCGCTTCGCGAGGGGTCATGCCGGCCGCCCGGTCCGCATCGATCTGGCCGATCAGGATCAGCGTGTTGCGCATCAATATGCCCGCCAGCCCGATGAGTCCCAGGATCGCGTTGAAGCCGAACGGCAGTCCCAGCAGCAGCAAGGCCGGCACCGCGCCGACGACGCCGAGCGGCGCGGTGAAGAACACGACCAGCAGCGCGCGGAAGTCGCGGACCTGGATCATGATTGTCGCCAGCATCAGGAGCAGCATCAGGGGAAACACGGCCAGGAGCGCGCTGTTCGCCTTGGCCGCTTCCTCGACCGAGCCGCCCGTCTCGATCCGGTAGCCCGGCGGAAGGGACTCCGCGATCGGCGCGAGCGCTCCTTGGAGCCGCGCTGTGACCTCGGCGGGTTGCAGCGCCTCGTCGATGTCGCCGCGCACGGTGATCGCGGGTTCGCGATCGCGGCGCTTGAGGATCGGATCCTCCATCTCGACCACCAGCCGGCCGATCTGCGCCACCGGGATGGCGCGGCCATCGCGGGTCGTCAGCGTCAGATCGGCGAGCCGCGCGGGGTCCAGCCGCTGGGAATCGATCGCCTGCGCCGTCACCTGAACGGTGCGGATGCCCTCGCGGACCTGGGTGATCGGCGCGCCCGACAAGAGGAACTGCAACTGGTCCGCAGCGTCCTGCGGCGTCAGGCCGAGGGCGCGCAGGCGGGCCTGGTCGAGCGCGATGCGGACGCTGGGGGTGCGGTCGCCCCAGTCGAGGTTGACGTCGCGCATCGCCGGCTCGGCGACGACCGTGTCGCGCACCCGCGCGGCGAGGGCCCGCAGCGTCGCGGGATCGGGGCCGACCACGCGGAACGCGACGGGATAGGGCACCGGCGGCCCGAACAGCAGCTGGGTGACCCGCACGCGGGCTTCGGGCGCCAGCCCGGCGGCGATCGCGGTGCGCAGCTCCGCGTTCAGGCGGTCGCGCGCGTCCGGACCGGGCGTCTGGATGATGATCTTGGCGAATGCCGGGTCGGGCAGTTCGGGGTTAAGCGACAGGAAGAAGCGGGGCGCGCCCTGGCCGATATAGCTCGTGACCAAGTCGGCCTCGTCGCGGCGCCCCAGCCAGCGCTCGACCGTCTCGACGGTGCGGGTGGTGGCGGCGATCGCGGTCCCCGGCGCGCGATGGATCTCGACGATCAGCTCGGGGCGCTCCGAAGCCGGGAAGAATTGCTGGCGCAGCAGCGGAAAGGCGGCGCCGCTGACCACCAACGACCCCACCACCGCGAGCGTCACCAGCCAGCGCCGATCGACGCACCAGCCGACCAGGCCCCGCAGGCGGCGATAGCGCGGCGTCGCATAGAGCGCGTCGTGCCCGCCCGCCACGGGCGTGATCTCCGGCAGCAGCCGCACGCCGAGATAGGGCGTGAAGACGACCGCGACCACCCATGAGGCCAGCAGCGCGAACGCCACGATCCAGAAGATGTTGCCGGCGTACTCGCCCGCCACCGACTGGGCGAAGCCGACCGGCATCAGGCCGATGATCGTGACCAGCGTGCCCGCCAGCATCGGCGCCGCGGTGACGGTCCAGGCGAAGGCGGCGGCGTCCGCGCGCGCCATGCCCTCCTGCATCTTCACCACCATCATCTCGATCGCGATGATCGCGTCGTCAACGAGCAGCCCCAGGCTGAGGATCAGCGCCCCCAGCGTGATGCGGTCGAACGCGCGATCGGTGATCAGCATGATCACGAACACCGCCGCCAGCGTCAGGGGCACCGCGGCGGCGACGACGATCCCGACCCGCAAGCCGAGGGTGAGCAGACTGACGCCGATCACCACCGCCAGGGCGACCACGAACTTGACGCCGAACTCGCCGACGGCCTCCTCGATATTGACCGCCTGGTCCGAGATCTTGCTGAAGCTGATGCCGACGGGCAGCTCCGCCTCGATGGCCTCGGTCGTGCGATCGAGCGCCGCGCCGAGCTCGAGGCCGTTCCAGCCGGGCGTCATCACGACGCCCAGCACCAGCGCCGGTTCGCCGCCGCTGCGGATCATGGCTTGGGGCGGGTCCTCGTAGCCGCGCTCGACCGAGGCGATGTCGCCCAGCGACACCGTCCGCCCGTTGGCGGTGACGGGCGTGTCGCGCAGCGATTGCAGATCCGCGAAGCCGCCGTCCAGCCGGACGAAGGCTTCGGGGCCCTGGGTCTGGACGGACCCGGACGGCGCCACGGCGTTCTGACGCCGCAGGGCGTCGAAGATCGCTTGCGCGTCGATCCCGAGCGTCGCCAGCCGGGCATAGTCGAACCGGACGAAGATGCGTTCGGCCTGTTCGCCGACGATGTTGACCTTGCGCACGCCGGGCGTCTGGAGCAATTGCTGGCGCAGCCGCTCGGCCTCGCGCACCAGCAGACGCGGGGGGAGATCGGGGGACTGGAGGGCGTAGAGCGCGAAGCTGACGTCGGAATACTCGTCGTTGACGAACGGCCCGAGCGCGCCCGCCGGCAGGTTGCGCGCTTCGTCGCCCAACTTCTTGCGCGCCTGGTAGAAGATTTCGGGCACCTTTGCGGCCGGCGTCGTGTCCTGGAGCAGCAGGGTCAGATTGGCGACGCCGGGGCGGGTGAAGGTGTCGACGCGGTCGTAATGGTCGAGCTCCTGCAGGCGTTTCTCCAGCGGCTCGGCGACCAGGTCCTGCATCTCCTGGGCGGTCGCGCCGGGCCAGACGGCGGTTACCGTCAGGACCTTCAGGGTGAAGCTCGGATCCTCGGCGCGGCCAAGTTGGAAGAAGGCGACGAGACCGGCGGCGGCGACCGCGAGGATCATGAACAGCGTCACCGCGCGCTCGCGCACGGCCAGCGCCGAGAGGTTGAGGCCGCTCATCGCGCGCGTTCGGCGGCGATGCGGGGCGTCGTCCGCACGCGCTGCCCGGCCCTCAAGCGGTTGGCGCCCATCGCCACGATCGGCTGATCCGGGGCAAGGCCCGCGACCAGCGCGGTCTCTTGGCGCAGCGCCAGCAGCCGGACGGGGGCGAAGCGCAGCCGGCCGTTCTGGACGATCCACACGCCCGGCCCCCGCCCCGCGTCATGGACGGCGCCCAGCGGAACCTCCAGCGCCCCGGCCGCGTCGGGCCTCGCCAGCGCCACGGTCACGGTCGAGCCGAGCGGCGCCGCGCTGCCTCGCCCTTGCAGCACGAACCGCGCCGGGTAGGTCCTCGTCGCGGCGTCCGCCGTCTGGGACAGCAGACGCAGGATGGCGGGAAAGGCCGCGCCATCGCTGCCGTAGAGCGTTGCGGTCGCCCGCGCGCCGAGTGGCGGACGCAGGGTTTCGGGCAGCGACACCTCGGCCTCGCGCGGGCCGGCGTGCGCCAGGCGGATCACCGCCTGACCCGCCGCCACGACCTGGCCGGGCTCGGCGTTGGTTTCCTGGACGATGCCGTCGGCGTCGGCCGTGAGCACGGCATAGGCCCGCGCATTGCCGGCCACGCGCGCCTGCGCCTGGGCGGCGCCGAGTTGGGCGGCGGCGCTGTCCGCCGCGGCCTTGGCCTGGTCGTAGCTTTGCGCCGAAATCGCGCCCTGCTCGACCAGGCCGTTCAGCCGCGCGAAATTCGCCGCGGCCTCGATCGACCGGGCGCGGGCTGCCGCCACATTCGAGCGCTGGGCGGTGGCATCCAGCGCCAGGTCGGTGGGGTCGAGCCGCATCAACGGCTGCCCGCGCCGCACCGCCTCGCCGGGATCGACCAGGCGCGCAAGCACCTTGCCGCCGATCCGGAACCCCAGTTCGCTTTCGACGCGAGCCCGAACGATGCCGGTGAAGCGCTGCTCGCCGTCGCGTGCGGCGGCGGTGCGGACCACCGCCACCAGCGGCGGCTCGGTCCGGGGATCGGCGGCGGGCTCCGCGCATCCGCTGCACAGGAGCGTCGCGGCCAGGCTGACGATGACGGCTGTACGCACCATGGCTCCCCGAAAGCGGTGCGCCACTATCGCGTTTAGTTACGGATGTGTCAAACCATCACTTGTTTACGGAGCCAAGCTGCGCAGCACGAGGTTCGCTACACGATCGGCGGCCGCCTGGGCATCACCTCTGGCGTGTTCCGACTGGGCGAGCAGCGTCGGATGGATGAACGGCACCAGCGTCGAAGCGATCGCGGGGTAGACGTCGGCGATCGGCGTCTTGCGCTCGAACTCGCCGGCGTCGCGCCCCTCGGTCACGATCCTTCGCAACAGATCGTCCAGTGCGCCGCGATACGCCGCGACCGACGTCCAATGCTCGGCAATCGCCGCCTCGACGATGTCGTGCAGCTTGCGCTCGTTGAAGAACAGCTCGAAGCCCTTGACGACCAAGACCTTGTAAATGCTCCGAAGGCGTTCTGTCGCCGACGTCGGCGTGGCGACCACCTCGTCGAGCGCCGCAAGGATGCGGCCCAGCGTGGCGGTGCAGACGGCCTCGCCGATCGCCTGTTTCGATTCGAAGAACTTGTAGACATAGGCGGGCGACACGCCGCTTGCCCGCGCGAGGTCCGCGACGGTGGTCTTGTCATAGCCGTAATGCCGGAAGTGCCGGTCGGCGATCTCGAGCAGCTGATCGCGCATCCGGTGCTCGATCGGGCCGCGCTGGCCGATACGCTCGCTCTCCACCTTCTCCGCGTTCATCCCTGATCCCATGTCCTTGACTGGGAGTGACACATACGACATTCCTTCACTCGACACAAATTTGGAGTTACTCCATTGTTGCGCGGCGGCTTTTGCACCCTGATCGTTTGTGGAGGCTTGTCCGCCTGCGTCGTCGGACCGGACTACAGTAGCCCGCCGCCCCCCGAAACATCGTTGTTCAGAAACGCCGCTCGCGTCGAGGCGCGGTTGGCTAGCCCCGCGCCAGCGCTTGACCGATGGTGGAGCGGGTTCGGCGATCGCCAATTGTCCGACCTGGTCGAGCGCGCATTGGCCCAGAACCTGGACCTGGCGCAAGCCGAAGCGCGGGTGACGCAGGCGCGCGCCCAGGCCCGTGTGGTGGGTGCGGCCCTGGTCCCGGCCGGGCAGGCGACTGCCGAGGCTGCGGCTCAGCGCCAGTCGACGCTCAGCCCGGACGGGCGCGTGCAAAGCGCCTTGCCCGGCTACGACCGTGACCAGGAAAACTATGAGGTCGGCGCGGGCGCGAGTTGGGAGCTCGACCTGTTCGGGGGCTTGCGTCGCGGGTCCCAGGCCGCGCGGGCCGAGCTTCAGGCCAGCGAAGCGGCGCGTGCGGGCGTGCGGCTGACCGTCGCGGCGGAGACGGCCGACGCTTATGTGCTCCTGCGCAGCCTCCAGGCGCGCCTGGCGGTGACGCGCGCGCAGGCCGATCTCCAGCGCCGGCAGGTGGCGCTCGTGGACATCCGCTTCAACCGGGGTATCGCGCCCCGCCTCCAGGCCGATCAGGCGCGTGGCGCGCTGTCGAGCGTGGAGGCCGCGGTGCCGGTGCTGAGCGCGGGGATCGAGGCGCAGATGAACCGGCTTGCGGTGCTGGTCGGCGTCGAACCCGGATCGTTGCACGACGAGCTGGACGCGGCGGCGCCGATCCCGGCCGCGCCGGGGATCGCAGCCGCCGGCGGACCCGCGGCGCTGGTTCGACGGCGGCCGGACCTGATCGCGGCCGAGCGGCGGCTCGCCGCTGCCGATGCGCGCATCGGCGTGGAGATCGCCGAATATTATCCGAAGCTGTCGCTCTCCGGCTTGCTCGGCTTCGAATCGACCGACGCCGGATCGCTGCTGTCGCGCGCCGCCTTTCAGCCGCAGGCCGCCGCGGGCCTGCGCTGGCGGCTGTTCGACTTCGGGCAGATCGACGCCCAGGTCGCCGCCGCACGCGGCGCGCGCGCCGAAGCCCTGGCCGCCTATCGCCAGAGCCTGTTGCAGGCCACCGCCGATGTCGAAACCGCGCTCTTAACGGTGGTGCGCCGCGAGGAGCAGGTGCGCGCGCTGCGTACTGGCGAGGCCGCGCTGGCACGCGCGCGCGCCTCCGCCGACGCTGCCTGGCGCGCCGGCCAGGTCAGCCTGATCGAGGTGATCGACGCCGACGCCCGCCTGCTTTCCACCCGCGACCGGACGCTCCAGGCCGACACCGAGGCCGCCCGCGCGGCGATCGCGGCTTTCAGGGCCCTGGGCGGCGGATGGACGCCATGAGCCGCGTGCCGCGGGATGCGGATCGCCGCCGCGGCGCGCATCGCGCCGGTCGATGACGGCGCTCGGCCCAGCCGAGCTGATCTGGTGGGCGAGCACGATCGCGTTGATCGCCATGTTCGCCGTGACCCTCGTCGTCCGGCGCCTCGATCGGCGCACCCTCGACGGCGCGAATGTCTGGGACAAGCCGATCAAGTTCGAGCTGTCGGTGGCGCTGCATTTCGCGACGCTCGCCCTCGTCGTTCACCTCCTGAGCGCCGAGTGGCGGGCCATGCTCGATGATCGTCGGCAGCGCCGCCCTGTCGGCGATCAGCGCCGCGTTCGAGATGGCGTACATGATCGCGTTCGAGATGGCGTACATGATCGCGCAGGCGGCACGCCGGCAACCGCGGCGGCCGGTGTGGTCGGCATTGCCGCGCTCCTCAAACCCTCATCCCCGGCGCGCGCATATGAAGGAGCACGGGATGGTCGGCGCATCTATGTCCTGACGCTCGTGGCCTTCGCGGCAGGGGGTCGCGCGCCACTTTTGCCTTCGCCGCCTCATCGCCCTGGCGGCGGCAGTCCTGGTCCGGTCCCCGATCCCGGCTGCCTCCACCCGACTGCCCAGTCCGTTGCGGCAAGGCGTCGATCAGAAGAGCGACCTAGACGAACCCGGTCCAGGTGGCGACGTAGAGCTTGCTCAGGCGAGGCCGGGGTGAAATCCGACACCCAGAGCGTGTCCAGCGCCGGCACCTGAAACTGGCGATTCACCCGGTCGAGCGGACCAGGCGCCGCTTTGTCGCTGATCGTGGTTGTGACCGGCTCGCCGCGCACAGCGCCACCAAGCCCCATCGCCTTCATCAGCCTGGCTACGGTGCAGCGGGCGACGCGATCGATACCACGGCCGCGCAGCGCGATGCGTGAACCCGCGCGTGATCGAGCACCATGCGGATCGCTCGCTCGCGCACCTCCGGCATACTTGTCCGTCGTCCTGCTCATCCAGGCTCGACCTTCTCCGAAGTCGGAGCCCCGGCGAACCCGGCGCGGGTTCAATCGCCACCGGCTTTGCGACGCCCGGTCTATCGTCTACAACTCGCCCCGACATGCAAATTGGCAATCGGGCGATTGGCCAAAGGAACTACCGGGGCAACTCAACTGCTCGGCACAGCGCGCTTCATGTCAGTGCAAAGGGGTTCAATGAGGGCGCATAGATGAAACCTTATGCATCCGCTGGAGAAAAGGATGACAAGGACATCTTTACCGAGAAACAATGCCACGTGCTGGATCTTTTGATTGAACACAAAACTTCCAAGGAGATCGCACGCGCACTCGGGATCTCACCTTATACCGTAGACCAGCGAATCTCCCTTGCTCGCGCCAAACTGGGTGTTGCCTCCCGCAACGAGCTTGCGGCGCGCTACCGAGTAATGCGGAGAACACCCGGCCAATCGTCCCCGGATCTTTCCGCTTTTTCGCAAGCCGAGCTGGTGGAAACAGAGGATGAGAGTGACCCACATTGGTCGACTGACGCCCCCGACGCGGATGCGATACGCCATCCCGAGTCGCAGGTTAAGACACTCGTGCCGTCGGCCAATCCAGCTGTCGAAGAAACCCCCTGTCCTACAACTGGCGATTTCGATTATCGAGTCGGGCCTGAGGTGTTCGAAGGAAGATCAGGTGGGTTGTGGAGATTGGGGGCGATAGTTGCGACGGCACTCTTGCTCGTCGTGACGATCCTTGGCTTGTTCGCTATCTTCAACCAGCTCAACGCCATGCTATCGTGATCGCTCCTTCCATCTCGGGTCACCCATCGCCAGCCATGGCCGGCGTCAGATTTGGAGACTGAGATATGCCGATGTCGCACAGTGTAGCGAGGCTGCGGATTTCGCGTGAATTGCGCGAGGCGGAACTCGCTGTCGACGAAGCCCTTCTCAAGCAGAGTGCATTGTTGTCTACCCTGATCAGAGCGCGCCAGGATACCGGTGCCGATCCGTTCACCGGTCATGAGGCGTTGCTGCGTCTATCCAAATCGCAGCTCACGCTGCTTTCCGCCGGGGGTGAATTGGCGCGCGTGCACTCTTCCTTGTTGAAGATCCAGCAAGACGTCCTGGGCTACGAGGGGTGCCCCAAGAACGCGCCCATGCGAACAGCGCAACTCGACGACAAGGCGGCCGCCTGAAGGCGCGCTCGTAGCCGCGGCCTGGAGTTTGCCCGTCGACGTCATCCTTGTTCTCGGCCTCTCGATCGGTGTCGTCTGCTTTGCCGGCTGGCGCGGCGGCAAGCCGGAAAAGCTCGGCGCCACGATCGTCGCGCTCAGTATCTGCATCGACCTTATCGTCCGCGAGTGGGTTGGCGGGTGGGATTTTTCCACCTTCAGCAGCAGCAGGCTCCTGATCGACCTGGCAGAGCTCGGGCTGCTCCTTGGTCTGGCCCTGAGCGCCAATCGATTGTGGCCAATCTTCTCTGCCGCCACCCAAATGGTGGCGGTTGCCGGCAGCCTGGCGGTCTGGGGAAGCAAAGGCGGAATGCAGGTCGCTTACTGGGCTGTCACCCAATTGCCACTGTTTGGCCAACTAGCGGCGCTGGGATTGGGCACATTCTTTCACCTGCGCAGGCAGGCGGTGGTCGGACCATATCGCGATTGGCGGCGGCGGTACTCATCCCGGCATTGATCGAGTGCCGCTTCGCGCCAAGCGCCTTGCAGGTTCCCTGGGAGCCTGCCCCAAGGCCCGCACCCATATACCAGCGAGCGGTATATCGGCCAGCTACCCTCGATTAGCTACCGCTTTCGTAACAGGGTCGGCGCAAGCGGCTCGTCAGGCTGCCTTGGGGCGCTCGGTCGCCGGTGTCTTAAGGGGGACCACGGGTGCCCGAGTTGCTTGCCCGCCAGATCGAAGATCGGTGCGACACCGATCATCGGCCGAGTAAACATCCAGCTCACGGCGATGCCGAAGGGAGGTCCGGCCCGAGCGGGCCTCACGGTGTCGCGCTTGACAATTTCGCCGGTAACTCGGCCTACCTGCCTCCCTCCAAGGCGCTGCGAGCGCTGGATATGGTGCAGAACTTCGGCTCGATCGAGCGAACTCCCGCCGCCGCCGACAAGCGCGTCACCTTCGCCCGCTCGACCCGCAGGGGCGCCCACTTTCCGGCCGCGTCGCTCCTGTTCGCGCCAGGAGACCGCCCCGGCGCCCGCCAAATACGCGCACTCGCTGCGGCCGATACGTCGTTTCTTGTCAGCTTTGATCCCGAAGAAGACGCAGGCTCCAGCGCTTCCGCGTCGGCGGAGCGATGGCTGGAGGTGCTGACCAGCGGCCTCACCTTCGACCTTGCGGGCCTGGCGCCGCGGGTGGAGGCGGAGTATCCGGCGCCGGCGCACCTGTTCGGGCTATCGAGCGAGTTCGCCCGGATCCCGCTCGAGGCGGTCACGCTGGCGCCCGGGCCGCACCTGGCGGGCGGGCGGCAGATGCTGCCGGTGCTGCGCGCGCAGGCGCTGCTGACCGCGCGGCTGGCG
>JANNOJ010000039.1:0-47207 GCA_031399025.1 Erythrobacteraceae bacterium | reverse complement strand
TTTGGCACCTCGATGTCGGCTCATCACATCCTGGGGCTGGAGCAGGTCCCAAGGGTTTGGCTGTTCGCCAATTAAAGTGGTACGTGAGCTGGGTTCAGAACGTCGCGAGACAGTTTGGTCCCTATCTGCCGTGGGCGTCGATTGTTGCGAGGAGTTGCCCCTAGTACGAGAGGACCGGGGTGAACATACCTCTGGTGTACCTGTCATCGCGCCAGCGGTGCAGCAGGGTAGCTATGTATGGACGGGATAACCGCTGAAAGCATCTAAGCGGGAAGCCTCCCTCAAGATTAACAATCATCGAACCGTGATAGACCATCACGTTGATAGGCCGGGTGTGGAAGTGCAGCAATGCATGGAGCTAACCGGTCCTAATCGTTCTTTTCGCGCTTGTAAGGATCCCACCATCAACGACAGGCCTGCGAGCCGTGTCGCCGGAGGATTGCTCGGGCTGGATGATCGACGACATCGCATCGATTTAAACCCTCTTGCCGCCCGCCGGCTGCATTGCTTGGTGGTCATAGCGTCTGTGCCCCACCCGATCCCATCTCGAACTCGGCCGTGAAACCAGGCAGCGCCGATGGTACTAGTGCTCAAGCACTGGAAGAGTAGGACGCCGCCAGGCATTGCCGCCGGCGGGAAGCAAGAGGAAACCCATTCATACGTCGAGGGCCGAACCGAACAGGGGGCGGCCCTCTTGTCGTCTTTGCGCCACCGGGCGGTGGACGGATTGCCACCGGCGAGCTCGGCCGGCGGATCGCCTGAAGCGCTCACGCGCCCTCGGCGATGGACGGCGAATTGGTGCCGCGGGGTGGAGCAGTCCGGTAGCTCGTCAGGCTCATAACCTGAAGGTCGTTGGTTCAAATCCAACCCCCGCAACCATCTAAATCAAGCACATAGCGCCATCAAACCTGACCGGCCATCATGCTGTGTCAGCAGATGAAGTGACTGGCGGCACATCCTTAGGCTATCGGTGAAGTGCGCCGTCGGCTTTTGGGCCGCCAGGAGACTGTCTGCTTCTGGCAGCTCGGGCCCGGAAAGGAGCCATTCGGCCTCCGGAACTGGCAGCGGTCGATTACTCACCGATGGTAGAGATCACTTCAGGCTCGGGCTTCGTGGCGCATCTCTTTTGCTCCTGAGACGACCGCTGACCGAGCTCGCCCTTTCGCCTCCCATCATCACCAGAACATGAAGGCGATAGGTAAGCGTGGTCTGACGGCCGCCTTGCGCTGATTGCGCGTGCCGCGATGCTCTACGCTTTTGGGGCGGAGCGCCGGCGTGGATGACGAGGTCGTTGAGGTTGGGAGTAGTCATACGAGCGATCGTATGAGTAGTCGGATCGAGGTGGTGGCGCGGGTATCGGGGCGGCGTGCGTGGACGGTGGAGCAGAAGCTGGCGATGCTGCGTGATGCATTCGGCCCGCGCGGCTCGGTGCGGGCGTCGATCGAACGTCACGAGGTGTCCAGTGGGTTGCTATACACCTGGCGTCGTCAGGCGATGTCGGGCGAGCTGGCGAGCACGCCGCGCCCGGCGCTGCTCGGACCGATGGTGGAAGCGCCTCCCAGTTTCGCCGAGGTGCGCGTGATGGATCATCCGCCGGTGCCGGTTGCGCCATGCCCGTCAGTTTATGCCGATCCGCCAGGTCGGATCGGGATCGAGCTGCCGTCGGGCGTACGGCTGAGTGTTGACGCGACCGTCGACGCTGAGGCGCTGTCGCGGGTGCTGGGCGTGCTCGCGCGGTGAGCGCGTCACCGTTGCCCGGCTTTGCCGGCCAGGGCTCGACGCGGGTGTGGCTGGCGTGCGGCGCGACGGATATGCGCAAGGGCTTCGACGGCCTCGCGGTGCTGGTGCAGCAGGTCCTGAAGGAGGATCCGCACACCGGTGCGATGTTCGCGTTCCGGGGCAAGCGCGGTGATCTGGTCAAGCTGCTCTGGTACGATGGGCAGGGCTTGTGCCTGTTCTCGAAGCGCATGGACCGGGGCCGGTTCGTCTGGCCGGTGACCGCGACCGGGACGGTCACGTTGAGCCCGGCCCAGCTCTCGATGCTCTTGGAAGGCATCGACTGGCGACGGCCGGAACGGGCATGGAGGCCGTCGCTCGCGGGCTGATTAAGGGCGGATTACTGCAGTTCTGCTGGCCTGCACGGGCCCGATCCGCTATACGCTGAGCGTGTCGGATGCGGGTCTCTCCACCCCTGATCGGGACCAGCGGATCGCCGCCTTGGAGGCGCTGCTCGTCGAGCGCGACGCCGCTCTCGCCGACGCCCGGGCGCAGCTTCACAGCCGCGATCTGCTGATCCAGACGCTCCGCGCGCAGCTCGCCAAGCTGCGGCACATGCAGTTCGGGCACTCCTCCGAGAAGCTCAACCGGCAGATCGAGCAGCTGGAGCTGACGCTGGAGGAGCTGGAGACCGAGGCGGTCGCAGCCGCCCCAGACAGGGTCATGCCGCTGTCACCCGAGCGGCCGCCTCCGGTGCGCGCGTTCCCGCCACACCTGCCGCGCGAGGAGGTCGTCCACGAGCCGGCGACGGGCTCCTGCGCATGCCCGTCCTGCGGCGGCGTGCTCCGCCCGCTCGGCCGCGATGCCGACGAGCTGCTCGATGTCGTTCCGGTAAGCTGGCGTGTCGTGCGCCACGTCCGCCCCAAGTACAGCTGCCGCTCCTGCGAGCGCATCGTGCAGGCTCCCGCGCCGGTAAAGGCGATCGCCAAGGGCCGGGCGACGTTCGCCACCCTTGCGCATGTGGTTGTCGCCAAGTTCGATCACCACCTGCCCCTCTACCGCCAGGCGGAGATGATGACGGCGCAGGGCGTCGAGCTCGACCGCTCGACCCTTGCCGGCTGGACCGGCCAGGCGGCCGCGCTGCTCGACCCGATCGTCAGCCGCATCCGCGAGCAAGGCCTGAAGGCGGGCAAGCTCCATACCGACGACACACCCGTGCCGGTGCTCGATCCCGGACGCGGCACGACCGCGCAGGGCAGGCTTTGGGTGTACGCGGTCGACGACCGTGGATGCGCCAGCACCAACCCGCCGCTGGTCTGGTATCGGTTTACGCCCGACCGCAGTGGCGTCCATCCGCAGCGCGAGCTGGCGGAGTTCTCCGGTCACCTCCAGGCCGACGCCTATGCCGGTTACAAGAAGCTGTTTGGGACCGGTCGCGTGATCGAGGTCGCGTGTTGGGCGCACTTCAGGCGCGGCATCTTCGATGAGCATCGCGGCCAGCCGACCGCGCTCACCACCGATCTGCTCGACCGGATCGGCGCGCTGTACGCGGTCGAGGCGAGCGTCCGCGGCAAGCCGCCCGATGTCCGCGCCCGAGCTCGACAGGAACGTGGCAGGCCCGCGGTCAACGCCTTGCGCGCCGTCATCGACGACGCGTTGCGCAAGCTCTCGCCCAGGTCGGAGATGGCCAAGGCGCTCCGCTACGGCGTCAAGCTCTGGCCGGCGCTAACCCGGTACCTCGACGACGGTCGGCTCGAGATCGACAACGGGGTCGCGGAGCGAGCGTTGCGCGGCGTGGCCGTGGGCAGACGCAACTGGCTGTTCGCGGGCTCGCTCGCGGGCGGCGAACGCGCCGCCGCGCTCTACACGGTGATCGAGACAGCCAAGGCGAACAGAGTCGAGCCCCAGGCCTACATCGCCGACGTGCTCGCCAAGCTCGCGAGCGGCTGGCCCGCCGCGCGCTGGGACGAGCTCATGCCGTGGAACTGGCAACCCGTCACGCCGCCGCTCGCCCGCGCCGCGTGACCCGCGGCCGCTAGACCACGCTTACGGCGATAGCCGGAACGAGCGTGACCAGGATCACGCTGGGCCACTTCCAGGCACCCAGATAGTCAAGAAGAGCCAAGGGACGAGTGCCGCCGATCACTTCGCCGGTGCGTTTGGCGTAGATATAGGCCCCGCTGGCGGCGAGCCCGGTCAGGGCGAGGCCGAAAATTGCCCACAGAAGGCGCGTCGCCAGCCCGCCGAAGGTCCCAAAATGAAGCGGATCGACGGTGTGCACGATCCGCTCTCCCGCAGCCATTGCATGCGCGATGCGCTGGCCGACGATCCGGCCGGTCACGGGATCAATGAACACTGCGTCGGCGCGCTCGCGCACGAGTGCAGCCTGCCAGTGTCCCTGCACCGTCACCGGTTCGCCAGCGGAATAGGGCAAGTAAATCGCGGTGATCGCAAAGCCCGGCTTGGCCTGCCGAGCAAGCTCGCTCCAGCGCGCCACTTCGGCGGCATCAGCAGTCTGGATGAAGTGCGCCTCGGGCACGCCGGGCACCTCGCTGTTCCAGTCGAGGCCCGCGCGCTCGAAGAGATAGTAGATCGACGTCAGCGAGATGACCGCCACGAACCAGATCGACCACAGTCCCGCAAGCCGGTGAAAGTCGCCAAGCAGGGTCCTGAGGTCTCGATCGAAGCGTGGCTTCTTGAAAAGGCCCCGCCAGAACTTCTTGTAGACCATCAGGCCTGTCACGAGCGAGCCGAGCAGGACAAATCCGAGGGCGGTGACGAGGTAAAAGCCGACTTCGCCCGGGATGAACAGGTAGTAATGCAAACCGCGCATCACGTCTTGCAGGCTGCGGCCATATTCGTGGCCTGTCACCCCGCCGGTTCCGGGATCGACATAAATCGTGAAGCTTTGGCCGGCGGCGTCCTGGGCGTTGACGCTCGTGGCGAAATAGCTCGAACTCGAGCGATCATAGGTCCCGATTCCGGTCAGCTGAGCTTCGGGGAAGGCACGCTCGGCCGCAGCCCACATCGCGCCCCAATCCTCGCTTCCGGGGTCGAATGCGCTCGCGCGAATCTCGGGCTTGTAGAGCCACTCGATCTCGTGCGCGACGGTGGCAATCGTGCCGGTCAGGCACACGAAGGCCATGAACAGGCTGAGCTTGAGGCCGAACAAATTGTGGAGCCAGAAGGCCAGCGGTCTCGGCTTGCGCCGCGGGGCGCGCGGGAACGATTTCGCGCGCCCTGTCGAAGCCGGAACCCCGGCGCGGCCCGGCTGGTCGAGAAGGCGCTCAGAAACGTCCACTGATACCCACTGTCACGCGCCGACCCGGCGCTTCGTAACTGAAGAAATCTAACCCGTCCCCCTGGGAGGCCGGATTGACGTAGACCGCGTCGAACAGATTGTCCGCGGCCGCAAAGATCCGCACCCGGCCGAAGTCGTAAGCGATATTCGCAGCAGCCAGGGTCACCGCATCGCTGTCGACGAACCCGATCGCCTGCTGGGTCGGGGTGAAGAAGCTCGATGCGCCGTAGTGGGTCAGTTGGAAGCCGAGTTCGAGGTTCTCCAGCGGCGTCCAATCGGCCCGCCCGGTGATCCGCAAAGGCACCGCGCGGTCGGTCGAGAAGCTGATCCATTCGTTGCTCGCCTCGTCGAACACCTCGCCACGCTGGAGCGTGAGGACTCCGGCCAACTGGAGGTTCTGGAGGACCTGCCACTGCGCTTCGGCTTCGATGCCCCAGGCACGCTCGGGAATGCGCAGCGGGATCAGCGGACAGAAGGTCTGGCCGGCGCAACTCGGATCGGGCTGGATCTGCGAGGACGAGTCCGACTGGGCATGATAGGTGGCCAGGCCGAAGCTGAGGCCGCCCGTATTGCCGCGTAGGCCCAGTTCGTATTGGTCCGAGGTCGCCGGTTCGTTCGAGATCGTGCCGGGATCGGTTGCCCCGCGCGCGGCGCGACCGAGTTGGGACAGCTCGGCGCCCTGGCTGAAACCGGTGTAGACCTGCACCGTGTCGGAAAGCTGGTAGATCGCACCCGCATTCCATAAGGTCAGTTCGCTGTTGGCGAAATCCCCCGGCGTCGCTGCCTGGGACAGCGAGGGATCAAAGCCCTCCTCCTCGATCGCGCCCGAATACCATTCGTGCCGCACGCCGCCCGTCAATGTCACATTGCCGGTGGCGAACTCGAGCTGGGCAAAGGGTGCCAGCGTTTCCAGGTAGAAGGCCGGCGTGATGTAGCCCGTGATCGTGTCCTCACCTGCCGGATCGACGATGAAGCGGTGGAAATCGTTGCGGGTGAAATCGAGCCCGTAGCTCGTCTTCAAACCGCCGAGGCCGACATCGTAGGAGCGCACCAGAGTGCTGCGCACGCCCGTGCGCGAGTTTTCACGGTTCGACGCAAAGAAGTCGTCGCCGCCGAAGGACACGTCGTAGAAATTGTCCCGCTGGATGATCTCCTGCGACTGGTGGAACAGCGAAATCGCGACGTCGTGGGCCAACAGATCGGGATGATTGGCGCTCAAAATCGCGGTAACACTGCGATCGCCGGCCTCGTCCACCTGAGGGTGCGGGGCAACCTCGATTACGCTGGCCACCTCGGTGCTACCGGGAAGGAATGCTCCTTCGGGATAGAAGTCGCGGCCCTTGTCCTCGTCGTGGAAGGTGCCGGTGAAGGCGATGCGCGCCTGGCCCACGTCGAGCCCGAAGGACCCGACGAGATCGATCGCCTCGAACTCGCTGCTTAGCACCGGATTGCCGTTGCCGCTGCGGTCGAGACCGGCGTCGGTGTATCCCGCGCCGAGATAATAGTCGAACGCGCCAAGATCCTGCCCCGCCCCGAGATAAAGGTCGGTGGTGAAGGTATCCTCAGCGATTTCGGTATTGAAGCTCGTCTGGGCGGTGAAATCGAGCTCGAGATCGCGTCCCTTGGCGCGCCGGGTGATGAGATTTATGATCCCGCCCGGCGCGCCGGCCCCGTAAAGCGCGGTGCCACCGCGCACGACCTCGACGCTTTCGACCGCGAACGGGCTGAGCGCAAAGGGCGCGGTGCACGATCCGGGGCGCAAATCCTCGTTCACCGGCACGCCGTTGATCTGGAACGATGCGGTCCGGCCGCGGATCTGGCTGCCGCAAGAGGTGCGATCCTCGCGAGACTGGATGCTGAGACCCGGGACCGTAAGCTCGAGCGCGCCGAGGATGTTGCGGTTCTGACGCAACTGCTCCTGCAGCTCTTCCTCGCTCACCACCGAGACCGAAACCGGCAGATTCTCGAGTTCCGTGCCCGAGCGAGTGGCGGTCACGATGATGGTGGTGTCCTCCCACGTCCCCGCTTGAGCGCTATCGCGCTCGCCATCATCATTAGCGGCATCGATCTGCGCGAAGGCAGGCGTGGAGAGGGCGGCAAAGAGCGAGCCGAGGGCGACAGAACGGAAAAGGTGCGATTGCATGGGAACCCATGATTGCGAAGGATTCACGGTGCGATAATGCAACTCATTCGCAATCACAAACGGTTTGCTAATGCGATCGCCTTGATGTGAGCATTCGGTCGGCACACAGCGCCATCGCCCCCGTTGCGCTTGACCACGTCTGCAGCGTGGCATCGCCTCGCGGGGTCATTCATTCCATACACGGTCATCGATGAGCAGAATGGACGTTGCCGGTCCGCGGCATCGTGGCCGGCGATAAAGAAAGTTATAGTAGCGTCCGTTTCCGACCCCTTTTGCGAGATGCACAGGCCGCCCAAGGATCGGCGAAGCTTGCCATTATCGAAGTGGCGGCGATGACCGCTTTCGGGGGCCGCAGGCGATTGGGCGAATGACCGGGATGAGGGCGCAAAACGGTCGTCAGCGCCGAGCGGCATCAGAAGCGAACTTCGTATCGATCCCTGACGTTGGCGAGCTTGTCGGCAAACATGTCGCTCTTGCACGCAATCTGGTCGGCCATTTCAACCCCGGCCGCGAACGCAAACTCCGGTAATTGGTGACCCTCGACGCATCGTGCGCCGCCCCTTTTCGCACCCCGAGCTCTCGTTGCGCCATGCTCCGAACGAAATCCCGCCCGCGGGCGCATCGGCGCCCCTCGGGATCACCGCCCATAATCCATCAGTATCGTTGCTGGCGCTGATAGAGTTCGCGATAGTGCTGGATGCGGGTCACGCGCAGGCCCTGCATCCCCGAGCGCTCGACCGCGCGCTGCCAACTGGCGAATTCCTCGAGCGTGAGCGTGTAGCGCTCGAGCACCTCGTCGATCGTCAGCAAGCCACCATTCACCGCTGCGACCACCTCGGCCTTGCGGCGGACCACCCAGCGCCGGGTATGGGGCGAGGGAAGATCGGCGATCGTCAGCGGCTCGCCGAGCGGGCCGATCACCTGCTTGGGCTTGGTGTCCGGCTTGGGCCGGCCAGTGGCCTTGCGGCTGAGTTCAGGCTTGATGTTCATCGGTACCCTCGGCTCGCCAAGCTGAGCGGGCCGGCGACCGGCGCGCCCTTTGGCAGTTCGATAAGTGACACGAGGAAAGTTGCGATCCGGCCAACGATCATGGTTAACGCGCCGCACCCGCCCCGATTTGACGGGGGGCCGCGGCCAGGGCCGCAGGCACCAGCGAGCAGGGCGCGGGGCGGACTTGATTTGGTTTCCACATGACCCCTTTGCCGCACCACCGCCTAAAATCAGGTGAAGATGGCACGATTGGCAGCGTTGATGGCTTCGCGCGCCGGCCCGATCCGCTCGCGCCGGTGGTACTGGATGCACTGCGCGTGTATGCGCGGCGGACATGAATGCGCCTGCCTCCCTCGCTCCCCCGGCCCGTTCGGCGCTGCCCACCGGGCTCGCGCCCGATCCGGCCGCGCTGTTCGACCTGCCGCGCCCGGCCGGCGCGTCGCGGATCGTGGTGGCGATGTCGGGCGGGGTGGACAGCTCGGTGGTCGCCGCGCTCGCCGCCGCCAGCGGGGCGGAGGTGATCGGCATCACCCTGCAGCTCTACGATCATGGCGCGGCGACGGCCCGCAAGGGCGCCTGCTGCGCGGGCGCCGACATCCGCGACGCGCGCACGGTGGCCGACCGGCTGGGCATTGCCCATTACGTGTTCGACCACGAGAGCGCGTTCCGCACCGACGTGGTCGAGCGCTTCGCCGACGATTACCTCGCCGGCCGCACGCCGATCCCGTGCATCGCGTGCAACATGGGCCCCAAGTTCACCGACCTGCTGCGCATGGCCCGCGAACTGGGCGCCGATTGCCTCGCCACCGGCCATTACGTGCGCCGGGTGGCCGGCCGCGCCGGCCCCGAGCTCCATCGCGCGCTCGATCCGGCGCGCGACCAGTCCTATTTCCTGTTCGCCACCACCGCCGAGCAGCTCGACTATTTGCGCTTCCCACTCGGCGGGCTGCCCAAGCCGGCGGTGCGCCAGATCGCCCAGGCACTGGGCCTGGCGGTGGCGCTCAAGCCCGACAGCCAGGACATCTGCTTCGTGCCCGACGGCGATTACGCCAGGGTCGTCGCGGCGCTGCGACCGGCCGGCGCGCGGCCCGGCCCGATCGTCCATGCGGCGAGCGGGGTGGAGCTGGGCCAGCACCGCGGGGTGATCCACTTCACCGTGGGCCAGCGGCGCGGCCTGCAGATCGGCGGCCAGGACGAGCCGCTCTACGTGGTGGCGCTCGACGCGGCCGCCGCCGAGGTCCGCGTCGGCCCGCGGCGGATGCTGGCGGTGAGCGCGGCCACGCTCACCGGCACCAACCGCATCGGCCCGCCGCCGCGAACCGAACCGGCCGCGCCGCTCACCGCCAAGGTGCGCTCGATGGCGCGCCCGGTGCGGGTGACGCTGGCGGGGCTGCTCGGCGACGGCGCTGCCGCCACCCTGCGCTTCGCCGCGCCCGAATATGGCGTCGCGCCCGGCCAGGCCGCGGTGCTTTATGCCGGCGAGCGGGTGGTCGGCGGCGGCTGGATCGCCGCCACGCAGCCGGCCTCGGCGCTCTGAGCCTCAGGCGTCGAGCAAGAACCGCCCCTCCACCACGGTCACGCAGCCGCCGCCGAGCACCGCCCGCCCGCCCCGCTCGTCTTGGATGAGCCGGCACGCCACATCGCCCCCGCGGGCCGAAGCCTGATGCGCGAAGAAGCGGTCGCGCCCGAGCCGTGCGGCCCAGAACGGGGTGAGCGCGGCGTGGGCGGCGCCGGTCACCGGATCCTCGTCGATCCCCCAGGCCGGCGCGAACACCCGGCTGACGATGTCAGGGCCATCGCCCGACCCTGCGCCCGGCGCGGTGCAGATCGCCAGCAGGTCGATGGCCGCCAGCGCGCGCATGTCGGGCGCGAGCGCGCGGACCGCCGCCTCGTCGTGGAGCAGGACGATGGCCGTCCGCTCCGCGCCCGAGACCGCTTCGAACACCGCTCCATCGGTCCCCAGGGCGGCGAGCAGGGCCGGGTTGTCGCGCGGCGCGACCCGCGTCACCGGCAGGTCCAGCTCGTAGCGATCATCGGCCGCGCGCCGCACTGCGAGCACGCCCGACCGGCGGGTGCGGAAGGTCACCTGGTCCCGCGCACGGTCCTGCCCCAGCAGCACGTGGCCGCTCGCCAGCGTCGCATGGCCGCACATGGCTACCTCCACCGTGGGCGTGAACCAGCGCAGTTCGTAATCGGCCGCGCCGCTCGGGTCGGGGAGCAGGAAGGCGGTCTCGGCGAACATGTTCTCCGCCGCGATGGCGGTGAGCACCGCATCGGGCAGCCATTCGGGCAACGGCATCACCGCCGCCTGGTTGCCGCCGAAGATGCGCGCGGCGAAGGCATCGACGTGCCAGTAGGGGAGCGACAGGCGGGTCATCGGGCGTCCTTTGCGCTGGGCTGGGCCAGCCGGGCGAACTCGCTGGCTTCGACCCGGGCGTTGCCGGGCTCGTCGAGATGGCCCTCCGGGTCGATGTGGATGAAGATCTCGGTCCCGGGAAAGGCGCCGGTCAGGTCGTTCTCGACCCGCTCGACAATATCGTGCGCCTCGCGCACGGTCATGCCGGCGGGCAGATCGACGTGGAACTGGGCGAGATCGCTGGTGCCCGTGCTGCGGGTGCGCAGATCGTGCATGCGGCTGAGCTCGGGGTGGCGCGCGGTCCGCTCGACGAAGGCGCGGCGCTTCTCCTCGGGCCATTCGCGGTCCATCAGCAGACCGACCGCCTCCCCCCCAGCGCGCCAGGCGCCGCGGGCCAGCCAGCCGGCGATCGCCAGGCCGAACAGCGGGTCGGCCCAGCCGATCCCGGCCCAGCGGCCCAGCACCAGGGCGATGATCACCGCCAGGTTGAGCAGCAGGTCCGACTGGTAATGCACATTGTCGGCCCGGATCGCCACCGAGCCGGTGCGGGCGATGACGTGGCGCTGCCAGGCGAGCAGCGCCAAGGTGGCCGCGATCGCGAGGCAGGAGACCGCGATGCCCTCGCCCGCCGCCGCCACCTGCGCGCCGTCGAGCCACTGGGAGATCGCGCGCCAGGCGATCCCCACCGCGGACAGCGCGATCAGCACCACCTGCACCATCGCCGCCAGCGCTTCGGCCTTGCCGTGGCCGAAGCGGTGGTTGTCGTCGGCCGGGCGGGCGGCGACGATCACCCCGGCGAGCGTCGCCAGGCTGGCGACCAGGTCGAGCGCGCTGTCTGCCAGGCTGCCGAGCAGCGCCACCGAACCCGAGCGCCACGCGGCCCAGGTCTTCAGCGAGACCAGCAGCACCGCAACCAGGATCGAGGCCGCCGCCGCCCGGGTGGCCAGCCGCCGGCGCATCGGCGCATCCATCCCGCTGGTTGCCGCCCGGCTCATGGCAGAGCCGACCTCACGGCCGAACCTGGGTCACGGATAGAGCAGCGTGGACGACCAGCCGCCCGCCGCCGCCGCATCGCGCACGAACAGGCGCCGCTCGTGCAGCCGGTACGGGCGATCGATCCAGAACTCGATCCGCGCCGCCGCCAGGCGAAAGCCGGTCCAATGCGGCGGCCGGGGAATGCGCTCGAGGCCGGCGAACTCTTCCTCCAGCGCCGCCACCCGCGCCAGATAGGTCGCGCGCAGATCGAGCGGGCGCGACTGGTCGCTCGCCGCCGAGCCGATCTGCGAGGCGCGCGCGCGCGAGTGGAAATAGGCGTCGGCCTCGCCTTCGCTCACCTGGGTCAGGGCGCCCTCGATCCGCACCTGGCGCCGGAGGCTCTTCCAGTGGAACAGCAGCGCGGCCTGCCCGTTGGCGCGGATCTCGCCGCCCTTGCGGCTGTGCGCATTGGTATAAAAGGTGAACCCGGCCACTCCCCCGGCATCGACCCCGTGGCCCTTCAGGAGCACCATGCGGACCGACGGCAAGCCACCGAGTGTCGCGGTGGCCAGCGCCATGGCCTCGGGATCGTTGGGCTCACGCTCCCGCGCCGCGGCCAGCCAGGCGTCGAACAGCGCCATCGGGGCGCGGTCGGGGAGCGCGTGGTGCTGGGCATCAAGCGGGGCATCGCGCGGTTCATCCATCGCCCACCCCTAGCCGCGCCGCCGCCGCCCGAGAAGAGCGCGCTTGCCTCGCTTCATTGCATTACCTAGCTAACACACCATGGCCGATCCGTATTCCATCCTTGGCGTCGACCGCTCGGCGAGCGAGAAGGACATCAAGTCCGCTTATCGCAAGCTTGCCAAGGAGCTGCATCCCGATCGCAACCAGGACAACCCCAAGGCCACCGAGCGGTTCTCCCAGGCCGCGCGGGCCTACGACCTGCTGTCCGACCGGGACAAGCGCGCCCAGTTCGACCGCGGCGAGATCGACGGCGAGGGCAACCCGGCCAGCCCGTTCGGCGGTTTTGGCGGCGGCGGGTTCGGCGGGGGAGGCGGCTTTGGCGGCGGGCAGTACCGCTCGGCCGGCGGCCCGCGCAGCGCGGGGGCGCGCGATTTCGACGGCTTCCCGGGCGGTGAGGAGGTCGACCTGGGCGACCTGTTCGAAGGCCTGTTCGGCCGCGGCGGCGGCGCGCGGGGGTTCGCCGGTATGGGGGCCGGCGGGAACACCGGCATGGGGGCCGGAGCCGGCGCCAATTTCGCCGGCCAGCAGCCCCGCAAGGGCGCCGATGCCGGCTATCGGCTGCAGGTCACCTTCATCGATGCCGCCACCCGCCGCGACCAGCGCATCACCCTGAGCGACGGTTCCACGATCGACCTCAAGCTGCCCGCCGGCGTTACCGACGGCACCCAGATGCGGCTCAAGGGCAAGGGCGAGCCCGGCCCTGCCGGCGCCGGTGATGCACTGGTCAAGATCGAGATCCAGCCGCACGCCTTCTTCACCCGCGATGGCGACGACGTGCGGCTCGAACTGCCGATCACGCTCGACGAGGCGGTGGCCGGCGCCAAGGTGCGGGCGCCCACGGTGGATGGGCCGGTGATGCTCACCATCGCGCCGGGCACCGGCTCGGGCAAGGTGCTGCGGCTCAAGGGCCGCGGCTTCTCGCGCAAGGATGGCACGCGCGGCGATCAGCTGGTGGCGCTCGCGATTCAGCTGCCGGCCGAGCCCGCCGACCTGGCCGAGCTGGCTGCGCGGCTCGACGGTTGGCGCGATGCCGCCCAGGTCCGCCGCGAGCTGGGCGTCTGATCGCGTTGCCATTCCTCATGAAATGTGGCGGAGTTGAAACCGGCCTAGCCTTCGCTCGACATCGCTTGCGCGGCTGGTAGAAGCGCCGCGCGATGGCTCCTGGCATCATCGAGGACGAGGCGGTCGGCCAGCGGGTTGTTGGCGAGCCGGACCTTGGTGAGCCGGTCAGCGGCGAGCCGGACCCCGAAGCGCCCGTTACCGACCTGTCCCCCGAGGCTCGCCGGCAGGCCGCGCTGACCGGGCGCAAGATCGACGGCGGGCTGCGGCACAAGGTCGCCAGCCGGCTGGGCCTTGGCCCGCGCACGCTCGAGATCAGCCGCCGGGTGGCGATCGGCACCTACAATGACGGCTTCATCCATGCCGGCAACCTGGCCTACATGGCGGTATTGGCGATCTTCCCCTTCTTCATCACCGGCGCGGCGATCTTCTCGCTGTTCGGCGGGAGCGGCGATCGCGCCTCGGCGATCTACGGCATCCTCCTGGCCATGCCCGCGGCGGTGCGCGAGGTCATCGAGCCGGTGGCGCGCGACGTCATCTCGCAGCGCAGCGGCTGGTTCCTGTGGGTTGGCGCCTTCTTCGGCCTGTGGACCGTGGGCAGCCTGGTCGAGACGATCCGCGACGTCCTGCGCCGTGCCTACGGCACGCGCGCCACTCGGGCGTTCTGGAAGTACCGGCTGCTGTCCACCGGCATCATCGTGGCCGCGGTGCTGCTGCTGCTGCTGTCGCTCATCGCTCAGGTGCTGATCGGCGCCGCGCAGGAGGTGATCGATGCCTACCTCCCGCAGTTCGACGATCTGCTCGGCCGCCTCGCCTGGTCGCGGATCGTGCCCGCGCTGGGTCTGTTCGGCTCGATCTTCCTGTTGTTCTACTCGCTCACCCCTACCGCTTACCGCCACCGGCGCTATCCCAAGTGGCCGGGCGCGCTGCTGGTCACACTGTGGTGGGTGGGGGTCACCATCGCCATGCCGCCGCTGCTGCGCGGCGTGTTCGCCTACGATCTGACCTACGGTTCGCTCGCGGGCATCATGATCGCGCTGTTCTTCTTCTGGCTGGTCGGCCTGGGATTGGTCGCGGGCGCGGAGTTAAATGCGGCGATGGCCGAGACGCCCGAGGAAGCGCAGAACCGGATCGGCCAGGAAGACGATCGGCTGCGCCGGAACGGCCGGCCGGGTGGCGAAGCCGAGCCGGAGGAGGGCAGGTCGTGACAGCGGAAGGAGGACATGGGGCGGGCGCGGCAGGCGGGCTGATGGCGGGCAAGCGGGGCCTCGTCATGGGCCTCGCCAACGACCGGTCGCTGGCCTGGGGCATCGCCCGGCGGCTGCACGAGGCGGGCGCGGAACTGGCCTTTTCCTACCAGGGCGAGGCGATCCTGCGCCGCGTCGCCCCGCTCGCCGAGCAGGTCGGCTCGGATTTCCTCATCCCCTGCGACGTCGCCGACATGGCGGCGATGGACGAAACCTTCGCCGCCATCGCGCAGCGCTGGGGCCGGCTCGATTTCCTGGTCCACGCCATCGGCTTTTCCGACAAGAACGAACTGCGCGGCGGATATGTCGACACCAGCCTGGAGAATTTCCAGACGACCATGAACGTCTCGGCCTATTCGCTGGTGGCCGCGGCGCAACGCGCCCGGCCGCTGATGCAAGCCACCGGGAATGGCGGCGCCATCCTCACCCTCACCTATTACGGCGCCGAGAAGGTCATCCCGCATTACAACGTGATGGGCGTCGCCAAGGCCGCGCTGGAGGCCAGCGTGCGCTACCTCGCCAACGATCTCGGGCCCGAGAACATCCGCGTCAACGCCATCAGCGCCGGGCCGATCAAGACGCTGGCGGCGAGCGGCATCGGCGATTTCCGCTACATCCTCAAATGGAACGAGGTGAACTCGCCGCTGCGCCGCAACGTCACCATCGAGGATGTCGGCGGCGCCGGGCTGTACCTGCTCTCCGACCTGGCCTCGGGCGTGACCGGCGAAGTGCATCACGTCGATGCCGGCTATCACACGGTCGGCATGAAGCAGGAAGACGCGCCCGACATCACGCTTCTGTAGCGCCTTCGTTCAGGCTATGTTCTCCCTCGCGAATCACCTGGGAGGACCAAGATGCGATCAGGAGGATGCCGCTGCGGCGCGATCCGCTACGAGGCCGACGGCGAGCCGCAGCACAAATCGCTGTGCCATTGCACCGATTGCCAGGCCTCGTCCGGCGCGCCGATGGTCGGCTGGGCCTCGTTCACATCCGACCGGTTCCGCGTGGTCTCGGGCACGCCGCGGGAATGGCACGGCGCGGGCGCTTCGTTCCGCTACTTCTGCCCCACCTGCGGCACCGGCCTGTACTTCATCAACGAGGAGATGCTGCCCGGCCTGGTCGATCTCCAGATCGCCACGCTCGACGATCCCGCCGGCTGCGCGCCCGAAGCCCAGGTTCAGGTCGCCGACCGCCTGGGCTGGATGACCCGCATCGCCGACCTGCCCGAGTTTGCCCGCTACCCGGGCAGCTGAACCCAGCGCCCTTCACATGGCGGCGATGAGGTCGGCGATCCGCCCGGCGCTCTTGCCGTCGCCATAGGGATTGTGCGCCCGGGCCATGGCCGAATGCGCCTCGTTGTCGTCGAGCAGGCGGGTGGCCTCAGTGACGATCGTCTCGCGGTCGGTGCCCACCAGCCGGGCGGTCCCCGCGGCGATGCCTTCGGGCCGCTCGGTGGTATCGCGCATCACCAGCACCGGCGTGCCCAGCGCCGGCGCCTCCTCCTGCACCCCGCCGCTGTCGGTGAGCATGATATGCGCGATCGTCAGCAGGCGGGCGAAATGGGGGTAATCGAGCGGATCCGTCAGCGCGACATTGGCGAGGCCGGAGAGGCGGCTGTGGACCACGTCGATCACGTTGGGATTGAGATGCACCGGGAAGATCACCGCCACATCGGCGCGCTGCGCGAGGCGATGCACCGCCGCGGCGATATGCTTGATGCCCTCGCCGAAATTCTCGCGCCGATGGCTGGTCACGCCGATGATCCTGAGCCCGGCGAAGCGCTGCTCCAACTCGGCGAGGCCGGCGGCAAGCTGCGGCTCGCGCTCGATCCGCCGGGTGATCCAGTGCAGCGCGTCGATCACCGTGTTGCCGGTGACGTGCACGCTGCCAGGCGCGACGTTTTCGGCCAGCAGCGCCGCCGCAGAGGTCTGTGTGGGCGCGCAATGCAGCGTGGCGATGGCGGCGATGGCCTTGCGGTTGCCCTCCTCGGGCCAGGGCGAATTGATGTCGCCGCTGCGCAGGCCCGCCTCGACATGAACCACCGGGATGCGCCGGTAATAGGCGGCCAGCGCCCCGGCCAGCGCCGTGGCGGTATCGCCCTGAACGACCACACAATCGGGGTGTTCGCGATCGAGTGTGCGGCCGATGGCAGACAGCAGGCGCGCGGTCAGCCGGTCGAGCGATTGGCCCGGGCGCATCACCGCCAGGTCGTACTCGGGAACGATGTCCGCCACCCAGAGCACCTGGTCGAGCATGGCGCGGTGCTGGCCGGTCACGCACACCCGCGAAATGAAGCGCGCATCATCGCGCATGGTGTGCACCAGCGGCAGCAATTTGATCGCCTCCGGCCGGGTGCCGAAGACGGTCAAGACGCGCTTGGGGAACACCATGGACCCGACCTATAGCCGGGCCAGGCCGATGCGTCGTCCCGAAACGGGGCAATGATTTGTTCTGTTGCGCAAAAATGCGCGGATGGCGCCTCAGAGGATTTCAACTGGCGTTGCGGGCGGGGCGCTCGCCTAATCGGGGGTCGGCGGTTCCAGAGGAACCCGAACCCGGTCGGCATCCGTAGGCAGGGCCTGGGCGGACGCGTCCTCGCCCGGCAGTTCGGCCGCCTGCTCGCGCCGCACCCGCTCCAGGTAGGCGCGCTCCAGTTCCTCGACCCGCGCCTGGGTGGCGGCGGCCTCCGCGTCGATCTCCGACAGGCGCTCGCCACGCGCCTCGCTGATCAGCTGGCCGAAGCGCACCTCGCTTCCCGCTTCCCGTCGGGCATAAGCGTTCTCGATGAAGGCGGCGGTGCAGCCAAGATCGCCGCCTGCCCCCACCGGGGTGCAGGACATCGGGCCGAAATCGCCCACGGTCTCGAACGCCTTGACCCGCTCGGTCCACGCCAGATTGGCCGGGTCGCCGCTTTCGCGCAGCCGTTCGGGAATGCGGTAGCGCTCGCCCTCGTCCATCCGGGCGCACACCGTGATGGTGTCGGAGGTGGATCGCGGGCATTCATCATCGCCGTAGATGATGACCTGGTTGACCCGGTCGCCGGCATCATCCTGCGCCGCGGCGGGGGCGGCGACGGCGAGAACGGCCAGGCCCAGCAGCGGGGCAAGCGATCGGCCGAGAGCAAGTGGGCGGAACATGAGGGTTTCCTTGGCCAGAATGGATGGCTCATTCAAGCGTTCGGGCGTGAACGCGCGCTGAAGTAGCGCTTCACACCGTCGGTGAGTTCCGGCTCAGATGCGCTTGGATACCGCGATGGCGGCGCGGCAGCCCAGCCGGATGGCGGCGGCGAACAGCGCATAGGCCGGCGCCCGTTCGGCCCCCGCGGCCAGCGCGGTGGTGCGATGGTCACGCTCGTCCTCGCGGAACTCGCGGATCAGCGCGGCGAGCTCGGGATCATCGCCCGCGGCGTCCAGTTCGGCGAGCTGTTCGGAATAGTGCCGGTCGATCTCCTCCTCGACCGCCGCAGTGCAGGCCATCGCGGCCTCGGGGCCGATCAGCGCGGTGGTCGCGCCCAGCGCATAGCCGGCCGCGTGCCACAGCGGCTGGAGCGCGGTGGGCCGCACGCCGCGCTGGGCCATCAGCGCATCGAACTGGGCGCGGTGCACGGCCTCCTGTTCGGCCATGGCGCGGATCTCGGCCGAGAGCGGCTCGCGCTCGCCCATCACCGCCAGCTGGCCGGCATAAATCCGGGTGGCGCCAAACTCGCCGGCCTGGTTGACGCGGATCATCCCGCTACGGTCGGTCATGTGCGATGTCCTCGGGCGATCGCCGCCGTGTTGCCGAACCGGGTCAGGAACGCGATGGTGGCGCCGGCGGCAAGGATCGAGATCAGCGCGTTCCAGCCGGCCAGCGACAGGCCCAGGAACCGCCAGGCCGCCTGGTCGCAGCGCACGATCGGCGCGTTCAGCACCGCCGCCAGCGGATCGCCGCCGTCACCCGCCAGCGTGGCGCAGCCGGTGACGCCCTCCCACCAATCGTACTCGACGCCCGCATGGAACACGCCGATGAGTCCCGAAGTCAGGATCGCAAAGGCGGCCAGCGCGATCCACATTCTGCGCGGCGGCGAAAACATCGAGAGCAGCGCCATGAGCAGCGCCGCGAAGTGCGGCCAGCGCTGCCACCAGCACATCTCGCACGGGTACAGGTCGAAGCCGTATTCCGAGATGTAGGCGCCCAGCAGCAGGACGGCCGGTACGCCGATCGCTATGCGCTGCGCAACCCTGGCGTTCGGAGTCATGGCGGACTGCAGCGCCTTCAGTTCGCGGCCAGCCGCCCGCCGGTGCGGCGCAATGTGCGCACCGCATAGTCGAGCTGGAAGTCATCGACGCCCTGCGCCTCGAGCTCGGCCGCGGTGAGGGTGAAGCGCGGGTCGTTCTGGCGGTCGGCCTCCAGCGCCTCGTCCTCGAGATCGACTTCGTTGACCAGGTGATTGCGCAGGTCGCTTTCCCGCAGGGTGGCGCGCGCGCGGGCCGCGGCATCGGGATCGCTGAGCTGCGGCACGCGGATGTCGGGCTCGATCCCGCCTTCCTGCACCGCCCGGCCCGAGGGGGTGTAATAGCGCGCCGTGGTGAGCTTCAAGGCCGAATCGCGGGTCAGCGGCAGCAGCGTCTGCACGCTGCCCTTGCCGAAGCTGCGCTCGCCCATGATGAGCGCGCGATGCTGGTCCTGCAGCGCGCCGGCGACGATCTCGCTGGCCGAAGCAGACCCGGCATCGATCAGCACGATCATCGGGATACCCGCGGCCACGTCGCCGCGATAGACGGTCTCGGCCTCGTAATAGACGCTGTCGCGCCGCTCGCGGCCGCGCTGCGAGACGATCTCGCCGCTGTCGAGGAAGAGGTCGGAGAGCGCCACCGCCTCGTCGAGCGAGCCGCCCGGGTTCATCCGCAGATCGAGCACCAGACCGGCCAGCTGCCCGCCCGCCTGCTCGCGCAGCGAACGCAGCGCGGTGTTGACGTCGGCGCCCACATCGCGGCTGAACTCGTTGATGCTGATGACGCCGATATTCCCTTCCGCCAGCTCGTGGGTGACCGGCTCGAGCTCGATGACGCCGCGGGTGACGGTGACGTCGAACGGCTCGTCGCGCCCTTCGCGGAAGATCGACAGCTCCACGGTGGAGCCCGCCGGACCGCGCATCTGCGCCACCGCGTCGTCCAATTCCAGCCCGTAGATCAGCCGGCCATTGAGGTGGGTGATGTAGTCGCCGGCCTTGATCCCGGCGGCATCGGCCGGGCTGCCCTTGAACGGGGAGACCACCTTGACCGCGCCATCGTCCATCTGCACCGAGATGCCCAGGCCCTGGTAATTGCCGTCGATCATGGTGTTGAGGCGCTCGAGCGCAGCCCCGTCGATATAGGCCGAATGCGGGTCGAGCGCCGCCAGCATGCCGTCGATCGCGCCGCGGATGAGCACTTCGTCCTCCACGGGCTCCACGTAGCTGGCCTTGATCCGCTGGTAGGTGGCGAACAGCTTGGCGAATTCGGGCGAAGAACGCCCGTCCACCTGCGCCAGGCCGGCGGTGGCGGCGGGCACCAGCGCCACCGCCGTAGCCAGCGCGGCGGCGCGCAGGACGGGAGCACGCAAGAGGGCGGCAAACTTCATGAGGCGCGACTTTCGCTTGGGATCACACCATTGTGTTGGGCAGCCTTCTATCGCAGCCGCCCGGTTAACGCCAGATGAGGTCGGCAGCGCCCGACCGCAAGCCTCGCCTTAGGTCCGCCGTTCGCCCGACCCGTGCCTTACCCGGAGCGGTGATAGGGGTGACCAGCCAGGATGCTGGTGGCGCGGTAGAGCTGCTCGGCCAGCATGGCGCGGGCGAGCAGGTGCGGCCAGGTGGCGCGACCGAAGGCGAGCAGCAGGTCGGCGGCGACGCGCTCGACAGCGCGGTGGCCATCCGCTGCGCCGATGACGAAGCGGCATTCGCGCACGCCCTCGTCACGCCAGCGAGCGAGCTGCGCGGCGAGTTCCTCGGAGGAAAGGTCGCGGCCTCTCTCGTCGAGCAGCACCGTCCGCCCCGGGGTGAGCGGATCGGGCGCGCGGCCGCCCCCCTCCGGCAATTCGGTGAACCGCGCCGGCCAGGCGAGGCGCTTCTCGTAGCGGGCTACCAGCTCAGCCTCCGGCGAGCGGGCGATCTTGCCGCGAGCGATGACGTGGAGCAGCATCTGTCGGGTGGTAGCCTCAAGCGCCGGCGGCCGCATCCGGCCGCGGGCGAGCGGCGATGCGGCCAGCGCCCGCCGGCGCCCGCGGTCGGCCGAGCGCCGACCGGATCAGCGCCTGACACCTTGGCTGGGGCAAGGATTGGCAGCCCGCATGAGCATGCGGAGATTAAGCAGGAAGGACGGCGCCTTGCGGTGCCGCCCTTGCGTGGTGATCATCTTGGCGACCGGCGGGGGGCCGCGAAATCCCCGCTTGCACGAGGATGACGGTGGCGGCTGGCGCCCGCCGTCCGTCACTTGATCTCGACGGTGCCGCCGGCGGCTTCGATCTTGGCCTTGATCTCTTCGGCGGTGGCCTTGTTGACCGCCTCCTTGATCGCCTTGGGGGCGCTCTCCACCAGCGTCTTGGCTTCGGTCAGGCCGAGCTGCGTGATGGCGCGCACTTCCTTGATGACCTGGATCTTCTTGCCGCCGTCGCCGGTGAGGATGACGTCGAACTCGGTCTGCTCTTCGACCGGCTCGGCCGCCGCGCCACCGCCGCCGGCGGGGCCGGCTACCGCCACCGCCGCCGCGGCGGACACGCCCCAGGCCTCTTCGAGCGCCTTGGCGAGTTCGGCGGCTTCCATGACGGTGAGCTGCGAGAGGTCTTCTACAAGCTTGGCGATATCGGCCATAATCTTCACTCCTCGATGGGTCGGCGGGGCTCGGTGCCCCTGGATTTCACTTGAAACAGGCGCTTACGCCGCTTCCTTCTCGGCATAGGCGGCGAATACGCGGGCGAGCTTGGAAGCCGGGGCATTGACCAGCTGGGCGAGCTTGGTGGCGGGCGCATTGACCAGGCCGACGATCCTGCCGCGCAGTTCGTCGAGCGAGGGCATCGAGGCGAGCGAACGCACCCCGGCCTCGTTGAGCACCGTGGCGCCCAGCGATCCGCCCACGATCTCCAGCTTGTCGTTGGTCTTGGCGAAGTCCACCACCGCCTTGGCCGCCGCCACCGGATCGACCGACCAGGCAAGCCCGGTGGGGCCGACGAGGAAGTCCCCGAGGCCCTGGTAGTCGGTGTCCTGCACGGCGAGCTTGGCGAGGCTGTTCTTGGCCACCTTGTAGGTGGCGCCGACGTCGCGCATCTTGGTGCGCAGATCGGTGGATTGCTTCACCGTCAACCCCAGGTTGCGGGTGACGACCACCACGCCGACCTGGCCGAACACCTCGCTGAGCTGGGCTACCGATTCCGCTTTCTGCGAACGATCCATGCCGTACTCCTTCAAATGGCCGCGCGCGGAAACCTGCGCTGCGACCGGCTCACAAAAGCCCCTGCCGCAAGGCACGGGCGCATGGTCCGAAGGGGAAGGAGGTGCGCACCCGCGATGGACGGGCGCGCGATGCGGGCCGCCTGGCGGCAAGGCCCGAAAATTCTCTGTCCCCGTCTAGGCTGGAGATTAAGGCCGGGCTGATCCCCGCCACCAACTGTCTCGGACGGATGACCGCCGGGATACCCGCTGGTCGGCGCTGGCCCCTAGCGCCGCCGGCGGCAAAGTCAAGCCGCGAGTGGCGGCGCCGGGGGAGGCCGGTTCAGGCGGCGGTGAAAATCTGGCGGGGCCGGCGGCGCATAGCCGCGCCGACCGCGCCGAAGCCGAAGAGCATCATCGCCCAGGTGGAGGGCTCAGGGACTGCGTTGGGATCGGCCAAAGAGCGGATGCTGACATTAAGGCTTTGTGGATCAAGCTGCCCAGAAATAAAATAGTTGTAACCCCAAATATCGGGATCATAATTCCAGGAATAGAACTCGAACGATCCATTGGCAGATCCTAGCGGCAGATCAACGTTCTGGTGGAGATTGCCGCTGGTGAGGATATTTAGCCCTGCTGCCGAGATGCTGACGGATCTCCAATCGCTGGCGATTACTTCTCCGAGATCGTCGCGTATAAACTTGTTGTCAACAGCGCTCGCTATCACAGTATCCCAGGCGCCGCCAGCACCATACTGAGCTGATACATCATAGTTGGAATAATAGTCCCCCAGGGTCGCCAGGTCGATCCCGCCGATCGTAACGACCGCGCTACCTGGGGAGAAATCTCCGCTCCCAGTCCAGTCTGGACCATAGCCTGAGAGCGAGTTCGGGTCCAAATAGGCGCCAGGCGTCGCGTCGTCGAAGGTGAAGACCAGCGAAACAGTCTGACCTGTCAGATCAGTGCCGAGGCCCAGCGTATTCAAGTCGTCGCGCCCCCCGGAAAGCGTCCCCCCGGCGGTGACGATGATGATGGCAGCCTCCGCTGGCGCGATGACGGCGAGGGATAGCGCTAGCGCGGCGCCTAATTTGATGAATTTCGTCATGCCAAGTCCCCGTTTTTGCTCAACAAAATGGTTAGCAGGCCAAGTGTGCCTGATCAGCCCGCGCTTCGCGTCCCCAATACTGATGAAAAACCTTTGCTAGACGCGCGGCCTTTTCTCACTGCCGGGCCAAGTCTTGTATGGTTTGCATGACGCAAGCCGCGTGATAGCTTCTGTTTCGCCTGCTCGCCGTGCACATGCAGGCGGAGACTGCCATGATCATTCAGCCTGCCGCCGCACCATGCGGTCTCGTCATCGAACCTGGGCCATGAGCCTCGACGAGGGCGTATCGCGCTTGATCGGGCGCATCTATGACGGCGCCGAGATCGGCACGCCCGCATGGCGGCAGGCGCTCGACGGCGTTCTGGACCGCACCGGCGGCCGCTTCGCCTTGGTGTCGGTGGTGGACACCCGCGACAGCCGGCTGAGCCAGGGTGAGACCTACGGCGTGGAGGACGCACGCTTCATCGACCGGATGCGCGACTATGTGGCGTTCCAGCATCGCAGCGATCCAACCCTGCGCTATGCCCTCGCCAACCCGGGCGCGGGGTTCGTCTCGCTGGCGATGGTGGCGGGCGGGCGCGACTATGCCGCCCATCCCTATTCCCGCTGGATGCGCGACGCGCTCGGCTCGGGCGGGTGCGCGGTGCGCTACACGCAGCCGGTGGACGGGCTGGCCTTCGCGGTGTCGATCAACACGCCGGTTTCGCGCCCGGTCCAAAGCGATGCCGAGTTGCGCCTGTTCCTGCTGCTGTTCGACCACATGGAGCGCGCGATGCGTATCGCCGCGCGACCGCCCGACCTGTCGAGCCGCGGCGAGCCGGTGTTCCTGCTTAACGGCGCGGGCAGGGTCTCGGCCTTGAACGAGGCGGCAGAGGCCCTGCTCGCTTTGGGCGACGGCATCGCGATTCGAGGCGCGCGCCTGAGGCTCGCCGATCCGCACGACGACCGTCGGCTGGACGTCCTGCTGAAGTCGGCGCTGGGCGCGGTGGAGCACGGCGGGACCGGCGGGGCCATGCGCGTGGCGAGGCTATCGGGCAAGCCGGCCTGGCTGCTTCGGGTCGCGCCCCTGCCGCGTCCCGAGAGCCCGTTCGCCATGTTCCGCCCCGCCGCCATCGTCCAGGTTTTCGATCCGGCCGCGCGCATTCCTGGCATGGAAGCGAGGCTTTCGGGCCTGTTCGGCCTGACGCCAGCGGAGTGCCTGGTCGCCGCGCATCTGCGCCGGGGCCTGGCCGACGAGGAGATCGCCCGCCGGCTGAACCGGAGCATCGCCACAGTCCGCAGCCACGTGAAGGCGATCCTCGCCAAGACCGAGCTGAACGGCAGGGCCGAGCTCGCGCATCTGCTGACGTTGTTCTAGCCGGGGGATCCTGGGCGTGTTCCGACACGCAAACCGATCATCGTTGGGGAGCGGCTTGCCCGGCCTATTGCTGACCGAGGCGTCAACACCACAGGAGGAACTCCATCGGCCACCCCATTCATCCTCGGACTAGGTGCGCTGATCGTCGTGGCGATCGCCGCGATCCTGATCTGAGCTGGAGCGGCTGACTCTTGGGCTCATGGCTGCTCTTCCGCCTGTTCGAACCCCAGCAGGTCACCGGGCTGGCAGCCGAGTTCGCGGCAAAGCGCCTCCAGGGTGGAGAAGCGGATCGCCTTGGCCTTGCCGGTCTTGAGGATGCTCATGTTGGCCAGCGTCAGCCCCACGCGCTCGGCGAGTTCGGTGAGGGTCATGCGGCGCTCGTAGAGCAGGTCGTCGAGCTTGACGTTGATGGGCATCAGACCGTCCCCTCCAGGTCGCTGCGCATCTCGGCCCCCTTGCGGAACACCCGGGCGAGGATGAACAGGGTGACGACCAGGATCAAACCGCTGAAATCGAAGCCGGGGGTGGCGCCGGCGACACCCTCGTCCGGCTCGAAGATCGATAGGAGGTACAAGGCCAGGGCCCCCATCGGGATGGTGACCAGCTCCACCGCCAGCATCAACCAGGCCATGGCGGTGAGGCGGCGCGCGTTGATCGGCATGAACGGATCGCCCTGGCCGACCGTGGCGATGATCCGCCGCAGGTTCTGGAGAAACAGGAAGATCAGGATTGCCACGGCGAGCCCGCCGAGCGCGAGCCCGATGACCGCAAGCACGGGGACCACGAAGGTGGGATCGGCGAACTCGGTGCGCAAATATGCGGTGATCGTCTCCTCGAACAGCACCACGCCGGGGATGGCGATGATCAGCGCCAGAGCGGCGACGGCGATCAGCCCTTGCGCCACGAGGATGATGCCCTTGCCGAGCGCGAGCAGCGGGTCGGCCAGCAGCGGATCGGTTCGGTTGAAGGGCATGGCGGGGAGCCTCAGGCGCGGTCAGGCGAGGATGGGCATGACCGTGGCGGCGGCCTGGGCGGTGGGGGGAGTGGCCAGCGCGGCGAAGCTGGTGGCAGTGATGAGGATCGCCGCAAGGGCGGCGGCGGCAACACGGATCAAATCGGACATTCGTCGATCTCCAATATGGTCAATATCGTTAATCAATAAATCCACCGAATTGCACCGTCAAGCAAGTTGATCGATTATCGATACGGCCCATATCGTTTACCGCAAGATCCGCAAATCGGGAATTACGGCCTTTGACAGGCCCGCCCACGGCTCCTATATCGCCCCTCCTACCGGACAGCTTCGAGCAAAGCGGGCCTGACGCGGGGGCTCGCCAGGGATGGAAGCCCGGTTCCCGTGAGACCTTGCAGGAAACTGCGGCCCAGGCGCCCACCGGGTGCGCTCGGCCGTGGTGCTTTTTGCGTCTCGCGACTCGACCCCGCCCGCACAGTTTTCCAGCGTCCGGCGCAGGCTTGTGCCCGCCGGCCCGACCCGAGAAGAGGCCCGTTCTCCATGGCGACCAAGGCGAAGGCTCCCAACGAAACCACCGGCAACGAGACCAAGGTGCGCGCACCCGCGGCGGGCGGCCGCAAGAAGCGCGTCCGCAAGATCTTCGGCGACATCCACGAGGTGGTGCAGATGCCCAACCTCATCGAGGTGCAGCGCGAGAGCTACGAGCAGTTCCTGCGCTCGGACGCCTCGATCGGCTATGTTTCGGGCCTGGAGAAGACGCTGCGCTCGGTATTTCCGATCCGCGATTTCGCCGGCACCGCCGAATTGGACTTCGTGCATTACGAGCTCGAGCCGCCCAAATACGACGTCACCGAATGTCGCCAGCGCGGCATCACCTATGCCGCGCCGATGAAGGTGACGCTGCGGCTGATCGTGTTCGAAGTCGATTCCGAAACCGAGACCCGCTCGGTGCTCGATATCAAGGAGCAGGACGTCTACATGGGCGACATGCCGCTCATGACCGAGAACGGCACCTTCATCATCAACGGCACCGAGCGTGTGATCGTCAGCCAGATGCACCGCTCGCCGGGCGTGCTGTTCGACCATGACCGCGGCAAGACCCATTCCTCGGGCAAGTACCTGTTCGCCGCGCGCGTGATCCCGTACCGCGGCTCGTGGCTCGATTTCGAGTTCGACGCCAAGGACATCGTCAACGTCCGCATCGACCGCAAGCGCAAGCTGCCGGTGACCGCGCTGCTCTACGCGCTGGGCCTCGACGACGAGCAGATCCTGAGCGAGTTCTACGGCAAGGTCGCGTGGAAGCGCGCGGGCCAGGAGCGGGCGGGGGGCGGCTGGGAAATTCCCTTCCTTCCCGAGCAATGGCGCGGCGGCAAGCCGGGCTTCGCCTTGGTCGACGCCAAGACCGGCGAAGAGGTGTTCCCGGCCGGGCAGAAGGTCTCGCCGCGGCTGGCCAACAAGGCCGCCAAGGACGGCCTGACCGCGCTGCTGATCCCGACCGAGGAAATCTTCGGCCGCTACGCCAGCGTCGACCTGGTCGACGATGCCACCGGCCGCATCTACATCGAGGCGGGCGACGAGGTCACGCCTGAGAACTTGGAGAAGCTCGATGCCGCGGGCATCGACCGGATCGAGCTGCTCGACATCGACCACGTGACTACGGGGCCGTGGATCCGCAACACGATGAAGGCCGACAAGGCGGAGAACCGCGAGGAGGGCCTGGAGGCGATCTACAAGGTCATGCGCCCCGGCGAGCCGCCGACCAAGGAGACCGCCGAATCGCTGTTCGAAGGCCTGTTCTTCGACGGCGAGCGCTACGACCTGTCGGCGGTCGGCCGGGTCAAGATGAACATGCGCCTCGGGCTCGATGCCGAGGACACGGTCACCACCCTGCGCCGCGAGGACATCCTGGCGGTGGTCAAGGAGCTGGTGAACCTCAAGGACGGCAAGGGCGAGGTCGACGACATCGACAATTTGGGCAACCGGCGCGTGCGCTCGGTCGGCGAGCTGCTCGAGAACCAGTACCGCGTCGGGCTCCTGCGCATGGAGCGCGCGGTGAAGGAGCGGATGTCGAGCGTCGATGTCTCGACGGTGATGCCCAACGACCTGATCAACGCCAAGCCGGCGGTGGCCGCGGTGCGCGAGTTCTTCGGCTCCTCGCAGCTCTCCCAGTTCATGGACCAGACCAACCCGCTCTCCGAAGTGACGCACAAGCGCCGCGTCTCGGCGCTCGGGCCGGGCGGCCTCACCCGCGAGCGCGCCGGCTTCGAGGTGCGCGACGTGCACCCCACGCATTACGGCCGGATCTGCCCGATCGAGACGCCCGAAGGCCCCAACATCGGCCTGATCAACTCGCTCAGCACCTTTGCGCGGGTCAACAAGTACGGCTTCATCGAGACGCCCTACCGCATCGTCACCGACCACAAGGTGACGGGCGAGGTGCGTTACCTTTCCGCGATCGAGGAGCAGAAGCACACCGTGGCGCAGGCCTCGGCCGAGCTCAACGCCGAGGGCGGCTTCGCCGAGGAGCTGGTCTCGACCCGCCAGAACGGCGAATTCGCGCTCTCGCCGCCCGAGCAGGTGACGCTGATGGACGTCAGCCCCAAGCAGCTGGTCTCGGTCGCCGCCTCGCTGATCCCGTTCCTCGAGAACGACGACGCCAACCGCGCGCTGATGGGCTCCAACATGCAGCGCCAGGCGGTGCCGCTGATCCGGGCCGAGGCGCCGTTCGTGGGCACCGGCATGGAGGAGACCGTGGCGCGAGACAGCGGCGCGGCAATCTCGGCGCTGCGTTCGGGCGTGGTCGACCAGGTCGACGCGGCGCGCATCGTGGTGCGGGCCTCGGGCGAGGTGGACGCGGCCAACCCGGGCGTGGACATCTACACGCTGCAGAAGTTCCAGCGGTCCAACCAGAACACCTGCATCAACCAGCGCCCGCTGGTGAAGGTGGGCGAGGTGGTGGAGCAGGGCGACATCATCGCCGACGGCCCCTCCACCGACCTCGGCGAGCTGGCGCTGGGGCGTAACAGCCTGGTCGCCTTCATGCCCTGGAACGGCTACAATTACGAGGATTCGATCCTCATCTCCGAGCGCATCGTCAAGGACGACGTGTTCACCTCGATCCACATCGAGGAGTTCGAGGTGATGGCCCGCGACACCAAGCTGGGGCCCGAGGACATCACCCGCGACATCCCCAACGTGGGCGAGGAGGCGCTGCGCAACCTCGACGAGGCGGGCATCGTCTATATCGGCGCCGAGGTGCATCCGGGCGACATCCTGGTGGGCAAGATCACCCCCAAGGGCGAATCGCCGATGACCCCGGAAGAGAAGCTGCTGCGCGCGATCTTCGGCGAGAAGGCGAGCGATGTGCGCGATACCTCGCTGCGGTTGCCGCCGGGCGTCTCGGGCACGATCGTCGAGGTCAGGGTGTTCAACCGCCACGGCATCGAGATCGACGACCGCACCCGCGCCATCCAGAACGAGGAGATCGAACGCCTCAAGAAGGATTCGGAGGACGAGCGCAACATCCTCAACCGGGCGACGTACAACCGCCTGCGCGAGATGCTGACCGGCCAGGTCGCCAGCGCCGCGCCCAAGGGCATCAAGAAGGGCACCGACATCACCGAGGAGCTGCTCGACCAGGTCGAGCGGCACGAGTGGATCAAGTTCGCGGTGGCCGACGACAACATGCAGGCCCAGCTGGAAGCGGTGAAGGGCCAGTACGACGAGGCGGTGAAGTCGATCCGCGACAAGTACGAGGATCGCAAGGAGAAGCTGGAACGCGGCGACGAGCTGGCCCCGGGCGTGCTCAAGATGGTCAAGGTGTTCGTGGCGGTGAAGCGCAAGCTGCAGCCGGGCGACAAGATGGCCGGGCGCCATGGCAACAAGGGCGTGATCAGCCGCATCCTGCCGGCCGAGGACATGCCGTTCATGGCGGACGGCACGCCGGTCGACATCGTCCTCAACCCGCTGGGCGTGCCCAGCCGCATGAACGTGGGCCAGATCTTCGAGACCCACCTGGGCCTCGCCGCGCGCGGCCTGGGCCAGCAGGTGACCGCGGCGCTGGAGGAATGGCGCGAGGCCAATCCCGATGCGATCAGGGACTATGCCGCCGCCAAGCCGCCTTCGGCCCTGATCGACAAGTTGAAGGACATCTACGGCGAGAGCTACCACGCCGACCTCGACAGCCGCACCACCGAGGAAGTGGTGGAGCTGGCGCAGAACCTCAAGAACGGCGTGCCGATGGGCACGCCGGTGTTCGACGGGGCGCGCGAGGCGGACGTCTCGGCCATGCTGATCAAGGCCGGGTTCGACAGCTCGGGCCAGGTGGACCTGTACGACGGGCGCACCGGCGACCGGTTCGACCGCAAGGTGACGGTGGGCTACATCTATATGTTGAAGCTCCACCACCTCGTGGACGACAAGATCCACGCGCGCTCGATCGGGCCGTACTCGCTCGTCACCCAGCAGCCGCTGGGCGGCAAGGCGCAGTTCGGCGGGCAGCGCTTCGGCGAGATGGAGGTCTGGGCGCTCCAGGCCTACGGCGCCGCCTACACGCTGCAGGAGATGCTGACGGTCAAGTCCGACGACGTGGTCGGCCGCACCAAGGTCTATGAGGCGATCGTCAAGGGCGACGACACCTTCGAGGCCGGCATCCCCGAGAGCTTCAACGTGCTCGTCAAGGAGATGCGCTCGCTGGGCCTCAACGTGGAGCTGAATTCGGTGATCGACCACGACGATGCCGACGACGAGATGATCAACAACTCGCGGCTGCCGATCGAGTGATGCGAGGAGCGCTGCCTTCCGAAGGCAGCGCTCCTCCACCCGCCGCGCGCGGATTTCTCCCTCAAGGGATGTGACAGATGAACGAACTGACCAAATTCACCAACCAGATCGCCAAGCCCGAGACCTTCGACCAGATCCAGATCGGGATCGCTTCCCCTGAGCGCATCCGCTCGTGGAGCTTCGGCGAGATCAAGAAGCCCGAGACCATCAATTACCGCACGTTCAAGCCCGAGCGTGACGGGTTGTTCTGTGCGCGCATCTTCGGCCCGGTGAAGGACTACGAGTGCCTGTGCGGCAAGTACAAGCGCATGAAGTACAAGGGCGTCGTCTGCGAGAAGTGCGGTGTTGAAGTCACCGTCACCAAGGTGCGCCGCGAGCGCATGGGCCATATCGAGCTGGCCGCGCCGGTCGCGCATATCTGGTTCCTGAAGTCGCTGCCCAGCCGCATCGGCCTGCTGCTCGACATGCAATTGAAGCAATTGGAGCGGGTGCTCTACTTCGAGAGCTACATCGTCACCGAGCCCGGCATCACCGCGCTGGAGAAATTCCAGTTGCTCACCGAGGACGAGCTGCTCGACGCGCAGGACGAGTACGGCGAGGACGCCTTCACCGCCGGGATCGGCGCGGAAGCGGTCAAGATCATGCTGATGGATCTCGACCTCGAGCAGGAGCGCAAGGATCTGCTCGACGAGCTGGAGACCACCAAGTCGGCGCTCAAGCCCAAGAAGATCATCAAGCGGCTGAAGGTCGTCGAGAGCTTCATCGATTCGGGCAACAAGCCGGAATGGATGATCCTCGACGTGGTGCCGGTCATCCCGCCCGAGCTGCGCCCGCTGGTGCCGCTGGACGGCGGCCGCTTCGCGACCAGCGACCTCAACGACCTCTACCGCCGCGTGATCAACCGCAACAACCGGTTGAAGCGGCTGATGGAGCTGCGCGCGCCCGACATCATCGTGCGCAACGAGAAGCGCATGCTGCAGGAGGCGGTGGACGCGCTGTTCGACAACGGCCGGCGCGGGCGGATCATCACCGGCGCCAACAAGCGGCCATTGAAGTCGCTGTCCGACATGCTCAAGGGCAAGCAGGGCCGTTTCCGCCAGAACCTGCTCGGCAAGCGGGTCGATTATTCGGGCCGCTCGGTGATCGTGACCGGGCCGGAACTCAAGCTGCACCAATGCGGCCTGCCCAAGAAGATGGCGCTCGAGCTGTTCAAGCCGTTCATCTACGCCCGGCTCGACGCCAAGGGTCTCTCGATGACCCTGAAGCAGGCCAAGAAGTGGGTCGAGAAGGAGCGCAAGGAGGTCTGGGACATCCTCGACGAGGTGATCCGCGAGCATCCGGTGCTGCTGAACCGCGCGCCGACGCTCCACCGGCTCGGCATCCAGGCGTTCGAGCCGGTGCTGATCGAAGGCAAGGCGATCCAGCTGCACCCGCTGGTCTGCTCGGCCTTCAACGCCGATTTCGACGGCGACCAGATGGCCGTCCACGTCCCGCTCTCGCTCGAAGCCCAGCTGGAAGCGCGGGTGCTGATGATGAGCACCAACAACATCCTCTCGCCGGCCAACGGCAAGCCGATCATCGTGCCCTCGCAGGACATGGTGCTGGGCTTGTATTACCTGTCGATGGACCGCGCCGGCGAGCCGGGTGAAGGCAAGGTGCTCTCGGGGATGCAGGAGGTTCACCAGGCGCTGCACGTCGGCGCGGTGACGCTGCACTCCAAGATCACCACCCGCGTGCCGCAGGTGGACGAGAAGGGCCGCGAGTTCCTCAAGCGGGTGGAGACGACGCCCGGCCGCATGCTGATCGCCGAGTGCCTGCCGCGCAGCTACAAGGTGCCCTTCGAGGTCGTGAACCGGCTCCTGACCAAGAAGGAGATCGGCGACGTCATCGATCAGGTCTACCGCCACACCGGGCAGAAGGACACCGTGCTGTTCGCCGATGCGATCATGGCGCTGGGCTTCCGCCACGCTTGCCGCGCGGGGATCAGCTTCGGCAAGGACGACATGATCATCCCCGACAGCAAGGTCGGCCTGATCGAGGAGACCAAATCGCTGGTGGCCGATTACGAGCAGCAGTACCAGGACGGCTTCATCACCCAGCAGGAGAAGTACAACAAGGTCATCGACGCCTGGAGCCGGTGCGGCGACACGGTGGCGGCGGCGATGATGGACGAGATCCGCGCCACGCCCAAGGACGAGAACGGCCGCGAGGCGCCGATCAACTCGATCTACATGATGAGCCATTCGGGTGCGCGCGGTTCGCCGGCGCAGATGAAGCAGCTCGCCGGCATGCGCGGGCTGATGGCCAAGCCTTCGGGCGAGATCATCGAGACGCCGATCATCTCCAACTTCAAGGAGGGGCTGACCGTCCTCGAATACTTCAACTCCACCCACGGCGCCCGCAAGGGCCTGGCGGACACGGCGTTGAAGACGGCGAATTCGGGCTATCTGACGCGCCGCCTGGTCGACGTGTCGCAGGATTGCGTCATCGTCGAGGACGATTGCAAGACCGACAACAAGCTGGAGATGCGCGCCATCATCCAGGGCGGCTCGATCATCGCTTCGCTGGGCGAGCGCATCCTGGGCCGCACGGTGGCCGAGAACATCGTCAACGCCGCCACCGGTGAAGTGATCGTGAAGGCCGGCACGCTGCTCGACGAGCCGATGGTCAAGGCCATCGAGGAAGCCGAGGTGCAGGTCGCGCGCATCCGTTCGCCGCTGGTGTGCGAAGCCAAGCAGGGCGTGTGCGGCACGTGCTACGGGCGCGATCTCGCCCGCGGCACGCCGGTCAACATCGGCGAGGCGGTGGGCGTCATCGCCGCCCAGTCGATCGGCGAGCCGGGCACGCAGCTCACCATGCGCACCTTCCACATCGGCGGGGCGGCGCAGGTCAACGAGACCAGCCACCTGGAGAGCATCTCCGACGGCAAGGTCAGCTACCGCGACATGCCGACCATCGTCGACAAGCGCGGCCGGCGCCTCAGCCTCGCGCGTTCGGGCGAGCTGGTGGTGATCGACGCCGAAGGCCGCGAGCGCGCCATCCACCGGGTGCCCTACGGCACCGTCATCATGTTCGAGGACGGTGCGGCGGTGAAGGAAGGCGACCGCCTGGCCGAATGGGATCCGTTCACCCTGCCGATCATCACCGAGCAGTCGGGTGTCGCCAGGTATCAGGACCTGGTCGAGGGCCGCACGATGGAAGAGCGCGTCGACGATGCCACCGGCATCGCCCAGCGCGTGGTCACCGAGAACCGCGCCACCGGCCGGGCCAAGAAGGACGACCTGCGCCCCCGCCTGACGCTGCTCAACGAGGCATCGGCCAGTGACAAGGATGGCGAGACCGAGGCCGCGCGCTACATCCTGGCGCCCGGCACCACGCTCTCGGTCGAAGACGGCCAGCGGGTGGAGGCGGGCGACATCCTGGCGCGCGCCAGCCGCGAGGCGGCCAAGACCCGCGACATCACCGGCGGTCTGCCCCGGGTGGCCGAACTGTTCGAGGCGCGCATGCCCAAGGACGTCTCGATCATCGCCAAGATCAGCGGCCGGGTGGAGTTCGTCCGCGACTACAAGGCCAAGCGCAAGATCGCGATCGTCCCGGACGAGGGCGCGCCGGTCGAGTACCTGATCCCCAAGACCAAGGTGATCGACGTCCAGGAAGGCGATCACGTCAAGAAGGGCGACACGCTGATCTCGGGCAGCCCCAACCCGCACGACATCCTCGAGGTGATGGGGGTCGAGGCGCTGGCCGAATATCTGGTGAGCGAGATCCAGGAGGTCTACCGGCTGCAGGGCGTGAAGATCAACGACAAGCACATCGAGGTGATCGTTCGCCAGATGCTGCAGAAGGTCGAGATCACCGATGGCGGCGACACCACGCTGCTGCCGGGCGAGCAGATCGATCTGGAGGAGATGAACTCGGTCAACGAGAAGCTGGGCCGGGGCAAGAAGTTCGCCGAGGGCACCCCGGTGCTGCTGGGTATCACCAAGGCGAGCCTGCAGACCCGCTCGTTCATCTCGGCCGCCTCGTTCCAGGAGACCACCCGCGTGCTCACCCAGGCGGCGGTCGAGGGGAAGAAGGATTCGCTGATCGGCCTCAAGGAGAACGTCATCGTCGGCCGGCTCATCCCGGCCGGCACCGGGGCGAGCATGAACCGGCTGCGGGTCACCGCCACCAGCCGCGATGCGGCGCTGCGCTCGCAGTACCGCAAGCTGCAGGAGGTGCTCATCGCGCCCAATTCGGCGGCCGAGGAGCACGCCGCCGAGCTGGCCCAGGGCCCCGAGGCGGCGATCGGCGACGATCCGCTGGCTGCGATCGAAGGCGAGACCCACGGCACCGACGCCGATGCGGGCGACTACCTGCTGCAGCGCGACGAGGGTGAACCGGCCGAGAACGCGCCCGCGGCCGAGTAGAGCGGCACGATCTCGGCACGCGAGCAAGACCCCGCCGGAGCGATCCGGCGGGGTTTTTCTTAGAACAGCCGCGAAGCCTCCTGCTTGAGCGGACCATCGATCGCTCGGTGAAGCCGCCTCAGATTGGCAACCATCCACTCGCGTATCCCTGGCCGGTTTTCGGGATCGTAACTGACGAATTCGGCCGCAGCTGCGACCGGAGATTCAACCCGATCGGCAGGGCGCTTTCAGCGCAGCTCGCTCCGGACCGAAACTTCGATTTCTTGGGTTCGGCTCGGCAGGGCGTGCGTACGTTCCCCGTACGACAGACTTTGGAAGGTCCGCTGTTCGCGCTTGGTGATCGAATTCGACCCCGCGTTCATCCTGAATATAGCGGCCTGGCTCTGAAGATCGGCCGCCTTGTGTGCTCTACCCGGGGCAGCTAGCGCAACACGAATGCCTGTCACCACGCGCTTCGCGCCTTCGCCCACCGGCCGGTTGCACGTCGGCAACATCCGCACCGCGCTGCACAACTGGCTGCTGGCACGCCGGGCGGGGGGCCGGTTCCTGCTGCGGATCGACGATACCGATGCGGCCCGCAGCGAGGAGCGCTTCGTCGAGGCGATCCGCGAGGATCTCACCTGGCTCGGCCTCGCCCCCGATGGCGAGCAGCGCCAGTCGCAGCGCCTGGCGCAGTACGAGACCGCGTTCGAGCGGCTGCGCCTGGCGGGACGGGTCTACCCCGCCTACGAGAGTGCGCAGGAGCTCGACCTCAAGCGCAAGATCGCGCTCGGGCGCGGCCGGCCGCCGATCTACGACCGGGCCGCGCTCGGGCTGAGCGAGGCCGAGCGCGCCGCCAAGCAAGCCGCAGGCATCGTACCGCATTGGCGGTTCATGCTCGACCATGCCCAGCCGATCTCCTGGGAGGACGGCGTGCGCGGGGCTCAGCATTTCGATGCGGCGCAGCTGTCCGATCCGGTGGTCCGGCGGGCGGACGGGTCGTGGTTGTACATGCTGCCCAGCGCCATCGACGATATCGCCATGGGCATCACCGACGTGCTGCGCGGCGAGGACCATGTGTCGAACACCGCCGTGCAGCTGCAGATGTTCACCGCCCTTGGCGCCGCCCCGCCGCGCTTCGCCCACGCGGCGCTGCTGGTGGGGAGCGAGGGCAAGCTGTCAAAGCGCCTGGGCTCGCTCGATGGCCAAGCGCTGCGCGAGCGCGGCATCGAGCCGCAGGCGCTGCGGGCGCTGCTCGCCCGGCTCGGCACCTCGCTGCCGGTGGAGCCGGTAAGCGATCTCGCCGAGCTGGCCCGCACCTTCGACCTCGCCACTTTCGGCCGCGCGCCGGCCAAGTTCGACGAGGCGGAACTCGACCGACTCAATACCGCCATCGTCCATGGCCTCGGCTACGAGACGGTGGCCGGGCGTCTGCCCGCCGACATGGACGCGCGCGGCTGGGAGGCGATTCGGCCGAACCTCACGCGCGTGGCCGATGCCGCCGACCTGTGGCGCCTGGTGACCGGCCCGATCGAACCGCCCGCCTTCGATGCGGACAACCGGGCCTACCTCGCGGCCGCGCGCGAGGCGCTCGAGTGGACCGCCGACCCGTGGCACGGCCTCACGGCGCGGCTGGGGGCCGCGACCGGGCGCAAGGGCCGCGCGCTCTTCCTGCCGCTGCGCCAGGCGCTGACCGGTCGCGACCACGGACCCGACATGGCCGCGCTCCTGCCGCTGATCGGCGAGGCGGAAACGCGGGCCCGGCTGGAGCGCGCCGCCCGCTGAGCTGCGCCGGCGGAGCCTGGCGCCAAGCGGAACCGCGCAGGCAGGCTTGCGCTGCGATGCAATATGGGTATGAAGCAATGTTATATTGTCACACGTACTCAGTTTCGCGCTGGAGCCGCCCGATCCATGCACCCGATCCGTCTCATCCTGCTTGCCTCCACCGCCGTCCTCGCCCTGCCCGCGCTGGCGCAGGACGACGCTGCCACCGATCCACCGGCGGAGCGGGCCCGGCCTGGCGGCGATGACCTGCACGATCGCATCGTGGTGACTGCCGCCGGTCTCGCTCGGCTCGACGTGCTCGCCGGCACCACGGTGATCGAGGGTATCGAATTGCAGCGCGAACTCGCCGGGCAGATCGGGGAAGTGCTGGCCAAGCTGCCCGGCGTCTCGGCGTCGGGCTTCGCGCCCGGCGCCTCGCGCCCGGTGCTGCGCGGCTTCGGCGGCGAACGCGTGCGGGTGCTGAGCGACGGCATCGGCGCGATCGATGCGTCGAGCACGTCCGATGACCACGCCGTGACGACGGAGCCGCTGATCACCGAGCGGGTCGAGGTGCTGCGCGGGCCGGCGGTGCTGCTTTACGGCAGCCAGGCGATCGGCGGCGCGGTGAACGTCATCACCAAGCGCATCCCGCCCGCGGTGCCCGACGAGCCGGTCCACGTGGATGGCTTGCTGGTGGCGGACACCGCGAGCGACCGGCGTGAGGCCGGCCTGTCGATGGATGTGCCGCTCGACCCCAACGTCGCGTTCCATCTCGACGGTTCCTACCGCGAGACCGGCAATCTGGAGGTTCCCGGTTTCGTCGCCTCCGATGCCCTGCGGGCCGACCTGCTGGCCGATGCCGCGGTGGAAGAGGAGGAAGGCCATCTCGACGAGGCCGCCGAGCTGCGCGAGGCGGCCGATGCGCGCGATGAGCTAGCCAACAGCTACACCGAGACCTGGACCCTGGGCACCGGCATCGCCTTCCACCAGGGCGACAACAATATCGGCTTCTCGTTCGACCATTACGACACCACTTACGGCCTCGCCGCCCTGCCCGGGAGCGGCCACGCCCATGCCGACGAGGAGGAGGCGGGCGCCGACCAGGGGGGTCATGCTGACGAAGCAGGCGCCGCGGGCGAAGAGGAGGAGGAGGCTGTATCGATCGGCATGAAGCGCTCCCGCGCCGACCTGCGCGGCGCCCTGGACCTGGGCGATGGCTTCTTGGGTTCGGTGCAGGGGCGGCTGGGCTACAGCGACTACACCCACACCGAATTCGAGGGCGAGGAGATCGGCACGGTGTTCAAGGTCGATGGGCTCGAGGGCCGGCTGGAGCTGGTCCAGACCCCGCGCCGCAACTGGCGCGGATCGGTGGGGGCGCAATTCTCGCACGTCGATTTCGAGGCGATCGGGGCAGAGGCGTTCGTGCCCAGCAATTCCACCCAGAACGTGGCGGTCTTCGCCTTGCAGGAGTTCGACTTCGACCGGCTCGAACTGGAAGTGGGCGGGCGCTACGAGCATACCGACGTCGATGCGGGCAGATCACTGGGCCTGGTGCGCGATTTCGACACCATGTCGGTCGCGGCCGGCCTCTCCTACGCGCTGGTGGACGACCTGCGCGCGGGCGTGAACGTCTCGCGCGCCGAGCGCGCGCCCTCGGCGCAGGAGCTGTTCGCCGACGGGCCGCACATCGCCACCCAGCAATTCGAGATCGGCAACGCATCGCTGGCGACCGAGCGCGCGTGGGGCGTGGAAGGCTATCTGCGCGGCAATGTCGGCGCCGCGCGGGTGGGCGCCAGTATCTACCGCAACTGGTTCGATGGCTTCATCTACCTGCAGGACACCGGCGCCCAGGAGGACGGGCTGGAGGTCTTCCAGTTCCTCCAGCAGGACGCCGATCATTTCGGCATCGAGGGGGAGGTGCAGCTGCCGCTGGTCGACACCGCCGGCTTTGCGCTGCTGGCCGACCTGCGCGGCGATTACGTGCGCGCCACGCTCGCCGACGGCAGCCCGGTGCCGCGCATTCCGCCGCTCAGCCTGCTTGGCGCGCTGGAGGCGCAGGTGGCGCATCTGGACGCGCGCGCCGAGGTGCAATGGTTCGACCAGCAGGACCGCGTGGCCGAGTACGAAACCCCGACGCAGGGCTTCACCTTCGTCAATCTGTCGGTGGCTTGGCATCCGTTCGAAGGCGATGACAACCTGACGATCATCGCCCAGGCCAACAACGTGTTCGACGAGGAAGGCCGGCGGCACGCCAGCTTCACCAAGGAATACGTGCCGCTGCCGGGGCGCAATTTCCGGGTGAGCGCGCGGGCGAGCTTCTGACCAGCGGCCCGCGCGCCCCGGGGCCTTTGGTCGTCCGGCGTTATCGGCGGGCTGAACGGCTCACAGCCGGGGCAGGGTGACGCCCTGCTGGCCCATGTATTTGCCCGCGCGGTCGGCATAGCTGATCTGGCACGGCTCGTTGCCCTTCAGGAACAGGAACTGGCAGGCGCCCTCGTTGGCGTAGATCTTGGCGGGCAGCGGCGTGGTGTTGGAGAATTCCAGCGTCACATGGCCTTCCCATTCGGGCTCCAGGGGGGTGACGTTGACGATGATGCCGCAGCGCGCATAGGTGCTCTTGCCCAGGCAAATGACCAGGATGTCGCGCGGTACGCGGAAATACTCCACCGTGCGGGCCAGCGCGAAGCTGTTGGGCGGGATGACGCAGACGTCGGTCTTGCGGTCGACGAAGCTGTCGGCGGAGAAGTCCTTGGGGTCGACAATCGCGTTGTGGACGTTGGTGAAGACCTTGAACTCGTCCGCCACGCGGGCGTCGTAGCCGTAGGAGGAGAGGCCGTAGGAGATGCAGCCATCGGCCTGCTGACGCTCGACGAAGGGCTCGATCATCGCGCTGCGGCGGGTCTCGGCGCGGATCCAGCGGTCGGACATGACGGTCATGGCACCGAGCCTTTGGCGATCGGCGCGGTACTGGCAAGAACAAAGGCGTCAGCCGCCGGCGAGCAGGCTCGCATTGCCGCCCGAAGCGGTGGTGTCGATGGTGGTGACGCGCTCGGTGGCGAAGCGGGCGAGGTAGTGCGGCCCGCCGGCCTTGGGTCCGGTGCCCGACAGCCCCTCCCCGCCGAACGGCTGGGTGCCCACCACCGCGCCGATCTGGTTGCGGTTGACGTAGAGATTGCCCACCCGCGCATTGGCCTCGACGAAGCGGCGAGTGGCGTCGATCCGGCTGTGCAGGCCCAGGGTGAGGCCGAAGCCGGTGGCGTTGATGGCCGCCACCACTTCGCCCAGCCGGTCGGCGCCGAAGCGGGCGACATGGAGCACGGGGCCGAAATTCTCGTCCTCCAGGTCGGCGATGGAATCGATCTCGACGATGGTGGGCGCGACGAAGGTGCCGGCCCGGCAGCTGGCGGGCAGGTCGCCGCGCCACACGGGGCAGCCGCGGGCGCGCATGGCAGCGATGTGCTGCTCGAGCCGGTCGCGCGCGGCGGCGTCGATCACCGGGCCGACATCGGTGGCGAGGTCCGCCGGATCGCCCACGACCAGCGCCTCGAGCGCGCCGCGGATCATCGCCAGCATGGGATCGGCGATGTCGTCCTGGAGGTACAGCACGCGCAGCGCCGAGCAGCGCTGTCCGGCGCTCTGGAACGCCGAGGCGACCACATCACGGGTAACCTGTTCGGGTAGCGCGGAGCTGTCCACGATCATCGCGTTCTGCCCGCCCGTCTCGGCGATGAGCGTGCCGATCGGCGCATCGCGGGCGGCGAGCGCGCGGTTGATAGCGCGGGCGGTGCGGGTCGAGCCGGTGAACGCCACGCCGGCGATCTCCGGATGCGCGGTCAGGCCAGCGCCCACCGCGCCGCCGCCGGGCGCCAGTTGCAGCACGTCGTCGGGGATGCCCGCCGCGTGGCACAGCCGCACCGCCCGCGCGGCGATCAGCGGGGTCTGCTCGGCCGGCTTGGCGATCACCGCATTGCCGGCGGCGAGCGCGCCCGCGGCCTGGCCGATGAAGATGGCGAGCGGGAAGTTCCACGGGCTGATGGTGGCGAACACGCCGCGGCCGTGCAGGCGCAGGTGGTTCTGCTCGCCGGTGGGGCCGGGCAGCGCGACCGGGGCCGCGAACAGCCGGTCGGCCTCGCCGGCGTAATAGCGCAGGAAATCGACCGCCTCGCGCAGTTCGAGCACCGCATCGGGCAGGGTCTTGCCGGCCTCGCGGATGGCGAGCGACAGCAACTCGTCGGTGTGCGCCTCGAAGCGGTCGGCGGCGGCGCGCAGCAGCTCCGCCCGCCCGGGGCCGCCCAGCGCGTCCCATGCCGGCTGCGCCGCGGCCGCGCGCGTCATGGCGAGGTCGAGATCGGCCGGGCTGGCGGCGATGACGGTGCCGACGACCAGGCCGTGGTCGTGCGGCGCGCGGACCGGCTCGCCATCGCGCCGGCCGCCGGCCGAGACGGTGGGCGCGGCCTGCCAGGTCTGCTCGCCGAGCACCGCCAGCCGGGCCAGCAGCGGCTCGCGGACCAGCGGATCGGCCAGGTCGATCCCGGCGCTGTTGCGGCGATCGGGATGGAGCTCGGCGGGCAGCGGGATCGCCGGACTGCGCCGGGGGCTGAGCGCCGCGAGTTCGGCCACCGGATCGCCGGTGAGCGCGGCCACCGGCACGTCGGCATCGGCCATGCGGTTGACGAACGAGGAATTGGCGCCGTTCTCGAGCAGCCGGCGCACCAGGTAGGCGAGCAGCTCGCGGTGCCCTCCCACCGGCGCATAGATGCGCACCCGGGTCGCCCGTCCCCCGCGCGCCTGTTCCTCGCGGGCGAGCGCGTCGTAGACCTCCTCGCCCATGCCGTGCAGCCGCTGGAACTCCATCGGTGCCCCGCCGGCGAGCGCCTTGATCGCGCCGATGGTGTAGGCATTGTGCGTGGCGAAGGCGGGGTAGATCACATCGTGATGCGCCAGCAGCCGTGCGGCGCAGGCCAGGTAGCTGACGTCCGTGCCCAGCTTGCGGGTGAACACCGGGTAATCCCGATAGCCGCCCACCTGGCCGAGCTTGATCTCGGTGTCCCAATAGGCGCCCTTGACCAGGCGGACCATCAAGCGGCGGCCACGCGCGCGCGCCAGTTGCGCTACCCAGTCGCACAGCGGCAGGGCGCGCTTCTGGTAGGCCTGGAGCGCGAGCCCGAAGCCATCCCAGCCGCCGCGGAACAGCGCGTCGTCGGCGACCACCGCCTCGATGAGGTCGAGCGAGAGCTCCAGCCGCTCGGCCTCCTCGGCATCGAGGGTGAAGTGGATGTCGGCATCGCGCGCGCGGGCGGCGAGATCGGTGACGAGGGGCACCAGCGCCGCCAGCGCCGCCTCGCGGTGGCGGAATTCGTAGCGCGGATGGAGCGCGGACAGCTTGACCGAGATGCCCGGCCCCTGCCGCACCCCGCCGGGCGCCCGCGCCAGGGCGGCGATGGCGCCCGCATAGGCCTGGCGGTAGCGCTCCGCGTCGGTAAAGGTCATCGCCGCCTCGCCCAGCATGTCGAACGAATGCGTCAGGCCCTGCCTGGCCTGCGGTTCGGCCCGCTTGAGCGCCTCTTCCATGGTCCGTCCGAACACGAACTGGCCGCCCAGGATGCGCATGGCCTGCAGTGTGGCCCGGCGGATCACCGGCTCGCCCAGCCGCCCGGTGGCGCGGCGCAGCGCGTGGGTCAGGCCGGTCTGGGTGTCGCGGCCGCCGCGCAGCACGCCGCCCGTCAGCATCAGCGAGAAGGTGGCGGCATTGACGAAGGTGGAGCGGCTGGTGCCCAGGTGCCCGGCCCAGTCGAACCCCGCCAGCTTGTCGGCGATCAGCGCGTCGCGGGTCTCGTTGTCGGGCACGCGCAGCAGCGCTTCGGCCAGGCACATCAGCGCCACGCCCTCCTCGGTGCCCAGGCCGTAGGAGTTGAGGAAGGCGTCGAGCCCGGCGGCCTGGTGTGCGCGGGCGCCCTCGATCAGCCGGGCGGCGAGCGCCGCGGCCTCGGCGTGGACGGCGCCGGCGGCGGCCGCATCGCGCAGACGTTCGGCGACGCAAGCCTCCTCGTCGCTTCGGAAAGCCTGGCGCATGGCGGTGCGATCGAGCTCCATCCCCGGCAGGTGGCGCGAGCGCCCGGCCGGTTCAAGGCGGATGGCGGCGCCCGCGCACGTTTGGCTCAGGGGGGATCGGTGGCCTCGCGCCGCTCTCGGGTGCCGCGCGCGGCCGGCGCGTCGAACGCCCGGGCCGCTAGGCGCCCGGTGGGGCCGGCAGCGGCGGGTTGAGCGCGTTGATCTCAGCCACCACCCGCGCCTCGATCTCGGCCCGCGGCAGGCCGGGCGCAATGGGCGCACCGAAGCGCACGGTGACAACGCCCGCGCGCTTGATGAAGCGGCGGTACAGCGGCCCGCTGTCCACCGCCACCGCCACCACCGGCAGGCCGAGCAGCTTGTAGAGCCCGGCAAAGCCCGATTGCAGTGCGGCGACCTGCCCGTGCGGCACGCGGGTGCCTTCCGGAAAGATGGCCAGGGGGCGCCCGGCCGCGGCCATCGCGCGGCCGGTGCGCACCATCGCGCGCAGCGTCCGGGCGCCCTCGTCGCGGGCCACCGGGATGACCCCGTAGAGCGCCGCCGCGCGGCCCCAGCCGGGGATGGCGAACAATTCCTCCTTGGCGAACACCGCCGGGCGGTCGAGCAGTGCGGGCAGGTCGATCGCCTCGAAGAAGCTCTCGTGCCTGAGGGCGTAGAGCACCGGGCCGGCGGGCCGCTCGCCCACCTCGCGCCGGCGGATGCGCAGGATGTGGTGCGCGCAGGTGCGATGGAACCGCGACCAGCCCGTCGCCACCGGGGTCAAGCGGCTGGGCGCCAACACCATGGCGGCCAGGGCCAAGAGGACGTAAACCACCGAAATCGGATAGAAGACCGTGTAGAAGGCCAGGCTGCGCAAGACGTTCATCGGAAAGTCCAGGGTCGGCTAGAAGGCCTGGACGGTCCAGGCGATGAGCAGCTTGTGGTACTCGATGAACAGCGTCCCCAGGCTGGGCTCCGTGCGCACCGCATCGCGCACCACGGCGATCCCGTCGGGCAGCTGGCGCGACAGTTCGAGCGCGGCGCGGCGCATGTGCCAGTCCGAAGTGACGAGGCGCAGCGAGGCGAACCCGTTCTGCTCCATCCAGTGGGCGGTCTCGCGCGCGTTGCCGCGGGTGTCGAAGGCCGCGAAGCCGAGCGTGAGGCAGCATCGCATCTCCGCCGGCGCCACCTCGTATTCCGCGGCGAACTCGGCGGCGTTGACGTTCAGATCGACGCCGGTGACCAGCATCTTCTCCGCCGACCCGGCGCGCAGCAACGCCAGGCCGTGCGGGATGCGCCCGCCGCTGCCGGTAGGCACGACGATGGCATCGGTGCGCTGCGCCGGTCCGGGCTGAGGCAGCGCGGCCGCAAAGACGACGAAGCCGAGCGCCCAGAACATGGCCAGCAAGGCGAGCAGGCGGCGGGTCACGCCAGCCTGCTCGCCTTGACCCCGGCGGCGCACCGGCGGCCGCGCCGCCGCGCCGCGCAGCCGCGGCGGTTCTGGTCGAAGGCGGCCCCGCTCATCCCCGCTAGCTAGGCGCGATTCGCGACCGCGAAAAGGTTGCGCGGCCGCTGTCCGGGCAGAGAACATCGTGTCCGATGTGGAAAAACGCTGCCGCAGCCCCGGTTTCACCCGCCAGATCCTTGTTGCGCTCCGGCCGCTTGCCTAGGACGGCGGGGCACGATGATCCTCGAATGCCCGGCCTGCGCAACGCGATACGAGGTTCCCGACACCGCGATCGGAGCCGTGGGCCGCAAGGTGCGCTGCGCCAAGTGCCGCCACCGCTGGTATGCCGGCGCGCAGGCGGCGGATGAGGACGAGATGGAGGGCGCGATGCCGGCCCAAGGGCCCGCCGACGCCGAGGTTGCCGGCGTGGGGGAGGTTGCCGCACCCGCCGATGAGCCGGGCGCGGACGATCCGCCGCCCGCAGCAGCGACCGGCGAGGCGCAGGCCCCGGTCGCCGGCGATTCGGCGGCTCCGGCGCGCCGCCGCCGCCTGTGGACCTGGGCGGCGATCATTCTGGCGCTCATGGTGGCCGCGGCCGCGCTGGCGGTGACCTTCTGGGGCCTGCCCGAATGGGTGCCCGGCCGCAGCCCGGCCTTTGCCGAAGCCGCTCCGGCCGAACTGGTGCTCGATTTCCCGCGCGATCAGCAGGGCTGGCGCCAATTGCCCAACGGCACCGAGATCTTCGGCGCCAGCGGCACCATCACCAATGCCGGGGCCACCGAGCGGGCCGTGCCGCCCATCCTCATCGTGCTGCGCGATTCGCGTGAGCGGATCGTTTACAGCTGGGAGGTCGTGCCGCCCGCGCGCAGTCTGGCGCCGGGCGGGACGGTGGCGGTGAACGAGGCGGTGACCGACGCCCCGCGCTCGGCGCATTTCGCCGACATCGGCTGGAAGCCGGGCTGAAGCACCCCAACCCCGCGCGGGCCAACCCGCTTGCGGCCCGGGGACAAGGTTGCTAATGGCCCGCTCCTCCCAGACGGGGCGTTCGCCGCCCTTGCTCGAATGTGCGGTCGTGGCGGAACTGGTAGACGCGCAACGTTGAGGTCGTTGTGGGCGAAAGCCCGTGGAAGTTCGAGTCTTCTCGACCGCACCACACAGTCCTGGGTTACATTCCTGGAGAGAGGAAGCTGCGGAACTGACGCCCGAACGGGCGCAGTTCTGCGGGCGTTGGCCTCACGTCGATAGCTGAGCTGCAGCCAGAGACCGGCTCAGGTCCGATCATTCTTTAGAGCGATTTCGCAGAGGTGTCTCGGCCTGGGCTCAGACTGACTGCAGCCCGTGCGGCAGCTGAGCCGCCGTGACCTGATCGAGGGTTCGTCATCCAGCCTCTGACCGGACCAGTGCCCGACACGAGAGCGGCGTTGAAAGCGTTCAACTGAACATAACCGCGGCCCATTGCTTTTTTAGGCTTCGGTCGAGGAACTGATACTGTGTCCCTTCCCAGGCCCAATCTCGGATAACCCTGCCTGATGCTGCCCGTCAAAAAAGTCTGCCCGAAGTCATGGTGGCGGATGAAATCTGTGGTGCTGTCGGGAAGCAATTCCACGATGCGCTTGAAGAGAGCAATGTCGTGACCGCTGGGATTGCACCCGCTCGCGACCTCCGCCGTCAACCAAGCAACAGTAGCGGTCACGACCGCACCCAGACGAACTGGGTCAATGTCGCCCTGATGCCCGTTCCAAAGGCCTGGTGCGAACGCAACGCCCATCGCCGAACCCGTAGATATGCGTCCTGCTACCGATGCAAACGCGTCAATGATCCGCATTTATCCCCCCATTCAACCGCCTCTAGAACGGCACTTCATCATCCCAATCGGCGAACCCAATTTTCGGCTTTGGGGGCAGTGCGCCAGCGGGAAGCTGGGTGTTAGACGATATAAATAGGTTCAGGATGTCGTCGCGATCCATGAACATGATCCGGCTGCGCTGTTGAGGGGCCAGGTTGCGCGCGAGCCAATTTTGGGCGGACTTGGTGATCTTTCCCCCAGCGACAATGAAGGCGTGATCGACAAGGCGAGTGCTATTGAACTCTGGATCCCAAACGGGGCTGTCGAGCATCATCAGCACCTGATTATGAATGACGGCAATGTTTGTGTTAGGGCCGTCGCGCTTGGTGCTGTCGGCGCTGGCGTCGAGTTTGCCCCTCTTAACCTGCAACCCGAAATAGAGCATGTGCTGGCTGGGCAGCATGAAGCGCATCCAGACATCCTTGCCATGCTCTAGGTTCTTGTCCTCGTGGCCAGCCGCGGTGATCCGGTGATAGCCAAGCTGCCGATAGAGCGGCAACAAGATCTCCTCGATAAGCTGATCCTCCGAACAACCGTCCAGATATGTGGATAGCTGCTCGCGCCGGGCAATCTCTTCAGTAGTAAATGGCTTATGGGGATCGGGCTTAGCCGAGACAGTCTGAGTGCCGATATGCTTAAAGTAGAGATGGTCGTCATCCCCATAGAAGGCTTCAAACCCCTCCCATTTCAATGGTACATTTAGAGCGAACATAGCAAGCGAACGATCTGGATCATCCTGCTCAGCATCTTCTTTGTTCATAACGCCACGCAACAGCGCAACAAAGTCATCGGGCAACTGGTTAGGTCGGGCTGGTGAACTAGCCAACATCTCTTCGACAATTTCCCCAGCCCACACGGGTCGCCATTGACCAGAGTGCCTCTGCGGCAGGCCAGCTTCCTCAAAAAGTTCGCTGATGTAATAGGACGAGCGATAGCGAAAGTGGTCAGGATCGCCAACGATGATCAACCCAAGTTCACGAATGCTGCGCTTGCTGAACTTCACAAATCTTGTCCCGAGTTTACACCCGCGCCAATAAAAAACTCCTGTAGGCTGATATATTTCTCACGGTAACGACCCACCTTCACCTTCATAGGCGAGAAGTGGATGCCCATGTCGCAAATCGACTCTTGATACCGAGAGAAGAACAAGGGGGACAAGATGCCAAGGATGTTGCGGGCACTATCATGCAACTTCTCTTCCGCACGACAGTGGGCGTTCATGGCAAACCTGAACGAGCCGAGAAGGATATCGATCATTGAAGTGAAGTGCGACTGGCCCACGGCGGCGTAATGGAACCCGATGATGTTGCTAAGGCGAACAGGATCAGCCTTGTATGGGAAATTGACCCCGGTGCTCATCTTCTCCTTTAGATGACCCTCAATCTTATTTCCCTCGTCGTTGAAGCGATCAATCAGGACGACACCTACATCCTTCATGCGATTAACAGGCCGCTGAAAAAGGCCACGGTTTAGCGATGAATGAGGTGTCGTCGCCATTATTGTAGGCGATTTCGCCTTCGAGCCAGCCATCTTCGCGCAGATCGGCCCATCCAGTGCCGGTGACCTGATCGCCTTCGTCGGC
>JANNOJ010000012.1:0-2059 GCA_031399025.1 Erythrobacteraceae bacterium | reverse complement strand
GGCGATGCGGACGCGGTGGTTGAAACACGCGTGGAAGGGGCAAAAGTCGCGGTCAACGCGGCATCGCCCGGCGCGGGCAATCCTAGCCGCCGCCGCGACGGGCTGGCGATTGAATTCTGGTGCGAATGCTGCGGCGTTGCACCGATTGAGCTCTGCATCGCACAGCACAACGGAGCGACGGAAATCGGCTGGCGCTTCGATCCGGCCCGCACCGATCAAGCTTAGCCGCCCTCATTGTTGGTCCGGCTCCTGGCGCGGGGCCGCAGCCGTTGTGCTCACCCGGCGCTCTACCTGCACACCGGTTTCTCCCGCTCGATAGCGCGCCAGGGCCTCGGCCTTCATTTCCTTCACGGCTGCCTCCGCTTGCGCGATCTGGTCCGGCGTCATGGTCACGTCCATGCCGCACGCTTCGCAGGCGCGAAGGTCGTGTATCTCAGCGAAGGCGATCTCGGCTTGTGCTCCACAGTCGCACGTGAAGTCCAGCGGCTGGATGGTGATTGAGGGCTCGGCCGCTTGCGGCGGGTCCATGCGCTCCAGGAGCGCAATATGCGCCGCGCCAACTTTCTTGCCCTCCGCTTTCCCCCGATGGTCATGGTAAAGGCGGCCGATCCGCAGCTCGGTTTCGCTGTTCGCGCCAACATGCACGGCCGGGATTTTTGCGCGGCGGAACGTCGCCAGGGCGGCTGCCAGCGCGTCCTGGGCGGAGCCGGTGACAATGTGCTCCGCATGGACGTTGCCACTCTGGCGGAGGATGGTAACGCGGTAGGTGCCGAAGGGAGTCAGCGCGAGCTTGCCGGGGAGCTGGTCCAGGTAGAGCGTGCGATCATCGTTCGGATCGTCCAACCGCCCATGGCTTTCCTGCATCGCCCACCAGGAAAAGAGGAACAGCCCGACGAGGATGGGGCCGAAGATGATCCACTCAATGGTGTCGGCGTCCATGCCCAGCCTCGCGCGCTCCCATGCCCTCAATGTTTCCTATGCGTTACCTGATGGCTTCGCAGGTAACGACTAAGCTGTTGAAACTGGAGCGGGCGAAGGGATTCGAACCCTCGACCCCAACCTTGGCAAGGTTGTGCTCTACCCCTGAGCTACGCCCGCTCTGGCGTCGCCGGACGCCCCTCGGTCTTTAGCGAGGGGGTCGGCTGGGAGGCGCGCGACTAGCAGCGGCCCCCTTGCTTCGCAAGTCCCAATGTCGCGCGGATCGGGCCACGCATTCCGCCCTTCACAAGCGCAGCGCGACCGCCCACATGGGGCGCGAACCGCAGCAGCAAGGATATTGGCAGCGTGGCGAGCCTGGGCCTCAATCTCGACGAACAAAAGGCGGTCGACCGTTTCCGCAAGGATGTCGTCGAACCCTCGATGACGAGCCTAGTCATCCTGGACTTCTGGGCCGAATGGTGCGGGCCGTGCAAGGCGTTGACCCCGCTGCTCGAAAAGGTGGCGGCCGACTATGCCGACAAGGGCGTGGTGCTGGCCAAGGTCAACGTGGATGAAGACAAATTCATCGCCGCGCAGTTTCAAGTGCGCTCGATCCCCACGGTCTATGCAATGTTCCAGGGCCAGCCGGTCGCCGATCTCACCAATGCGCGCAGCGAAAGCCAGCTCAAGGAAGTGCTCGACCAGTTGCTGGCGACGCTTCCCCTGGGCGGCGCGCCGGGCGAGGCCAAGGCCGAGATCGCGCAGTTCATCGCCATGGGCGAGCAGGTGTTGGCGGAGGGCGACGCCGAACGCGCTGTGGGTATTTTCGCGCAGGTGGTCGAGATGGCCCCGGAGGAAGCAGGCGCGCACGCCGGGCTGATCCGCGCGCTGGCGCAGGCTGATCGCGGCGAGGAAGCGCAGGCGGCACTGGTCGCGGCGGAGGCCATTCCGGCGATCGCCGCCGACCCGGCGCTGGCGCAGGCCAAGAGCGCGTTCGAACTGCTGGCGGACCGCCCCGATGAGGACGAGCTGGCCAGCCTGCGCGCCAGCGCGGAGGCCGATCCCGAGAACATGGATGCCCGGCTCGCCTATGCCGAGGCAGCATTTGCCGCTGGGCAGCGCGATGCCGCCGCCGACGAGC
>JANNOJ010000027.1:0-20212 GCA_031399025.1 Erythrobacteraceae bacterium | reverse complement strand
CAGGCATTCATCTGTTCGGCCTCATACATGAACTTGAGGTAGGCCTTGCAGGCGTTCGGAAACTTCGTGTGGTTGAAGACAATGGCCTGGGTCGCCAGCTTGGCGACGAGTTGCGCTCGGCGAGCGTACCTTCATAGCACGCACTGATTAGCTAGGCGGCGTGGACAAATTGGTTGACGCGAGACTCGGTGGTTGATTCAAGGCTTCCTTTTGGAGGCGGGCTTGAGCCGGGGCGATCTGAGCGAAGCGGAATGGCGCGTTTTGAGAGACTTGCTGCCGATTGATGCTTCAAATCGGGGGCCTGGACGGCCGCCAGAAGAGAACCGTTCGATCATCAACGGTATACTTTGGCGGCTGCGCTGCGGCACGCCATGGCGCGATGTCCCATCCAAATACGGCAACTGGAACACGATTTACCGGCGGTTCCGGCGCTGGAGCGAAGCCGGCGTCTGGGAGGCCGTATCGGTCACTCTGGCCGAGATCATGGCAGACAGCGGCCACTATAGCATCGACAGCACCACCGTTCGCGCCCACGTCTCGGCAGCGGGCGGAAAAGGGGGGCTTATCGACGCGCTCTTGGCCGCTCGCGGGGCGGGTTCACCAGTAAACTTCACTGTCTCGCTGATGCCCGAGGACGACCCATCGCCTTCCACCTGACGGTCGGCGAAGCGGCCGATTGCAAGGCCTATGACACGCTGATCGCCCTGCCCGAGCAGGCGCCAAAGGCGCTACTGGCCGACAAGGGCTATGACGCCGACGCCATCCGAACCGACCTTGCCCGCCGCAACATCCTGGCCGTCATCCCGGGGCGTTCAAATCGCCGGATCAAGATCGAGCATGACCGGGCGCTCTACAAGGAACGCAATCACATCGAGCGCTTCTTCGGACGCCTGAAAGTCAACCGTGCCATCGCAACCCGCTACGACCAACTCGCCGAAAGCTTCCTCAGCATGGTCCATATCGCAGCCGCCAGATACTGGCTCAAATTTGTCCACGCCGCCTAAGGCGCTCCTGACCGCTGGCTGTCTTCTGTGGAGCGCTGTCTGGACTGATGAAAGTCAGGCCGCTGGGACCGAGTTCAGTTGCACGCCAGCGCCAGCCTGGGACGGCGATGGTCCCGTCTGGTGTGAAGAAGGCCCCAGGATTCGCATAGCCGATGTTGGTGCCCGTGAGCTTGATGGCACCTGCAAGCGAGGTCACCCATGTCAGTCAGCCTCCGGGGTCGAAGCCAGGGATGCACTGGTAGAGCTGCTTGGTGGAAGCCGGGGGACCAGGTCGACCGGGCACTTTCTGGTCAGCTATCCGACAATGCGCTGCACATCGCACGGGGCGAGCAACGACCGGGTGGTCGCAACATGTGAATTGCGGGATGGGCGAGATCTTGGGGATGCTCTGCTTGCGACTGGGACCGTAGTTCCTTGGTAACCAGGGATCTGCGATTGCACCATGCTGAGCAGCGCACATTTTCGTCTCTCGGCCGCAGAGATCGGCAGTGGCGAAGGCTATGATCCCCCATTCGTACCAAAGTGGGATTTACAACTTTCGAGATCGTTAACGCTTTCATAAACATTGATCATATCGCAATGATGAAGGGCCGAATCGAGTTTGAAGGTTCGGCAGCTTTCTAACTGGGGGTCTTAATGAAAAGAATTTGGTTGTCCTTAGGGGCACCTGTGGCACTTTGCAGCGCCGCTCCATCATACGCCGCAACACACTTAACATTCACAGGCGTGGTGTCCTCGATCTCCGATGATCTGGGCTTGTTTGGCGGCGACGTCGTCGGCAAAGCGATCAGCGTGACCTATAGCGCCGTGTTTACACGTCCCGATTACATCGAGTACCTGGATCCGTCATGGGCGATCGATGTCTGCGGGTATGACTGTCATATCTTTGGTGGCTACAACCTGAGCCAAGTCTCAGTATATGATGACGCCTGGGACAACCCCAGTGTGGTTTCGTCGTTCTGGACGCCGGACGATATCTCCGCGACGATCAAGGTCGATGGAAGAACCTTCGTGTTCGACGACCTGGGATCCCACGATAACGTCTTCGAGCTATACAACGGGTATCCTGATGATTTCAGCCAGCTTGAATATACCGGGTCCGATACCCTGTACCTGTCAGCAATCAATTCCAGCTTTGGGGTCCAGGCAGCATTCTACCGAGTCAATGACCTCGCGCTTGGCTCGATCAACCCGTCAGATCCGACTGAGTACGCATTCATGCCGGGCGAAGGGGCGGATGGGGGCGTGTATTGGCAATTTGATGATGGCAGCGGGATGAGGTCGACCAGCCTGCAATTCAGACCATGGACGTTTGCCATCGGCCCAGCTGCTACAGGGGCGGTGCCAGAGCCCGCGACCTGGCTCATGATGTTCATGGGGTTTGCTGCGATCGGCGCATCGATCCGTGCGAAGAAGATCAAGGTTGCTGTTAACTACGCCTAGCGGCTTGCGTCAATGGTACCGGCGCTTCTGAGGAAGCGTCGGTAACCTCGATCGTGGCGGGTGGAGGTTGACGCGCACGAGGCTTGCGGCGCGCTGAACCTCCGGCACTCGCGCCCCGCAGCATGTGAAATCCGCGCATTGCGCGCAAAACCCGCTTGAATGGCGCGCTGCGTTGTGATTCATCCACCGGCATGATCACCGGCATTCCTCCCCGCCATGCGACTTAAGGATCGGGTGGCGCAATTGGGAGCCCTGACCGTGCTGCTGGTGCTGGGTGGGCTGGCGCTCGCCGGGCCCTACGGCCTGCTCGAGTGGGGTGAGAACAAGGCGGTGCTGGATCAGCGCGCGGCGCGGATCGCCCAACTCGAGGCCCAGCGCGACGAATACCGCAACCTCAACCAGCGGCTCGATCCCCAACGGGTCGACCCCGACCTGGCGACGGAGCTGGTGCGCCGCAATCTCAACGTTGTCCATCCCGACGAGTACATCATCGAGCTCGAGGGCGACTGACGCCTTCCTCTTCGCGCCGCTTACGTACCGATCCGGTTCGCAGCTGCGAAGAAAAGAGCCGCTGATGATCAACCCGCATCGTGCCCGTTGCCAGTCGCCTTGGCTTCATCCTATAGGCCTTGCACGAAGCTCTTCGGAGGGCCGGCAGCGGGAAAGGAATATGTCTTGGCCAAAGCAACCAGTCCCGCGGCGGCGGATCCAGGTGCGCCTGCGGCGCCGGCCCGGGCGGCAAGCCGGATCGACACCCGGGGCGATGTGGCGGCAGCTGACGACGACTTCGCCCTGGGCAGTTTGCAACGGGCCTTCGAGCAGGAGCGCCGCTTCGCCGCTTCGCCGGACCAACTGCTGCGCTTTTACGAGCGGATGCTGCTCATCCGCCGCTTCGAGGAAAAGGCGGGGCAGCTTTACGGGCTCGGCCTGGTCGGCGGCTTCTGTCACCTGTATATCGGCCAGGAGGCGGTCGCGGTCGGGCTCCAGTCCGGGCTTCACGAGGGCAAGGACAGCGTCATCACCGGCTATCGCGACCATGGCCACATGCTCGCCTACGGCATCGAGCCGCGCGCGATCATGGCCGAGCTGACCGGGCGTCAGGCGGGCATCTCCAAGGGCAAGGGCGGGTCGATGCACATGTTCTCGACCCAGCACAAATTCTATGGCGGCCACGGCATCGTCGGGGCGCAGGTGTCGCTGGGCGGCGGGCTGGCGCTGGGGCATAAGTACCGCGGCGATGGTGGCATCTGCCTGGCTTATTTCGGCGACGGCGCGGCCAATCAGGGCCAGGTCTACGAGACCTTCAACATGGCCTCGCTGTGGCGCCTGCCGATCGTCTTCGTGGTCGAGAACAACCAGTATGCGATGGGCACCAGCGTCAAGCGCTCGAGCGCAGAGGTGGATTTCCACCGCCGCGGCAGCGCCTTCCGCATCCCCGGAATGGCCGTCAACGGCATGGACGTGCTCGAAGTGCGCGCCGCGGCCGAGATCGCCTTCGCCCATGTGCGCGGCGGCCATGGCCCGGTGCTGATGGAGCTCAACACCTACCGCTATCGCGGCCATTCGATGTCGGACCCGGCCAAGTATCGCACCCGCGAGGAAGTCCAGGGCGTGCGCGAGAAGAGCGATCCGATCGAGCACGCCAAGGCCGAACTGGTCAGTATGGGCGTGGCGGAGGAGAAGCTCAAGGACATCGACAAGGCGATCCGCGCGCGCGTCGCCGACGCTGCCGACTTCGCCGAGAGCTCGCCCGAGCCGGCCTCCGCGGAGCTGTACACCGACATTCTCGTACAGGCCTATTGATGGCCTGCGCTCGTGCGGCGGCGGACCAGCCGCCGCCAGCATTTCCCAACTTCCTGACAGCGGTGACCCGATGGCGATCGAACTGAAGATGCCCGCGCTTTCCCCCACCATGGAGGAGGGCACGCTGGCCAAATGGCTGGTCAAGGAGGGCGATGCGGTCGCGGCCGGCGACGTGCTGGCCGAGATCGAGACCGACAAGGCCACCATGGAGTTCGAAAGCATCGATGAGGGCACGGTCGGCAAGATCCTGGTCGAAGCCGGCACCGAGGGGGTGAAGGTGGGCACCATCATCGCCATGCTGGCGGGCGAGGACGAGGATGCGGCCGAGGCGCCTGCCGCCGCTCCGGCTTCGGGGGTGGAAGAGCCCGCCGCAAAGGCCGACCCGGTCAAGGATGGGGCGAGCGCAGCGCCACCCGAACCGATGCAACCCAAGCCCACCTCCAAGCCGGCCGATCCCACCATCCCGGCGGGGACCAACACGGTCAGGCTGACCGTGCGCGAGGCGCTGCGCGACGCCATGGCCGAGGAGATGCGCCGCGACGAGCGCGTGTTCGTGATCGGCGAGGAGGTCGCCGAGTACCAGGGCGCCTACAAGGTCACGCAAGGCCTGCTGGAGGAATTCGGCGCGCAGCGCGTCATCGACACGCCGATCACCGAATACGGCTTTGCCGGCATCGGCACCGGCGCGGCGATGGGCGGCCTGCGCCCGGTCGTGGAGTTCATGACCTTCAACTTCGCGATGCAGGCGATCGACCACATCGTGAACTCGGCCGCCAAGACCAATTACATGTCCGGCGGGCAGATGCGCTGCCCGGTGGTGTTCCGCGGTCCCAACGGCGCCGCGAGCCGCGTGGGCGCGCAGCATTCGCAGAACTACGGGCCGTGGTATGCCAGCGTGCCCGGCCTCATCGTCATCGCCCCCTACCACGCGCAGGACGCCAAGGGGCTGCTCAAGGCCGCCATCCGCTGCGAGGACCCGGTGGTGTTCCTCGAGAACGAGCTGCTCTACGGCCGCACCTTCGAACTGGCGCAGCTCGACGATCACGTCCTGCCGATCGGCAAGGCGCGGGTCATGCGCGAAGGCGCGGACGTCACCATCGTCTCCTATTCGATCGGCGTGGGCCTCGCGCTCGAGGCGGCCGAGACCTTGGCCGGCGAGGGTATCGAGGCGGAGGTGATCGACCTTCGAACCCTGCGGCCGCTCGACACCCAAGCCATCCTCGACAGCCTGGCCAAGACCAACCGCCTCATCATCGCCGAGGAGGGCTGGCCCACCTGCTCGATCGCCGCCGAGGTGATGGCGGTGTGCATGGAGCGCGGCTTCGACCACCTCGACGCGCCCGTGCTGCGGGTGTGCAACGAAGACGTCCCGCTGCCCTATGCCGCCAACCTGGAAAAGCTGGCGCTGATCGATTGCGCGCGCATCGTCGCCGCCGCCAAGCAGGTGTGTTACCGCGACTGAGCCCTCGGCTACGCCAGCGGGCGCGCGCGTGACCGCCGATCTGCTCGCCGGCCTGCCGCTCGTCCAGCGGCTCGCGCTCTCCTACGCTCCCGCCGCGGCCCGCGACGACACGCTGACGCTGCTCGCGCTGGATACCCGGCTCGCCCAGATAGTGCGGCGGCGCAGCGAGGTGCTGCTCGCCCAGCTCAAGCTCGCCTGGTGGCGCGATCGGCTGCGCGAGGATCCGGCGCAATGGCCGGCGGGCGAGCCGCTGCTCGCGCGGCTGGCTCGCTGGCGCCGCGGACCGGACGGGCTGGTCGAGCTGATCGATGGTTGGGAGGCGCTGCTGGCCGAAGAACTGCTGCCGGGTGAAATCCAGGCCTTCGCAACGGGCCGCGCCGCAAGCTGGGCGGCGCTGGCCGGCCAAGTCCGGGCTGCCGAGCAAGGCCCGCAGGTCTACCAGGCGGCGCGCGAATGGGCCATCGCCGAGCTCGCTTTGCACCTGGACGGCAGGGCCGGGCCGGCGCACGCGCTGGCGCTGGCGGAGCCCTGGCGCGCACCCCGGCTCGGCCGCACGCTGCGCCCGCTGGCGGTGCTGCGCGGCCTGGCCGGGCGGGCGCTGCGGCGCGGCAGCGGCGAAGCTCTGGACGGTCCCGGCGCGGCGATGGCGGCCTTGCGGATCGGGCTGGTCGGGCGCTAGGACCGAGCCTGTTCGATTTCGGGACGATGCGTGATGAACCGACTGCTGCTCGGCGCCCTGGGCGCGATGGCGTTGCTGGGGCTGGGCCTGTTCTGGCTCCAGGGCCGGGCGCAGGTGGAGGAGGGCGCGCCGCCGCCCCCCCCGCCCGCCGCCCCCGCCACGGCCGATCCGGAGGCGCTGCCGTCCGCCGATGTCGCGGGCCTGCGCGGGCCGGCGCCGCCCGAGGCCGACGAACTCACCCGCGACCAGAGCCGCTTCTTCCGCCTCGACCGCGACCGCGACGGGCGGGTCACGCGCAGCGAGATGCTCGCCACCCGCACCAACGCCTTCCGCCGGCTGGACGCCGACGGCAACAATCTGCTCACCTTCGAGGAATGGGCGGTCACCACCGCCGAGCGCTTCGCCGAAATGGACGGCAACGGCGACCGGATCGTCACCCTGGCGGAGACCAGCGCCTACTACCGCCGGCAGGAACAGTAGCTGGGCGCCTGCCGTCCACTCATCTCAAGCGGCAAGCAACTTGCGATCGGCCAGCCACCCGCCGAAATCGGCCTTGCCACGGGTGGTGTACGCCTCCTTGCGCTGCCTCTTGGCGACCTCGTGCAGCGGCGCAAACAGCCCGAAGTTCACGTTCATCGGCTGGAAGCTGTCGGCCAGGGCGTCGCCGGTGATATGCGCCAGCAGCGCGCCCATCGCGCTCGTCGGCGGCGGCGGCGTCCAGCGCTCGCCTGCCAGGTCGGCCGCCGCCATCAGCCCGGCGAGGAGCCCGATGGAAGCGCTCTCGACATAGCCCTCGCAGCCGGTGATCTGCCCGGCGAAGCGGATGTGGGGCGCCGATTTGAGCCGCAGCTGCCGGTCGAGCAGCGCCGGCGAATTGATGAAGGTGTTGCGGTGCAGGCCGCCCAGCCGGGCGAACTCGGCGCGCTCGAGCCCGGGGATGGTGCGGAACAGGCGCAGCTGGTCGGCGTGCTTCAGCTTGGTCTGGAAGCCGACCATGTTCCACAGCGTCCCCAGCGTGTTGTCCTGCCGCAGCTGGACCACCGCATAGGGCCAGCGCCCTTGCGGGAACTCCTCGGTGGTGTCGCGCGGATTGTCGAGGCCGACGGGCTTCATCGGGCCGAAGCGAAGCGTCTCCACCCCGCGCTCGGCCATCACCTCGATCGGCATGCAGCCATCGAAATAGGGGGTGCTGGCCTCCCATTCCTTGAACACGGTCTTCTCGCCGTCGAGCAGGCCCTGGATGAAGCCGGCGTACTGCTCGCGGGTCATCGGGCAGTTGATGTAGGCGGACTGGTCGTCGGCGCTCTCGCCCTTGTTCCAGCGCGACTGCATCCAGCAGATGTCCATGTCGATGCTGTCGCGGTGCACGATGGGCGCGATGGCGTCGAAGAAGGCGAGGCGGTCGGCCCCGGTCGCCTGGGTGATGCTAGCCGCCAGCGCGCTCCCGGTCAGCGGCCCGGTGGCGACGATGGTGAGGCCGGTTTCGGGCAATGTCTCAACGATTTCACGCACGATGCTCACCCCGGCTTGAGCTTCCAGCGCGCGTTGGACGCGAGCGGCGAACAGCTCGCGATCCACGGCAAAGGCAGAGCCGGCCGGCACCCGCGCCGCCTCGCCCGCCTGCATCACCAGCGAGTCCAGCCGGCGCATCTCGTGATGCAGCAGGCCGACGGCATTCTTCTCGTCATCGTCCGAGCGGAAGGAATTGGAGCAGACCAGTTCGGCCAGGGTTTGGGTCTGGTGCGCCGCGGTTCCGCCGCCGCCGCCCCGCATCTCGGACAGGCGCACGCGAAACCCGCGCCGCGCCAGCTGCCAGGCGGCCTCGCAGCCGGCCAGCCCGCCGCCGATGATGTGGATGTCGTGCGCCATCACCCCGGCTTGCGCACCGCGCGCATCGGCGTCAAGGGGAGGGCACGATGCCCGGCCGCGCGCTCAGCCAGAAACGGCCCTTGCTGCTGGCCAGCATTGTCGCCGCGATGGCCTTCTACTACCTGCGCGTGGGGCCGCTGCCCGAGCTGTACCTGATCCCGCTCAAGGGCAGCGCGGCGGCGCTGCTGGCGCTGTACTGTTTCGTGCGCCATTCCAGCGCCGATGCGCGGCTGCTGGGCTGGGCCTTCGGCGCCGCGGCGCTGGGCGACATGGCGATCGAGGTGGACCGCACCATCGGCGCGCTGCTGTTCTTCTTGTACCATGTGCTGGCGCTGGGCGTGTACCTGCGCCACCGCCGCGCGCGGCTCGGTAAAGCGGATAGCTGGATCGTCGGCCTCACGCTCATCCTGGTCCCTCTCGCCGGCTACCTACTGCCCTATGATCGTACCCAGGCGATGGAGACCACGCTTTATGCGCTGGCGCTGGGCGCGATGGCCGCGGGGGCCTGGGCCAGCACCTTCCCGCGCTACCGGGTGGGGGCGGGGGCGATGCTGTTCGTGCTGTCCGACCTGCTGCTGTTCGCCGAGATGGGTCCGCTGGGCGGAACGCAATGGCCCGGCATCCTCGTGTGGCCGATCTACTATCTGGCGCAATTGCTCATCTGCACCGGCGTGCTGCAGACGCTGGGCAAGCGCGACCCGGAACTGAAACTGGTCAGCAGCAGGTAGCACCTAGCACCCTAGGCAGAAGGAAGATGCGATGCTGGACCACATGGGTTTCCCCGTCTCGGACATCGCGCGATCGAAGGCGTTCTACGATGCCGCCCTGGCACCCCTCGGCATGACCCTGATGATGACCATCACCCCTGAGATGAGCGGCAACGGCGGCACGGCGCTGGGCTACGGCAAGGACGGCCACCCTTTCTTCTGGGTCGGCGACGACGGCCGCTCTACTGCGCAGGCACAGGCGCTGAAGGTGGGCGAGGGCACGCACGTGGCGCTGCGGGTCGACACCCGCGAGGAGGTCCACGCCTTTCACGCGGCGGCGCTGGCCGCGGGCGGGACCGATCACGGCGCGCCTGGCCTGCGTGCGCAGTACGGGCCCAGCTATTACGCCGCCTTCGTGCTCGACCCGGACGGCGCCAATATCGAGGCGGTCTGCTACGCGCCCCGATAGCGCCGGCTATCCCCCGCCGGGCTCTTTCTCGTCGGGCGGAACCCCATCGCGATCGAGCGTCGTCTCGGGGATTGTCTCGGCACCGGCGCCGCGCAGCATTTCCTCCACCACCATCTCCTCGGCGGGGTTTTCGGGCGCTTCCTCCTCGTCGATCTTCACCGCGCCGACCACGTGCTCGTCCTTGCCGACGTCGAACAGCCGCACGCCCGATGAATTGCGCCCGATCACCCGCAGCGTGTTGAGGCCGATGCGGATCAACTTGGCCTTGTCGGTCACCAGCATCAGCTGGTCCTGTTTGGTGGTGCGGAAGCTGGCGACCACCGGGCCATTGCGGCCGATGTTGTCGATGTTGACCACCCCCTGGCCGCCGCGGCCGGTCTGGCGATACTCGTAGGCGCTGGTCAGCTTGCCGTAGCCGTTGGCGCAGACGGTGAGGATGAACTCCTCCTTCTCCGCCATGGCCGCGTGCAGCTCGGACAGCGGCGGTCCCGCGCTCTCGTCGCCCTTCCAGGGGGCGACCCGCAGATAGGCTTCGCGTTCGTCCACGCTGGGCAGGTCGCCGTTGAGGATCGAGAGCGAGATCACCTCGTCGCCGCCGCGCAGCATCATGCCGCGCACGCCGGTAGACGTGCGCGACTGGAACTCGCGGATGTCGTCGGCGGCGAAGCGGATCGCCTTGCCCCGGCGGCTGGCGAGCAGCACGTGGTCCGAGCCGTTGACCAGCGCCACGCCGATCAGCCGGTCCGCCGCGCCGTCCTCGAAGCGCATCGCCAGCTTGCCGACGCTGGGGATGTTGGCGAAGGCGTCCATGGAATTGCGCCGTACGCCGCCCCGCGCCGTGGCGAACACCACGTGCAGCGCGCCCCAGCTCGCCTCGTCCTCGGGCAGGGGCAGCACCGCGGCGATGGTCTCGCCGCTATCGAGGGCGGACAGCAGGTTGACGATCGGCCGCCCGCGGGTGTTCGGCCCCCCCTCGGGCAGGCGCCAGACCTTGAGGCGGTAGACCTTGCCGGCGGTGGAGAAGAACAGCACCGGGCTGTGGGTGCTGGTGACGAACATGTTCGACACCGCATCCTCGGCCTTGGTCGACATGCCGCTGCGCCCCTTGCCGCCGCGGTTCTGCGCGCGGAAGGTGGAGAGCGGGGTGCGCTTGATGTAGCCGTCGAGCGTGACCGTCACCACCATCTCGTCGCGGGCGATGAGATCCTCGTCCTCCAGCCCGTCCCAGGCCGGCGCGATCTCGGAGACGCGCGGCGTGGCGTAGGCGGCGCGGATCTCGGCGAGTTCGTCGCGCATCACCTGGTAGAGGCGCACGCGATCGGCGAGGATGGCGAGATATTCGGCGATGTGCCCGGCCAGTTCCTTCAGCTCGTCGCCGATCTCGTCGCGGCCGAGCGCGGTGAGGCGGTGGAGCCTGAGCTCCAGGATGGCCCTCACCTGCCGCTCGGACAGGCGATAGGTGCCGCCTTCTTCGCCCAGGCTGGGCTCGATCGCCTCGACCAGCGCGATGTACTGGGCGATGTCGCCGATCGGCCAGTCCCTGGTCTGCAGCCGGCGGCGCGCCTCGGCGGGGTTGGGCGAGGTGCGGATCATCGCCACCACCTCGTCGAGGTTGGAGACCGCTACCACCAGGCCGAGCAACACATGCGCCCGCGCGCGCGCGCGGTTGAGTTCGAACTTGGTGCGCCGGGTGATGACCTGCTCGCGGAAGGCGATGAAGGCCTGGATGAAGTCGCGCAGCGTCAGCGTCTCGGGCCGGCCGCCGCGGATCGCCAGCATGTTGGCCGGGAAGCTCGCCTGCGCGGGCGTGTGCCGCCACAGCTGGTTGAGCACCACCTCGGGGGTGGCGTCGCGCTTCAAGTCGATCACCACCCGCACGCCCTCGCGCGAGCTTTCGTCGCGGATATCGGCCACGCCCTCGATCCGGCGTTCTTTGGCGGCATCGGCGATCTTCTCGACCAGCCCGGACTTGCCGACCTGGTAAGGCATCGAGGTCAGCACGATCGCCAAGCGGCCTTCCGCCTTGCCGCCGCGCCCGGTCTCGATCTCGTGGCGCGCGCGCATGATGATGGAGCCGCGCCCGGTGGTGTAGGCGGCGCGGGCGCCGGCCTGGCCCAGGACCAGCGGGCCGGTGGGGAAGTCGGGGCCCGGGATGATCTCGTGCAGCTGTTCGGAGGTGATGGCGGGATCGTCCATGTAGGCGAAGCAGGCGTCGATCACCTCGCCCAGATTGTGCGGCGGGATATTGGTCGCCATGCCCACCGCGATCCCGCCCGCGCCGTTGACCAGCAGGTTGGGATAGCGCGCCGGCAGCACGGTGGGCTCGCGCCGCGAGCCGTCGTAATTGTCGATGAAATCGACCGTGTCCTTGTCGAGGTCGTCGAGCAGCGCATTCGCCACCCGCGCCAGCCGCGCCTCGGTGTAGCGCATCGAGGCGGGCGGATCGGGGTCCATCGAGCCGAAATTGCCCTGGCCGTCGATCAGCGGCACGCGCATCGACCAGGATTGCGTCATCCGGGCGAGCGCCTCGTAGATCGCGCTGTCGCCGTGGTGGTGGTAATTGCCCATCACGTCGCCGACGATCTTGGCGCTCTTGCGATAGGGCCGCCCGGCGACGAAGCCGCCTTCCTGGCTGGCGTAGAGGATCCGCCGGTGCACCGGCTTCAGGCCGTCGCGCACGTCGGGCAGCGCCCGGCTGACGATCACGCTCATCGCGTAATCGAGATAGCTGGTCTTCATCTCCTCGACGATGTCGATGCGCTCGAAGGCGCTCGGCTCGGCCGGGGCGGTCAGGGTGTCGGTATCATCGCTCACTGCGGGAAGGGCCTGCTGCTGCGCTGGTTTGCGGGGGTGTAGCGAGCCTAGGGCAAGGGGGCCGGCGAGGCCAGCAAAACGCCGGGGCGGCCGGGTGCAGCGGTGACCTTATCCACAAGCGCCGGCGGGATTTCGCCCAGCCATGGCTCGAACTGCGGCCGAATGTCGGAGCTTTGCGTTAAATCGCCGTTCACCGCCCCATTCCTAGATGCCCGATTGCGGGCTTGGGCATTGATATGGCAGCAAAGCGCGGGTTTCAGACCGGTCGTGACGGCCGGCCCCCAGAGGAGATAATCAGCGATGTTCGGAACAGTGAGCAACCCGCACCGCACGCCCTTGCGCCAAATGGCTTCAGCGCTGGCGATGTCCGCCGCGCTGGCAGGCGCCTCGTTCGTCGCCTCGGCCATGCTGGCGGTGCCCGCCGCCGCGCAGGAATATTCGGAAGCTTTCGTCGAGACCTACCAGCCCGTCGCCGACGTGGTGAACGCCGAGGGCGGGGACGTTGCGTCGGTATCCGGCCAGTTCCCCGCGATCGTGGCCGCGGCGACCACCGCCGACGAGCGTTTCGCCGCCGGTAATCTGCTGCTCATCGCGGGCAACAAGTCCAACAACCCGCAGTTGCAGCGCCAGGGTCTGGAACTCATGGTGGCCAGCGGCAAGACCGCGCCCGAGCAACTGGGGCAGTTCCACTTCTTCATCGGCAGCCTGGCCTACAACGCCGAGGATTACGCCGCCGCGCGCACCTCGCTCGAAGCCGCGCAGCAGGCGGGCTATGCCGCGCCCGACGCCGACATCCCGGGCCTGATCGCCGAGAGCTATTTCGCCCAAGGCAATGCCCAGGCCGGCATCGATTACGTCAAGCAGGCGGGCGCGCAAGTGCAGGCCAGCGGCGGCCAGGTGCCCGAGCGCTGGCTGCTGAAGGCGCTGCAGACCGCCTATAATGAGCAGCTGGTCGGCCCCGCCACCGAGATCTCGACCATGCTGGTGAGCGCCTATCCGACCGAGCAGAACTGGAAGAACGCGCTGCAGGTGGTCAACGCCCTCAACGAGTTCGAGCCGCAGCAGCAGCTCGACCTGCTGCGCCTGATGCGCGAGACCAAGGCGATCTCCGACCGCAGCGAATATGTCCGCTACATCGAGGCGGCCGATCCGCGGATCATGTCGAACGAGGTCATCGGCGTCCTCGCCGAGGCGGTGGCGGCCGGCCAGTTGAGCGCCACCGACACCTACTACACCGAGGTCAAGAGCATCGCCGACCAGCGCGCGCCGGAAGACCAGGCCGCGGCGTCGGGCCTGGTGACCGAGGCGACGGGTGGCTCCGACCCCATGCTCGCGCTCGAGGCGGGTGACGTGACCTATTCGCTGGGCGACTACGCCCAGGCGGAGGCGATGTACCAGCTCGCGCTCGACAAGGGCTATGCCGATCGCGACACGGCGCTCACCCGGCTGGGCATCTCGCAGGCCAAGCAGGGCAAGTTCGCCGAGGCGCAGGCTACGCTCGATCAGGTGAACGGCGCGCGCGCGCCGATCGCGCAGATGTGGTCGCTCTACGCCCAGACCCAGGGCGGGACGCAGGCCGGAACGCAGGTGGGCTGACCCCGGCTCGATCCATACAACGCCGAAGCGGGCGGCGCGGGGACCATGGTTCCCGCGCCGTTTTCGCATGCAGTCGGTCAGACGTTGAACTTGAACAGCAGCACGTCGCCGTCGGCAACCTGGTATTCCTTGCCCTCCTGGCGCAGCCGGCCCGCCTCGCGCGCGCCGCTCTCGCCGCCCAGCGCCACGTAATCGTCGTAGGCGATGGTCTCGGCCTTGATGAAGCCGCGCTCGAAATCGGTGTGAATCTCGCCCGCCGCCTGCGGCGCCCGGGCGCCCGCCGGAAAGGTCCAGGCGCGCGCCTCCTTGGGCCCGGCGGTGAAGAAGGTGCGCAGGCCCAGCAGCGCGTAGCCGGCGCGGATCACGCGGGTGAGGCCGGTCTCCGCCAGCCCCAGCTCGGCCAGATATTCGCCGCGCTCCGCGGCCGGCATCGCCACCAGCTCGGCCTCGATCGCCGCCGAAACCACCACCGCCTGCGCGCCTTCGCTCGCGGCCTTGGCCTCGACCAGCGCGCTCAGCGCGTTGCCGGTGGCGGCATCCTCCTCGGCGACATTGCACACGTACAGCACCGGCTTGGCGGTGATCAGCTGCGCCTGCTCGAACAGCCGCGCCTCCTCGTCGCCCTGCGGCTCCACCAGGCGCGCCGGCTTGCCCTCGCGCAGCAGGTCGAGCGCCTGGCCGAGCACCGAGGCGAGCGCCTTGGCCTCCTTGTCGCCGCCGGTCGCGCGGCGCCGGGCGTTGTCGACCCGCCGTTCCAGGCTGTCGAGATCGGCCAGCATCAGCTCGGTCTCCACCACCTCGGCATCGGCGATCGGGTCGATCGTGTCGGCGACGTGCTGGATATCGTCATCGACAAAGCAGCGCAGCACATGGACGATGGCGTCCACCTCGCGGATATGGCCCAGGAACTGGTTGCCCAGGCCCTCGCCGGCGCTGGCGCCCTTCACCAGGCCGGCGATGTCGACGAAGGAAAGCTGGGTGGGCACCACCTTGGCGCTCTTGGCGATCTTCGCGATGGTTTCGAGCCGCGGGTCGGGCACCGACACCTGGCCGACATTGGGCTCGATGGTGCAGAACGGATAATTCGCCGCCTGCGCCGCCTGCGTCTGCGTCAACGCATTGAACAGCGTGGACTTGCCCACGTTGGGCAGCCCCACGATCCCGCATTTGAAACCCATCTCAGCAACTATCCTACCATGCCGCCCGGCTGGGGCCGGGCAGCGCCTATCCCAAGCCGCCAAAATTGTCACGGCCACCCGCTCGGGCAGCGTCGCAGCATGGGCAGCCCGACAAGGCCGGCGGTGCCTGGTTGCAAGTCACCAAACCTGGGGAATCGCTGGCATCGAACGGCGAATCCGTTATCGAGACGGATGATGCTCCAAGGGAGGGTTGCTTTGTGATCGGTCGGCAGGTCCGCGAACTTCAGACCTATGTCCCGTTCCTGCCCAGTGCCAAATTCGCCCTGCTCAATTTCGCTTCCGCCCGGTTCGGGTGGCGGATCGACAGCGATTTCCTGTTCCTCGAACGCTTGCCGCCCATCGGTCTCGCCCTCGATATCGGGGCCAATTGGGGCCAGAGCATCGTCGCCCTGCAACGCACCGCACGCCCTTCGAGGATCATCAGCTTCGAACCCAACCAGGTTCTCGCCGACAAGCTCGCGCGGCGCTACCGCACGTCCGGACAGGTGGAAATCCAGGCCGTCGCGCTGGGCGAGGAACCAGGGCGGTTCACGCTGCACGTCCCGGTCTAGGGCTCGTTCTCGTTCGACGGGCTCGCCTCCATCGACCGCACCGAGGCGATGTCGTTCCTCGATGAGAAATGGCTGGCCCGGTTCGACCGCGGCAAGCTGAGCTGCCGGTCGTTCGACGTGACCGTGCGGCGCCTCGATGAGTTCGACCTCGCCCCCGAGGTCGTCAAGATCGACGTGCAGGGCCTGGAGCTGGCAGTCGTGCGAGGCGGTTTCGAGACGTTCAGGCGCTGCCGTCCGATCACCATCATCGAGATGCCACCGCCCGAGCTGATCGCGCTCTTGGCCACGCTCGATCTGCATGCGTACTACTATGACGGCAAGCGCCTGCACCGTTTCGCCGGCAATGGAAGAACGCGCTGTTCCTGACGCCCGAGCATGTCGCGCGGGCGGGCTTCGCGGACCTCCGCTAGACCGCGATCTGCGCCTACCCCTGCAAGCGCAGCGCCACGTCGCTCATGAAGCGGGCGCCGTCGCCGTCGGCCAGCCAGCGCGCCTCGGCCGCCACCGCGCCCAGCATGTCCGCCAGGTCGTCCATCTCCACCTTGGCGTAATTGCCCAGCACGTGCCCGGTCACGCGGTCCTTGTGCCCGGGATGGCCGATGCCCAGGCGCACCCGGCGGAAATCGGGGCCGAGGTGCTGGTCGATGCTGCGCAGCCCGTTGTGGCCCGCGGTGCCGCCGCCGGTCTTCACCTTCACCTTGAAGGGCGCGAGGTCGAGCTCGTCGTGGAACACCGTGAGCGCGGCCAACTCGAGCTTGTAGAAGCGCATCGCCTCGCCCACCGCCACGCCGCTCTCGTTCATGAAGGTGGCCGGCTTCAGCAGCAGGACCCGCTCATCGCCGATCCGGCCTTCCTGCAGCCACCCGGAGAACTTCTTCTGCACCGGGCCGAAGCCGTGCATGTCGGCGATGACGTCGGCCGCCATGAAGCCGACATTGTGCCGGTGGAGCGCGTAGCGCGGTCCGGGATTGCCGAGGCCGACCCACAGCTGCATCCTTTGCCCCTCGTGCGCCGGCGGCCACTGCCCGGATCAGCCGGCCCCGCGACCCGCCACTCTGGCGAGCCGCGGGGGAGCATCAGCCCTCGCCGGCGGTCTCGCCGGCGGCAGCCGCGGAAGCCGCGCCCGCCGCCTCGGCATCCTCTTCCGCCTCGGCGCGCCGCAGCGCGGAGGGAGCGACCACGGTGGCGATGGTGAAGTCGCGATCGGTGATCGCGCTTTCGGCTCCGTCGGGCAGGGTGACGTTGCTGATGTGGATCGAATCGCCGACATCGAGCCCGGTCACGTCGATTGCGATTTCGCTCGGGATCTTGTCGCTCTCGCAGACGAGTTCGAGCTCGTGGCGCACGACGTTGAGCACGGCGCCCTTCTTGAGGCCGGGGCTCTCTTCCTCGTTGATGAACACCACCGGCACCGCGACCTCGATCTTGGCGCCGCGGGCCAGGCGGAAGAAGTCGACATGCAGCGGCCGGTCGGTCACCGGATCGAGCGCGACGTCCTTGGGCAGGGTGCGCACGGTCTTGCCGCCGATCTCGATGTTGACGATCGAGGTCATGAAGTGGCCGGTGCCCAGCTGGCGCAGCAGCACCCGTTCCTCGAGGTGGATGGGGGTGGGTTCGTCCTTGCCGCCATAGATGACGGCGGGGATCCGGCCCTCGCGACGCAATGCCCGGGAGGCTCCCTTGCCAGCCCGGTTGCGCGCTTCGGCCGGCAAGGTCAGAGCATCGCTCATGTCACAAGCCTTTCAGTCGCGTTGATGTAGCTTTTCCCGCCACGCCTCCAGGGATGACCATGGCCGGGAAGTGGGCGCGCATAGGCAGATTTGCTCGCCGGGGCAAGCGCTACTGCAGGCGCCGCACCGCGAAGCCGCGGGCGGCCAGCAGTGCGGGCAAGCCATCCGCGCCGAGCAGATGCCCGGCGCCCACCGCGACGAACGGCCGCGCGCCGTTGGCGATCAGCTCATCGATGCGCCCGGCCCAGGCGCGGTTGCGCGCCGTCACCAGCCCGTGACGCAGTTCCGGGTCAGCCAGCAGGCGATCTGCCGACAGCCTCTCGAGCCGGGCGATGTCGCCCGTGAGCCAGGCGGTGAGAAGGGCGTCGGGGTCCCGTTCGAGAGCATCCGCGGCCACGCCCGACAGGAGTTCTTCCTGCGCTCGCTGCGACAGGCGATCGAACCGGGCGAATTGCGCGGCATGGGTTTCCAGCCCTTCCACCGCCCGCGGCTCGCTCAGCAGCGCGCGGTCGACGCCGTTCGCCGGATCGTGCGCCCGCGTAGCAGCGGCCAGCATGAGCGCCGCGGCCCAGGTTTCTCGCCCGGCAAGATCGGCCTCGTCGACCTCGGCGCGCGCCAGTAGCGCCCGAAGCCCGGGGCGGTCCGGGGCCGCGACGCGCGCGGTAAGCGGCGGCAGGCCGGGCGTCCGCGAGACCGCTTCGAACGCCCCGCTCGCAGTACTGGCATCATCGAGTTCTGCGATCTCGACCACCAACAAGTCGGCCTGCGCCAGCGCGTTCTCAAGCGTGGAGGTGCGCCACTCCAGGCCGTCGGGCAGCGCGTGGACGGTGCCAAGCAGCCAGGCGACCGGTTCGCCCTCGCGCCTCAGCTCCCAGATTGCCGGGGAGGGGGCCGGCCACTCGCGCCGGGGCTCGGGCTCCGCCGCGCCGCAGCCCGCGAGCCACAGGACGGCGGCGAACAGCGCCGCCCGCCGCGCGATCATTGCCAGATGCGCGTCACCGTGAACCCGCGCGCCGCGAGCTGTTCCTGCACGCTGTCGGGCCCGGCGAGATGGCCGGCGCCGACCGCGATGAACACCGAGCCGGGCGAAGCCATCCGCGTATCGATCCACTCGGCCCAGTTGGCATTCCGATCGGACAGCAGGCGCCGATAGAGCTCGGGATCGTCGAGTTCCTCATTGAGAAGCGCGGCCAGGCTCGCCGCATCGCCTTCGAGCCAGCGGGCGACCATCTCGTCCACCGTCGCGGTGACCTCGGGAATGGCTTCCACCGTCTCGTCCAGAAAGGTGAGCTGCGCGTCCAGCGGCATGGAATCGAACAGACCGATCTGCTCCTCGACCGTCTCCAGCGCGCCGCGCGCCTTGTCTCCGGCGCGCGCGTTCAAGGCGAGTTCGACCCCTGATCCGGCGCTGTAGCCGGCGCTCATCAGCGGCATGAGCGACAGCGTTATCGCCGCCATCCACGGCTCGACCCGGTCGAACGCCGTCGGCGCCATGCCGAAGCTGCCGAGCGCGGCTTCGAACTGGGCGCGGTCGTCAGGCTGCATCAGGTCACGCAACGTGCCCGGGCGGTCGAGCGCGGCCTTAGCCGCCACCATCTGCTGCATCGCGGCGGGGTCGGCGGCGACGTCGATCTCGAACACCAGCTCATCCGCCTCGGCGAAAGCGTGGTCGATCCGCGGCGCCGACCAGTCGGTGCCTTCGGGCAGGACGTGGACGGTGCCGAACAGGTAGATCGTGGTGTCCTCGTCGCTCAGCTGCCAAAGCGCGGGGCCGGGCTCGGCGCCGGCGGGCATCGCCGGGTCGGCAACCGCCGGCTCCTGCGCGGCGCAGGCGCTTGCCAGGCCCAGCGACAAGGCGGCGCCGGCGGCAAACAACGGTTTCGATATCATCGCGCGCTCCTCACATGAAGGCGCCGATGTAGGCGCTCTGCACCAGCGCCGCCAGAGCGGGCGGCTGCCCACGGCGGCGCCCGGCGCCCGCGCCGTGTGCGATTGACCACCCTGAGCGCATGAGCCATTGCCGGGCCATGCACCAAGCGCCCGCGCGAAGTTTCCAGGACATGATCCTGGCGCTGCACGATTACTGGAGCGCGCAGGGCTGCCTGATCCTCCAGCCCTACGACATGCGGATGGGCGCGGGCACCTTCCACACCGCCACCACCCTGCGCGCGCTCGGCCCCGAGCCGTGGAACGCCGCCTTCGTCCAACCCTGCCGGCGGCCCACCGACGGGCGCTACGGCGAGAACCCCAACCGCCTCCAGCATTATTACCAGTACCAGGTGATCCTGAAGCCGAGCCCGCCCGACCTGCAGGAGCTGTATCTGCGCAGCCTGGAGGTGATCGGCATCGATCCGCTGCGCCACGACATCCGCTTCGTGGAGGACGATTGGGAATCGCCCACGCTGGGCGCCTGGGGGCTGGGCTGGGAGGTCTGGTGCGACGGGATGGAGGTGACGCAGTTCACCTATTTCCAGCAGATGGGGGGGTTCGACTGCAAGCCCGTGGCGGGCGAGCTGACCTATGGCCTCGAGCGCCTGGCGATGTACATCCAGGGCGTCGACAACGTCTACGACCTCGCTTTCAACGGCCCGGCCTCAAGCAGCGAAGCGGTAGGCCAGCATAGACCGGTCGTCACCTACGGGCAGGTGTTTCTCGAAAACGAGCGGCAGATGTCGCAGTGGAATTTCGAGGTGGCGGATACCGCTGCGCTGTTCGACCTGTTCGCCAAGGCCGAGGCGGAGGCGCGCAACTGCCTCTATGCCGGCCTGCCCATCCCCGCCTACGAGCAGGCGGTGGAGGCGAGCCACGTCTTCAACCTGCTCCAGGCCCGCGGCGTCATCAGCGTGCAGGAACGCGCCAGCTACATGGGCCGGGTTCGCGATCTCG
>JANNOJ010000038.1:0-2087 GCA_031399025.1 Erythrobacteraceae bacterium | reverse complement strand
GGTCGAGCGTCGGATGATTCCGGTGCTGCGCGACATGGAACTCGCCGGCATCCGCGTCGATGGCGCGGAGCTCGCGCGCATCGGGGCGGATTTCACCGCGCGCCTCGCGGTGCTCGAGACCGAGATCCACGCGCTGGTGGGCCGGCCCTTCAATGTCGGCTCGCCCAAGCAACTGGGCGAAATCCTGTTCGACGAGATGAAGCTGCCGGGGGGGCGGCGCAGCAAGCTGACGGGGGCGTTTTCGACCGACGCCGCCGTGCTCGAGGATCTGGCCGGGCAGGGCGTGCCGCTCGCGCGCAAGGTGCTGGAGTGGCGGCAACTGGCAAAACTGAAATCGACCTATGTCGAGGGGCTGGCGGCGGCCATCGACCCGCGCGACGGCCGCGTCCACACCGACTATGCGATGGCCGCCACCTCCACCGGCCGGCTGTCCTCGACCGAGCCGAACCTGCAAAATATTCCGATCCGGACGGAGGAGGGCGCGCGCATCCGCCGCGCCTTCATCGCCGCCCCCGGGCACGTCCTGCTCGCCGCCGACTACAGCCAGATCGAGCTGCGGCTGCTCGCGCACATGGCCGAGGTGCCGACCCTGCGCGAGGCCTTCGCCCGCGGCGAGGATATCCATTCCCGCACCGCCTCCGAGATCTACGGCATGCCGCTCGCGGACGTGGACCGCGAGGCGCGGCGGCGGGCGAAGACCATCAATTTCGGCATCATCTACGGGATGAGCGCCTTCGGCCTCGCCGCCCGGCTGGGCATCCCGCCCGGCGAGGCGAAGACGATCATCGACGCCTATTTCGCGCAGTACCCGGGCATCCGTGATTCGATGGAGCGGCTGAAGGCCGAAGCGCGCGCCACCGGGCACGTGACCACGTCGTTCGGGCGCAAGCTGTGGATCGCCGACATCGCCGTGCGCGACCCGGTGCGCCGCGCGGGGGCCGAACGCCAAGCGATCAACGCGCCGTTCCAGGGGGGTGCGGCGGAGGTGATCAAGCGCGCCATGGTGCGGCTGCCCAGCGCGCTGGCCAAGGCCGGGCTCGCCGCACGGATGCTGCTGCAGGTGCATGACGAGCTGGTGTTCGAGGTGCCGGAGGCCGAGGTCGCGGCGACTGCCACGCTGGTGCGGACCGTGATGGAAGGTGTGGCAACGCTGCGGGTACCGCTCGCGGTCGATATCGGCTTTGGGTCCTGCTGGGCCGAGGCCCACTGATCACCCCAGCCGCTCGGCCCCGCCCATCCACGGCCGCAGCACGGGCGGGATCGCCACACCGCCATCGGCCAGCTGGTGCGTCTCGAGCACCGCGATCAGTGCGCGGCCCACCGCGACGCCGCTGCCGTTCAGCGTGTGCAGCAGCGCGGTGCCCTTGCCACCTTCGGGGCGGTACCGCCCGCCCATCCGCCGCGCCTGGAATTCCCGGCACAGCGAGCAGGACGAGATCTCCCGCCACGCTCCCTGCCCCGGCAGCCACACTTCGAGGTCGTAGGTCCGGGCCGCGCCGAACCCCGTATCGCCCGCGCACAGGAACAGCCGCCGCCACACCAGGCCCAAATCCGTCAGCACCCGCTCGGCGCAGCGCGTCATGCGCTCATGCTCGGCCTCGCTGTCCTCGGGCCGGGTGATCGAGACCAGCTCGACCTTATGGAACTGGTGCTGGCGCAGCATCCCGCGCGTGTCGCGCCCCGCACTGCCGGCCTCGGAGCGGAAGCACGGGGTCAGAGCGGTCAGGCGCAGCGGCAGCGCCGATTCGGCCAGGATCGCATCGAGGGCGAACCCCGTGAGCGGCACCTCCGCGGTCGGGATCAGCCAGCGGCCATCGGTGGTGCGGAACAGGTCGTCGGCGAATTTGGGAAGCTTGTCGGTGCCATAGGCCGCCGCGTCATTCACCAGCAGCGGCACCGAGGCCTCGGTATAGCCATGCTCGGTCACGTGCAGGTCTAGCATCCACTGCCCGAGCGCGCGCTCGAGCCGGGCGAGCGCCCCGGTCAGGATCGTGAACCGCGCGCCGGCGAGCTTCGCGGCGGTGGCGAAGTCCATCAGCCCGAGCGCCTCGCCGATCTCGAAATGCTGGCGCGGGGCGAAGGCCAGC
>JANNOJ010000008.1:0-41485 GCA_031399025.1 Erythrobacteraceae bacterium | reverse complement strand
CGCGCTCGCCCGGGCGGCGGCGGGCGCCGGTGCAGACCCCCGCCCGGGCGAGCGCGCCGGGCCTGGCGCCGACTCGCCCGGCGCAGGACCTCCCGGTGCGGGACCTGGCGGTGCGGGACCTGGCGGTGAAGGACCTCCCGGTGCGGGACCCCCGGCAGCAGGACCGGGTGGCGGAGCCTTCGACCCGGCCCGGTTCCAGGCCATGCGCCAGCTGTTGTGCGGCGATGCGGGCGCCGATGCCGCGTTGCGCCTGGCGCGCGGCGAGCGCGTCACCGGGCCCGACGGCCAGCCGGTGACCCTCCCGCCGATGATGCTCGAGCGGCTGCGCGCCGATGGCGAACCCGACGCCGCGCAAGTCGAGCAGTTTCGCCAGCGCATCTGCAGCAGCGACGGACCGCCGGCGGCGGGCGCCCCGGCGCCGATGGGTGGCGAGGCGGGCGCCCGGGCGCAAGACCGCGGGCGCGGGCAGCGGCAAGGCAATCTGGGCGGCCTCGGCGGACCGGGAGGACCCGGCGGTCCGGGCGGTCCGGGCGGCCCGAGTGGCCCGGGCGGTCCTGGTGGACCGGGCGGCGGCGGCGGCGGCTTCGGCGGCGGCGGCCCGGGCGGCCCGGGTGGACCGGGCGGCGGCGGCGGGCGCTGGTTCCTCAACCTGCAGTACACGCTCGACCTGGCCAACGAGGTCCTGGTGGCGCCCGGCGGCCCGCTGCTCGACCTGCTCGACGGCGACGCGCTGACCGGCGGCGGCCAGGCGCGCCATTCGGCCAATGCGCGCCTCGGCGTGTTCTACGGCGGCTTCGGCTCGTTCTTCGACGCCAGCTATACCGGCGCCTCGCGGGTCGAGGGGACCGGCCAACCGGGCAGCAGCGACCTGGAATTCGGCGACTTCGCCACCCTCGACTGGCGCGCGTTCGTCGACCTGGGCCAGCAGGCGCGCGTGGTCGAGGCGGTGCCGTTGCTCGACGACACCCGGCTCAGCTTCAGCATCGACAACATCTTCGACGCCCGCCAGCGGGTGACCGACGATACCGGCGCCGTGCCGCTGCGCTATCAGCCGTTCCTGATCGACCCGGTGGGCCGCAGCTTCGAAATCGAGATCCGCAAGCTGTTCTGACGCTCACCCACGCGATGACGTCATCCCGGCATCCCGGACCCGATCCGGGATCGCGTGGCGCATGGTCGGCCGCGTGCTGGCCCAGGATGCCGGCATTCGCCGGCGCGCGGGGGTGACGGGTCGGCGTCGCGGGCCTATCTTTCGCACATGGCCCGCACCGAAGCTGGATCCCTGCCCGACCCCCGCGGCGCCGCGCGCTTCGATGAGGCGCGCGCCACTGCCACCGTGCGCTCGGCCCAGCCTGATCTGGAGGCGGGCGTCGCCGCCATCCGTGAAACGGTCGGCACGCTCAGGCCCAAGCCCGGCGTCTACCGGATGCTCGATGCCCGCGGCGACGTGCTGTACGTGGGCAAGGCCCGCTCGCTGAAGGCGCGGGTGGCCAATTACACGCAGGTCAGGGCGCTCTCCAGCCGGCTCCAGCGGATGGTCTCGCAGACCCGGGCGATGGAGATCGTCACCACCAATTCCGAAGCCGAGGCGCTGCTGCTGGAGGCGCAGTTCATCAAGCGCTTCCGCCCGCCGTTCAACGTGCTGCTGCGCGACGACAAGAGCTTCCCCTTCATCCTGCTGCGCGCGGGCCACGCTTTCCCGCGCATCACCAAGCACCGCGGCGCCCGCCGCGCGCCAGGCGATTACTACGGTCCCTTCGCCAGCGCCGGCAGCGTCAACACCACCCTCAACGCGCTGCAGAAACTGTTCCTGCTGCGCTCGTGCACCGACAGCTTCTTCGCCCGCCGCGACCGGCCGTGCCTGCTCTACCAAATCAAGCGTTGCTCGGCGCCGTGCACCGGGCGGATCGACCAGGCGGGCTATGCCGAGCTGATCCGGGAGGCCAAGGATTTCCTCGGCGGCCGCTCGGGTGCGGTGCAGGCCAAGCTCGAGACGCAGATGGCCCAGGCCGCCCAGAGCCTGGATTTCGAGCGCGCCGCCATGCTGCGCGATCGCCTCCGCGCGGCCACCTTCATCCAGGGCAGCCAGGCGGTGAATGCGGGCGCGCTGGGCGATGCCGACGTGTTCGCGCTGGCGGCCAAGGGCGGACAGATCGCCATCCAGGGCTTCTTCATCCGCGGCGGGCAGAACTGGGGCCACCGCGCCTTCTTCCCGAGCCACACCGCCGAGCTGGAGAAGGAGGTGGTGCTGGCCAACGTGCTGGCCCAGTTCTACGACGAGGTGCCGCCGCCGCGCACCATCCTCATCGACCGCGAGCTGCCCGAGCGCGACCTGCTGGCTCAGGCATTGTGCGAGGCGGCCGGGCACCGGGTGGAGATCAGCATTCCCCAGCGCGGCGACCGGCGCCGGTTGCTCGAACAGGCGAGCCGCAACGCCACCGAGGCGCTCGACCGGCGGCTGGCGGAGAGCGGCACCCAGGCCCGGATCATGCGCGAGCTCGCCGAATTCCTCGAGCTGCCCGAGGCGCCCCAGCGGATCGAGATCTACGACAACAGCCACATCCAGGGGACCAAGGCGGTGGGCGCGATGGTGGTGGCCGGCCCCGAGGGGTTCGTGAAGAACCAGTACCGCAAGTTCAACATCAAGAGCGCCCAGACCGACGACGATCCCGCCATGATGCGCGAGGTGCTGCACCGCCGCTTCGCCCGCGCGATGGAGGACGACCCCGATCGCGAGACCGGCACCTGGCCGGGCCTGGTGCTGCTCGACGGCGGCAAGGGGCAGCTGTCGAGCGCGCGCGACACGCTGGAGGAACTGGGCATCGAGGAGGTGCCGCTGGTGGCCATCGCCAAGGGGCCGCAGCACGGCCGCGAGGGCCGCGAAGTGTTCCACTTTCCCGATGGGCGCGAGAAGATGCTGCCGGTGAACTCGCCCTTGCTGTTTTACCTGCAGCGCCTGCGCGACGAGGTGCACCGCTTCGCCATCGGCGCTCACCGGGCCAAGCGCAGCCGGGCGATCAGCGCCTCACCGCTCGACGAGATCCCCGGCATCGGCCCGGCGAGGAAGCGCGCGCTGCTGCTGCATTTCGGCACTGCGGGCAAGGTGCGCGCCGCATCGCTCGAGGATCTGCAGCGCGCGCCGGGGGTGAGCGCGGCGGTGGCGCAGCAGATCTACGATTTCTACCACGCGCGGGGCTAGGGTATGGCGCGGCCCTGCCATGCCCGGCGGATCGGCGAGGAATGGTGGGTGTGGGATTGCCGGCGCCTCGTCGCCGCGGCCCGCGAGCTGCCGGTGGTGGCGATCTCGCTCGGCCATATCGGCGAGCTGGACGAGGATTTCTGGTTCGCCCGGCCGGGCGCCGCGCCCACCGCCCGCGCGGTCGCCGAACATGCCGCGCTGATCGCCGCGGCCGATCTTGCCCACCCCATCCTGCTGTGCCCCGACGGGCGCCTGCTCGACGGGATGCACCGGGTCTGCCGCGCCTGGCTGGATGGGGTGGGCGAGCTGCCCGCACGGCGCTTCCGCTTCCTCCCGCCGCCCGATTATCGCGGGGCGGAAGCGGAGGCGTTCCTATCGGCGGCCGGGAGCACTCCCGGCTAGCGCGCGTTCGGCGCCGCGCCCTGGACCGCAGCCTTCAAACCGCCCGCACCATGCCTTCCTGCGCGACGCTGGCCACCAGCCGTCCGTCGCGGGTGAAGATCTGGCCGCGGCCGAACCCCCGGGCAAGGCCGCTCCACGGGCTGTCGGTGACGTAGAGCATCCAGTCGTCGGCGCGGAAATCGCCATGGAACCAGATCGCATGGTCGAGGCTGGCGGCCTTCACCTGGCCCAGGTGGAAGCTGAGGCCGTGCGGGTAGAGGGCGGTGGAGAGCAGCTGGAAATCAGAGACATAGGCCAGCACCGCGCGGTGGATCGGGCGGTCGTCGGGCAGCGAGGCCACGGTGCGGAACCAGACATGCGCGCGCGGCTCCCGCTTTTGCGGGGACAGCCAGTCGCGCGGCTCGACCGAGCGGAAATCGAACGCGCGGGGGCGCAGCATCATGTCGCGCATGGCGCCGTCGGGCAATTGCCGGGCCACCTGACGGCGCAGCTCGGCGTCGGGCGGCAGGTCCTCGGGCGGGGGCACGTCGGGCAGGGCGGGCAGCTGGTGCGACAGGCCCTGCTGCGGCTTCTGGAACGAGGCGACCAGGTTGAGGATCGGCTCGCCCTGCTGGCTGGCGACCACGCGTCGGTTGGAGAAGCTGCCGCCGTCGAAATCGCGCTTCACCCGGTATTCGATCGGCAAGGCATCCCTGCCGCCGCGCAGGAAGTAGGCGTGCAGCGAATGGGTATGCCGGCCGTCGGAAACGGTGCGCCGCGCGGCGCCGAGCGCCTGGGCGATCGCCTGGCCGCCGAACACCCGGCCCACTCCCTCTCGGCTGGACCGACCGATGAACCGGTCGCCGCCGCGCGGTTCGAGGTCGAGCAGCAGCACCAGGTCGGCCACCAGCTGCTCGGGCGTCGGCTGCGGCTTGGCATGGATCGTCATCCGGCGCGCATGGGGGGCGTTCGGATGGCAGTCAACCGAGCCGACCCTGCGCCGCCGGCGTGAGCGCGCGATTGCGCCGCCTCTGTGGCCCCGCGGCAACCGGGAGGCGGTTGTGCTCCTCGGTCAGCCCGCCAGCGCGGCAAGCAGCAGCAGGGCGACGATGTTGGTGATCTTGATCATCGGGTTGACCGCCGGGCCGGCGGTGTCCTTGTAGGGATCGCCCACGGTGTCGCCGGTGATCGCCGCCTTGTGCGCCGCCGATCCCTTGCCGCCGTGGTTGCCGTCCTCGATGTATTTCTTGGCATTGTCCCAGGCGCCGCCGCCGCTGGTCATGGACAGGGCGACGAACAGCCCGCTGACGATCACGCCCAGCAGCAAGGCGCCCAGCGCCGCGAAGCCGTTCTGCTGCCCGGCCACCGCGGTGATGGCGAAATACACCACCACCGGCGCCAGCACCGGCAGCAGCGAGGGCACGATCATCTCCTTGATCGCCGCCTTGGTGACGAGGTCCACGGTGCGCGCGTAATCGGGCCGGCTGGTGCCGAGCATGATGCCCGGATTGGTGCGGAACTGCTCGCGCACGTCCTTGACCACGTCGCCCGCCGCGCGGCCGACCGCGGTCATGCCCATGGCGGCGAACAGGTAAGGGAGCAGCGCGCCCAGCAGCAGGCCGACGATGACGTACGGGTTCTCCAGGCTGAAATCGACGTCGAGCCCGGGGAAGAACTGCGCCAGGTCGGTGGTGTAGGCGGCGAACAGCACCAACGAGGCGAGGCCGGCCGAGCCGATGGCGTAGCCTTTGGTCACCGCCTTGGTGGTGTTGCCCACGGCATCGAGCGCGTCGGTGCGCCGGCGCACGTCCTCGTCCAGCCCGGCCATTTCGGCGATGCCGCCGGCATTGTCGGTGACCGGGCCATAGGCGTCGAGCGCCACCACCATGCCGGCCAGCGCCAGCATGGCGGTCGCCGCATAGGCGATCCCCATGAGGCCGGCGAGCTGGTAGGCGACGACGATGCCGGTCACGATCACCAGCGTGGGCAGCGCGGTCGCCTCCAGGCTGATGGCGAGGCCCTGGATGACGTTGGTGCCGTGCCCGGTCTCGGACGCCTTGGCGATCGAGCGGACCGGGCGGAAATTGGTGCCGGTATAGTACTCGGTGATCCAGATGATGAGCCCGGTGATGGCCAGGCCCAGCATCGCGCACCAGAACAGGTCCCAGCCGGTGAAGGCGACCAGCTGGCCCGAAGTCCCTTCCGTGGCCAGCGGTTGGCCCGGTTCCACGTTCTGCAAGTTGGGATCCAGCTCGGCCGCGCTGATCACCGCGCCCATGTCGCCCAGCGCCAGTTGCATCGCCAGCCAGATCGCCGGGATCGACAGCACCGCGGTGACCAGGAAGCCCTTGTACATCGCCCCCATGATGTTCGTGGCACCGGCTCCCTGGGCCCCGAGCCGGACGAAATAGGTGCCGATGATCGAGGTGACGATGCACACCCCGCCGATCAGCAGCGGCAGCGCCATCAGCGGCATGAGCAGGTCGCCAAGGCCGGTGAACAGCAGCGCGGTGAGCACCATGGTGGCGCCCACGGTGACCACGTAGGTCTCGAACAGGTCGGCCGCCATGCCGGCGCAATCGCCCACGTTGTCGCCCACGTTGTCGGCGATGACCGCAGGGTTGCGCGGGTCGTCCTCGGGGATGCCGGCCTCCACCTTGCCCACCAGGTCCGCGCCCACGTCCGCCGCCTTGGTGAAGATGCCGCCTCCTAATCTGGCGAAGATCGAGATGAGCGAGGCGCCGAAGGCCAGGCCCACCAGGCCGTCGACCACACCGCGGCTGTTGGCGGGGAGGCCCAGCACGCTGGTGAGCACGTGGAAGAACACTGCGATCGCGAGGAGCGCCAGGCCGGCGACCAGCATCCCGGTGATGGCGCCGGCGCGGAACGCGAGGGTGAGGCCCTGCTGCAGCCCGGTCTGCGCCGCGGCGGCGGTGCGCACGTTGGCGCGCACCGAGATGGTCATGCCGATGAAGCCCGCCGCGCCCGACAGCAGCGCGCCGATGATGAAGCCGGTCGCCGGGATGATCCCCAGGAACCCGCCGACGATCGCGGCGACCACCGTGCCGACGATGCCGATGGTGGTGTATTGCCGGCTGAGATAGGCCTGCGCCCCTTCCTGGATGGCGCCGGCGATCTCCTGCATCCGCGGATTGCCCGCCGGCGCGCCGACCACCTGGCGGGCGGTGACGAAGCCATAGGCGACGGCCAGCAGGCCCAATGCAATCGCGATGAGAATCAGGTCCATGCGCCTGCCAGCCTCTCCCTGCGCGGTCGGAATTTCGTGTCCGATCCGCCAATTGAGGGACGCTAAGGCCGGCACGCAGCCGGGGCAAGGGGCAATCGGAAAGCCCGCATCGCGCCTGGTACCCCGCTGTGGAGGGAACCAGCGTCGGCCCGGCTATCCGTGGCGGTAGCCGAGCCCCTCGGGGTTCACGATCGGCTCGCCGTCGAGGAACAGCGGCGCGAAGCCGCGCGGCTCCACGCTGCCGATGCGGGTGGCGAACCGGACGAGATGCGCTGCGTCCGGCGGGAGGGTGAAGAGGAGCTGGTAATCATCGCCCCAGGTCAGCGCGTCGAGGCGGCGTCCCTCGGGCGCCGCGATCGGCACGGCGCTGCTGTCGATGGCGAGGGAGACATGGCTCGCCTCGGCCATGCGCCAGGCGTCGAGCAGCAGGCCGTCCGATATGTCCATGACCGCGTTCGAGATGCCGGCCACGAGGATCCCGCGCTCGATATCGGGGCAGGGGCGGCGATAGGCGCTGCTGCCGGCATCGGTGTTGTCGCGCAGGGCCTCGAAGCCCAGCATCGCTGCGCCGACCGGCCCGCCGACGAACAGGCCTTCGCCCTGCGCTGCACCGGCGCGCGAGGGCACGGGGACGTGTTCCGCCCGGCCGATGAGGGTCAGGCCGAAGGTGCGCGGTCCGTTGGCCGAGATCGTGTCGCCGCCCCACAGGGGAAAGCGGAAGTGGTCGAGCGCTTCGCCAAGGCCCTCGAGGAAGCGGGCGTCCCAGTCCGAGAGCATGTAGGAGAGGAGGCCGCCGGTCGGCCGCGCGCCCTTGGCCGCAAGGTCGCTGACATTGACCGCGACCAGCTTGAAGGCGACGTCGGCCGGGTCCTGGGTGGGAAGGAAATGGATGCCCTCGGCCATCGTGTCATGCGTGAGGACCAGTGCCTCCTTCCGATCCGGGCCGCCGACCTCCAGCACCGCCGCATCGTCGGCAAGACCGCGCGCCTCGGGGCTGGTCGCGAGCGCGCGAAGGGCGGTGATGAAGGCGGCTTCGTTCATACCCCTTGGGCTTAGCGGAGCAGGAGGGTGGTGTCTGCAATGGGTGGAAAAACGACATTGCATCAGAGCGCTGGTTCAGTCCCGTCTCCAAGGTGTAAGCGACCGTGCCGAACTGAGAACCACCGCGGTAAGGCATCGCGGCGGTCCACCAAGTGCCACTGCGGCTGACCGTCCGTTGTCGAGAACGATAGGAAGCGGACACCTCGATCCGTCGATAGTTCCACCTCGGGCAATCTACCGAACAGCTTCAAGCTTCCGACCCGCGCGTCGCGAAGTAGAGCAAAGGTTGGCTCCCATAACTCCTCCTCGCTCCAGCTGCCGCTAAGGATGGTAGAGTCGTCTTCAACCCGCCAACTCCATTCGACGCCGAGTGAGATTTGACCTTCTGGATGTCCAGGAGAGCCGTCCCGTCTAGTCGTCGGCGTGAGGTCTCCGAACTCGACGAAGACTGCTGAGCCGTAGCCGCGCCAGATATAACTGATCGGCTGCCCTGTCAGGCTTGCAGCCAGTGCTTCGAAGGCCGTTAATACTTCCATGTGCGGCAAACTGCCTGAGACCCCCCATGTCCGCAACGGGGTCGTCAGCCCTCCTTCCCGCCCCGCACCGCCTTGGCCACCGCATCGAGCACGCCATTGACGAACTTGGCCTCGCGCGCCTCGAAGAAGGCGTGCGCCACGTCGACATATTCGCTGATTGCGGTGCCCACCGGCACGTCCGGGCGGGCGAGCAGCTCCCAGCAGCCGGCGCGCAGGATCTGCAGCATCGTGCGGTCGAGCCGGGCCAGCGACCAGCCCTCGGCCAGCCGCTCGGCCAGCAGCGCGTCGATTTCCTCCGCCCGGGCAATGACCCCGCGCACCAGGTCGTCGAAGAAGGCCACGTCGGCGGGGGCGTAATGCACGTTCTCGATCTCGCGGCCAAGCCGGTGCTGGTGGAATTCGTCGAGCAGCCGCGCGGCGGCCGTCGCTTCCATCTGCCATTGGTAAAGCGCCTGCACCGCCGCCAGGCGCGCGGCCGAGCGGGCGGTCGAGCGCGCGGGCGCGTTCATCGCAACCGCAATTCCACCGAACCAGCGTGCGCCGGCAGCCCCTCGATGGCGGCAAGCGTCACCGCCGCGGGGCCGATCGCCGCCAACGCGCGCCGGTCGAGCGAGAGGAAGCTGGTGCGCTTCATGAAGTCGAGCACCGAGAGCCCGCTGGCGAACCGCGCCCGGCGGCCGGTGGGCAGGACGTGGTTGGGACCGGCGACGTAATCGCCCACCGCTTCGGGCGTGAGCCGGCCGAGGAACACGCTGCCGGCGTGTCGAATGCGCCCGAACAGCGGTTCGGGATCGTCGACCGCCAGCTCGACGTGCTCGGCGGCGAGGCGATTGGCGAGCGCCGGCGCTTCGGCGAGCAGGTCGGCGACGGTGATGATCACGCCATGCTCGTCCCAGCTGGCGCGCGCGGTGCGGGCGGTGGCGAGCCGCACCAGCTGCAGGTCGACCGCGTCCTCCACCTGCCCCGCGAACAGCGGATCGTCGGTGATGAGGATGGCCTGCGCGGCCGGGTCGTGCTCGGCCTGGCTGAGCAGGTCGGCGGCGATCCAGTCGGGATCGGACTTGTTGTCGGAGATGATCAGGATCTCGCTGGGCCCCGCCACCATGTCGATCCCGACCACGCCGTAGAGCTGGCGCTTCGCCTCGGCGACATAGGCGTTTCCGGGGCCCGTCACCACGTCGACCGGGGCGATCCGCGCGGTGCCGTAGGCGAGCGCCGCCACCGCCTGCGCGCCGCCCACCCGCCACACCTCGTCCACGCCCGCCAGATGCGCGGCGGCGAGCACGAGCTCGTTGACCTGGCCCTGCGGGGTGGGCGTCGCCACCACCAGCCGTTCGACTCCGGCCACTTTCGCCGGGATCGCGTTCATCAGCAGCGAGGAGGGATAGGCCGCGCGTCCGCCCGGCACGTAGAGCCCCGCCGCCTCGACCGCGCTCCACCGCGCGCCCAGGCGTGCGCCGGTATCGTCGGTGTAGTCGCGGTCGCGGGGCAGCTGCGCCGCATGGTAGGCGCGGATGCGCGCGGCGGCGAGTTCGAGCGCCGCACGGGCTTGCGGCTCGAGCGCCGCGAACGCGGTGGCGCAGCGCTCGGCGGTGAAGCGCCAGTCGCCATCGTCTGCCAGCCGGTGCTTGTCGAACCGCGCAGTGTATTCCACCAGCGCCTCGTCGCCGCGCGCGCGCACCTGGGCCAGGATGGCCTGGACCACGCGGGCGACATCCTCGCCGCCGTCGCGCCGGTCGGCCACGATGCGGGCAAAGCGCTTCTCGAACTCGGGCTCGCTGGTGGCCAGGCGCTGCATCAGGCGGCCCGTTCGCGCCGCGGCGCCTCGTCCCGGCGGAAGCGCTCGACCAGTTCGCCCACCCGCCGGTCGGTCTTGAGCGCCGCTCGGTTGACGATCAGCCGGGCGGAAACCTGCATGATGGTCTCGGTCTCCACCAGGCCGTTGTCGGCCAGGGTCCGGCCGGTGGCGACCAGGTCGACGATCCGCCCCGAGAGGCCCAGCGCCGGCGCCAGCTCCATCGCCCCGTTTAGCTTGACGCATTCGGCCTGGATGCCCCGGCGTTCGAACCAGCGGCTGGTGATATTGGGGTATTTGGTGGCGACGCGGTAATGGCTGGCATTGCCGACGTTGTAGGCAAAGCCCTCCTTCGGCTCGGCCACGGACAGGCGGCAATGGCCGATGTCGAGGTCCACCGGCGCGTAGAGCTCCGAGTAATCGAACTCCTCGATCACATCCGAGCCCACGATCCCCGCCTGCGCCGCGCCGAAGGCGACGAAGGTGGCGACATCGAAGGCGCGCACGCGGATGATGCGCGCGGCGATTGCACCCGGCCCCGCCTCGCAGGCGAAGCTGAGCGAGCGCTGGGCAGGCGCGTGGAAGGCCGCCTCGGGCACCAGCCCGGCGCGCGCCATCACCGGCAGCGCTTCGGCCAGGATGCGGCCCTTGGGCACGGCGAAGGTCAGCGGGGCGGCGGCCTGTGGCAAACGGCTTGGGGTCATGGCGGGCGGGGATGTAGGGCGGGCGGGCACGAAGGGCAATGCGATAGGGGAAAGGCGGGGATGGGCGAGCCAGATGCAGGCGCCGCCGTGATGGACATCGCCGACCTGCGGGCGGCGCTCGCCTGGCAGGCCGAGCATGCGGTCACCGCCGGCGCGCCCCGTACCGCGCGGGTGGTGCGGGCGCTGCTGGCGGTGCTCGAGACCGACCCCGCGCCCGATCGACCTGGCCGATCTCACCCGCACGGCGCCTGGATCGGGTGGCTCGCCGCCTTGAGTTCCTTGACCGGCCCGCCTCAGCTCATGGATAGCTGACCGTCTTGGGCTTGTCGGGCAGCGGGATGAACTCGACGTCGTCCCCCGGCACCACCGGGAAGCGGCCCGCGCGCCAGTCCTCCTTGGCCTGCTCGATCCGCTCGCGGCGGGAGCTGACGAAGTTCCAGAACACGTGCCGCGGGGTGGGGAACGCCTCGCCGCCCAGCAGCATCACCCGTCCGCCATCCTCGGAGGCGAGCAGCATCGGCTCGCCGGGCTTGAGGACGTAGAGCAGGTAGGGCAGCAGGTGCAGGCCATCGAGCGTAGCCTCGCCGCCCACCAGCATCACCGCGCGCTCGTCCGCTTCCGCATCGATCGGCACCCGGCCGTCGGCGCCCAGCACGATCTCGGCGTAGATCGTCTCGGCGTGGCAGGTGGTGCGCGCGGTGCGGCCCCACAGGCTGCCCATGATCACGGTCGCCTCGACATTGCCGTCGCGCAGCACCGGCAGGTCGGCCACCGCCTCGAAGGCGGGGGCGATCTCCTCGCGCCCGTCGGGCAGCGCCAGCCAGGTCTGCATCCCGTACATCGCCGCGCCGCCGTCGCGTTCGGCCTGCGGGCTGCGCTCGGAATGGACGATGCCGGTGCCGGCGGTCATCAGGTTCACCGTGCCGGGATGGATGGTGGAGAAGGTCCCCACGCTGTCGCGATGGTCGATCGCCCCTTCGAACAGCCAGGTCACGGTGGCGAGGTTGATATGCGGGTGCGGCCGCACGTCCATCCCCTCGCCGGCGGCCAGCCGCGCGGGGCCGAACTGGTCGACGAACACGAACGGGCCCACCATCCGGCACTCCGGGCTGGGGATGACGCGGCGCACCTGGAAGCCGCCGAGGTCGTGGGTGACGGGGGTGACGGTCTTGAGGATGGTCATGGGGCTCTCCGCATAGACGCGCGCGGTACTGCGCGAGGATGGCAGCAAGATAGATAGGAAGCCACTTGCCGCCCGCCAAACCGGCGCTCCGGCCGCGAGCGCCCTCACTCCTCGTCGAGCTCCTCGTAGTGCCGGAAGATGCCGTCCTGGTTGAAGCCGAGCCGCCGGTCGCTGGCCAGATAGGCGGCAATTCCCTCGATCTCGGGCACCGCGGCCTGCAGCGCCTGCAGGTGCGGGTAGTCCTCGGCGATCCGCCGGGCGAGATTGGGGAAGGCGTAATCCATGCCTTCCAGCACCTGGTAGAGCGAGGTGTCGACATGGCTCCACTGCTCGCCCAGCACGAAGGGTCCGCCGTGCGTCTCCAGCGCGGCTTCGAAATGGGCGAAATACTTGGGCACGCGGGCGTCGCGGAAATCGGTCGCACGCTCGAACGCGGCCTCCATCTGCTCGTTGTAATAGCGCGCCGAGGCGATGGGATGGTGGGTGGAATGCACCTCCTCCACGAAATCGGCGAGGTCGAGCTGGAGCTGGATCAGCTTGAGCTCGGTCGGCAGGTCGCCGGAGCCCAGGCCCTCGCGATCGGTGAGGTAGGTGAGGATATGCGCGGTCTGGCCGATCACCACCTCGTCATCGACGATATACGGCGGGGCGAAGGGGCGGATGCCCTCGCGGCCCGCAAGGTCGGCGAGCAGCGCCTCGGCGCCCTGTTGGCGCGCCATGTCCTCGTATTCGATCTCCCCCGCTTCCAGGAACAGGCGGACGAACTCGCCGCGGCCCGGGATATCGGGCCAATACCACAGCTCGAGGCTCACGCAGCGTTCTCGCCCTTGGGCTCGCCGGGCGCATAGGCGCGGATCGCCAAAGCGTGCACCCGCTCGCCGGGTATGTCGCCCAGCGCGGCGTTCACCAGCCGCTGGCGTTCCAGCCGCGAGCGGCCGGCGAAGGCGGCGCTCTCGATCACCACGGTGAAGTGCGATTCGCCGCTGCCGTCATCGCCCATGTGGCCGCGATGCCGGGCGCTGTCGTTCAGCACCTCGAGCCGGGCGGGGGCGAGCGCGCCGGCGAGCCGCTGCTCGATTTCCAGCTGGAGCGGTCCGGGCATTTGCTATCGTCCTTTCGGGGGTTTTCATCGGTGCCCGAGCGTCCCACTTTCCGGCCGATGCGTCGAGAGAAGTTCCATGGCCGGTTCGAAAACCAGGGCCGGCCATGCGAGGTGCCCGGCTGCCCCGAGCCGGGCGAGTTCCGCGCCCCGGGCATGCGGCGACCCGGCTTCGACGGGCCGGGCGAGTGGCGCTGGTTCTGCCTCGAGCACGTGCGCCATTTCAACGCCGGCTACGATTGGTTCGAAGGCATGTCGGCCGACGAGATCCTGGCGGCGCAATCGCCGGTGGCGGGCTGGGCGATGGAAACGAAAGCCTTCCGCGCCGGCGGGGGCATCGACGGCGTGCCGCGCTGGGCCGATTTCGCCGACCCACTGGAAGCGATCGGCGCCCGGGCCGAGACGATCTCGCGCCGGGCGCGGACCCGCCACCAGGGATCCGCCCCCGTGGATCGCTTCACCGCGCGCGAACGCGAGGCGCTCGGCGCGATGGGCCTTGGCCCGCAGACCGACCGCGCGGCGCTGCGCCGCCGCTATGCCGAACTGGTGCGCCGCTATCACCCCGACCGCAACGGTGGCGACCGGCGCCATGAAGGCAGGCTGGGCCAGGTGGTCGAAGCCTACCAGCTCCTGCGCCGCGCCGACGGCTTGAGCTAAGGGGTGCAGGTGTGCGACCTGGCGCTCTGGCCCACCGCCAGCTCAGGCGCCGGCCACCCGGTGGGATCACGGTTCGTCTCGGCCGCGCATCACGGTCGATGTCGTCCCGGCCTTGGGGGCATCGATCCGCCGCCTCCATCGTCCGGGAGGGACCATGTCATCGGCGTGGCGCACCCGGCGACGGTGAGCTGCACCCGGGGCGGGTCGGCCTCACGCGACAGCGCGGCACTCACCGTCAGCCCCTCCTCCTCGAGGAACAGCTCGATCGCGGGGCCGTCAACGTAAAGCCGCAGCGTGCGGCCATCGTGCGCCGCGGGCGCGAGCGGGTAGGCGCGGTGCCAGCCGAGCCCGTCGCCGGATCGGCGCACTTCCAGCACGCCGGCCTCAGGCCGCGCCTCGACGAGCAGCGCCGCACCGCCCATGCCCACTTCCAGCCGGAACGATGCGGCCGCGCCGAACACCGGGGCAGTCGCCTGGCCCGCGGTGGCTCCGTCTGCGCTGGGGCGGTTGAAGCGACGGGCGACCGCCGATGCAACCCGCACGGCTAGGCGCGGACCGAGGGGGCCGTCTTCGACCGACAGGGCGCGCGGCAGGCTGATCGGCCCGCCGTGAAAGCCCGGCCAGCGCGGCAGGCGCGCGGTCGCCCAGCTCGACAACCAGCTGACGCAGACCCGCTCGTGATCCGGCCAGCCCTCGGGTGCGGCGATCATCAGCGCATAGAAATCCGGCCCCAGGTCCACCGGCTGCCCACCCCGGTCCGTGCGCGGATCGGGAGTGAAGCCGCTCCCGTCGAAGGTCCCGATCCACGCCCGCACCGCGCAGTCGGCACCCTCGCCGCGACGATCGACGGTGGAGACGAACAGGACGTCGCGGCCATCGAGACGCGCCAGCACCGGCACCTCCCACATCACCCCGGGCGGGTGCCAAGGCCCGATCAGGCCCACCTGGCGCCACGCGGTCAGATCGCCTGAGCGGTAAACCCCGAGCCGGGACGGCGCCGCGTCCGCCCAGCCCCGCCAATCGCAGGGCTCGGCCAGCAGCATGACCCACTCGCCGCCGTCGCGGAAGACGAACGGGTCGCGCCGGTTCGGCATGGCGGTGCCGAGCCGGGGCAGCGGTTCGGCCGCGCTCCAGGAAGCCCCGTCATCGCGGCTGCTGCGGAGGACCTGGCGCTCCAGCCCGGCGGCGTGGAGCGTGTGCAGCGCCACCAGCTCCCCATCGACCGGCAGGACGCAGCCGGAGTAGATCCAGTCCTGACCGGCTGGCGCGATCGCCGGGCCGTGAAAGGTCCAGTCGAGCAGATCCGGGCTGGTGAAGCGCGCCCAGCCGGTCGCGCGGAACGCCGGCGCGTCGGTGCGGTGCTGCGCCAGCAATGTGTAAAGGCCGTTCCGGTAGAACAACGCGTTCGGGTCGTTGATCCATTCACCCGCGGGCGGGGCGGCGTGGAAGGCAAGCGGGGCGACGCGATCAGCCACGGTTGCAGGCGATCTGCTTGCGGACGGCGATCCGATCGGCGACGATCGCGCGGCAGGCGGCGGTCGGCAACGGCGTTACCCGGACGATCATGCCCGCCATCACCTAAGCGATACCGGACGAGGGACCACGCAGGTGTCCATCACCCGGGCGTCAGCGACGATCCGCGGGATCGGGCTGCGGCCGCCCTTTTTGCCGCCTCCTTGCCCGATGCGCTCGGTGATCGAGAGAATAGTCCGGCAGCTCGGCGAACCCAGCGTCGAACCCCTTCACGCGCCCCTCTCCCACACCGCCGACCATGCATCTTTGCAACCGTCGATTTCGAATGCAATAGCGGTCAAGGAGATGCCCATGCCCGCCTTCGCGGCCAATCTGACCACCATGTTCGGCGAACGAGCGTTCTCGGACCGGTTCGGCGCCGCCGCCGCCGCCGGGTTCACGGCGGTCGAGTTCCTGTTCCCCTATGACCATTCCCCCGCTGCGGTCGCCGGCTGGCTCGATGCGGCCCGCTTGAATGCGGCGATGTTCAACCTGCCGCCCGGCGATTGGAGCGCGGGCGAACGCGGCATTGCCGCGCTCCCGGGGCGCGAGGCGGAGTTCCGCGCGTCGATCGAGCGAGCGCTGCGCTATGCGCGCGCGCTCCGCGCGCCGCGGCTGCACGCAATGGCCGGCCTTGCCTCTGCCGGAGCCAACCGCGCGACCTATGTGGCGAACCTGCGGCTCGCCGCGGCGATCCTGGCGGATGCGGCAATCGATCTGCTCATCGAACCGATCAACCCTCGCGACATGCCCGGCTACTTCCTCGCCTCGTGGGAGCAAGCTTGCGCCGTTCAGGACGAGGTCGGCGCGCCGAACCTGCGGCTTCAGGCGGACCTCTACCACCTGCAGATCATCCAGGGCGACCTCACCCGGCTGCTCGAGCGCGATTTATGGCGGATCGGCCATGTCCAGATCGCCGGCGTGCCCGATCGGCAGGAGCCCGATCGCGGCGAGGTCCGATACGCCCATCTGTTCGGCCTGCTCGACGACCTGGGCTACCGCGGCATGGTCGGGTGCGAGTATCGTCCGCGCGGGCGGACCGAAGACGGGCTCGGCTGGCTGTCGGCAATCGGCTAGCGGCTCAGGCCGCCTGGCGCCACAGCCGCTCGCTCGCGATCGCCGCACCCTCGGCCAGGGTGCGCAGCTTGGCCCAGACGATGTCGGCGTCGACCACGCCGAAGCCGGCGAAGGTCGAGAAGCCGCAATCGGTCCCGGCCATCACGCGCTCGCGACCCACGATGTTGGCAAAGGTCTCGATCCGCTGCGCGACCACCTTGGGATGCTCGATGAAATTGGTCGTGGTGTCGATCACGCCCGGCACCAGCACCAGATCGTCGGGGATGAGGCTGCGGTGCTCCACGAATGCAGACCAGTCATGCTGGTGGCGGGGGTTGGCGGTCTCGAACAGCAGCGCGCGCGGCTTGGCCTTGAGCACGACCGGCAGCAATCGTTCCATCTCGATGTCGCAATGGTGCGGCCCTTCGTAGTTTCCCCAGCACAGGTGCATCCGCACCCGGTCGGCGGGGATGTTGCGCAGCGCATGGTTGATCACCTCGACGTGCCGGGCGGCGAGCGCCAGATACTCGTCGTGGCTGCGGTCCTTGTAGAGCGTATGGCAGCCGAGCCCGAGGTCGGGCGCGTCGAGCTGGAGGATCAGCCCCGCCGCGACGATCGCCTCGTATTCGGGCCGCATCGCCTCCGCCAATGCCTCGAGATAGGCGTCCTGGCTCGGGTAGAAGCTGGTCGGCTGGAACAGCGAGATGATGCCAGGCGAGGGCGCGTTCATGAAGGCGCCCGCCACCGGCCGGCCGGCCAGCGCCGCCTGGAGCCGCGCAATGTCGGCGTGGAGCGGCGCCAGGTTGACCGAGCGGGTCGCCGCGACGTTCATCGGGCGCCTGTAGGTGGGAGTGCCGCCGCCCTTGGCCTGACGCTCGAGGAAGCGGGGATAGGCTTCGAGGTCCTTGGGCGGGATGCGCGGGCTATCGCCGGTGAAGCCCGAGATACGCTCCGAGATATAGGTCGCGTAGCTGATCTTCGACTGCTCGCCGTCGGACACGAAGTCGATGCCGGCCTCGACCTGGCGGCGCACGCCCTCGACGACGGCGGCGCCGATCACCCGGTCGAACTCGGCCGCGTCGATGGTCTCACCGCGCTCGCGCCCGTAGACCAGGCGGGTGACTGCCTCGCCACGCGGGAGCGAGCCGACATGCGTGGTGAGGGTGCGGTCCTGGGTCGTCATCGCGCTCTCCCTCTCACGCCGCGTTGCGGCGGCCGTAGCGGCGCAGGCGGATGTCGGCCTGCTCCTGGTGCCCGGCGAAGCCTTCGAGCGCGCACAGCCGCGAGCAATATTCGCCCACCAGCACGCTCGCCTCGTCGGTGAGGACGCGCTGATAGGTGCAGGTCTTCATGAACTTGCCGACCCACAGCCCGCCGGTGAAGCGCGCATTGCGGCGCGTGGGCAGCGTGTGATTGGTGCCGATCACCTTGTCGCCATAAGCCACGTTGGTGCGCGGGCCGAGGAACAGGGCGCCATAGTTGCGCATGTTGGCGAGGAACCAGTCAGGGTCGCGGGTCATCACCTGGACGTGCTCGGAGGCGATCTCGTCGGCGAGGCGCAGCATCTCGTCGCGGTCCTGGGCGAGGATGACCTGACCGTAATCCGCCCAGGCCTGCGCCGCGATCGGTGCCGTCGGCAGGATGGTGAGCTGGCGCTCGACCTCGCGCATCGTGTCGCGTGCGAGCTTCTCGCAATCGGTGAGCAGGATGGCGGGCGAGTTCGGCCCGTGCTCCGCCTGGCCCAGCAGGTCGGCGGCGCACAGCTCGCCGTCGACGCTGTCGTCGGCGATCACCAGCGTCTCGGTCGGCCCCGCGAGCAGGTCGATGCCGACGCGGCCGAACAGCTGGCGCTTCGCCTCGGCGACATAGGCGTTGCCGGGGCCCACGATCATGTCCACCGGGGCGATGCTTTCGGTGCCGAGCGCCATTGCCGCGACCCCCTGGACGCCGCCTACGCACAGGATCTCGTCGGCGCCCGCCATGTGCATCGCGCCGACGATCGCCGGGTTGGGCTTGCCCTGATAGGGCGGGGCGACCGACACGATCCGCTCGCACCCGGCGACCTTCGCGGTGACGACGCTCATGTGCGCGGAGGCGACCAGCGGGTATTTGCCGCCCGGCACGTAGCAGCCGACGGCCGCGACCGGCAGGTGCTTGTGCCCGAGGACGACGCCCGGCAGCGTCTCCACCTCGACCTCGCGCATCGAGTCGCGCTGGATCTGCGCGAAGTTGCGCACCTGCGCCTGGGCGAAGCGGATGTCGGCCACGGTCTGCTCGTCAAGCTCGGCATAGGCGGCAGCGACTGCCGCCTCGGACAGCCGAAAAGACGGCGGCGACCATTGATCGAACGTCGCCGACCAGTGTCGCACGGCATCGTCGCCGCGGGCGCGGACGTCGGCGATGATGCGTTCGACCGTCTCCTTGACCTTTGCGTCGGTCGCGTCCGCCGCGGTCTGGGTGATCCCGGTCTTGAAATAGGTCGCCACCCGCGCTCTCCTTTCGCCGCCAGCGTTGCCGCCGGCCAGCCTATGGTTCATTGGGTGCGAATGCAATCGACCATGGAGGGTGGGATGGCGATGCCGGTCTGGGCGGCGGGGCTGGACGGCAAGGTCGCGGTGGTGACCGGGGCAAGCCGCGGCATCGGCCATGCGATCGCGATCGCGCTGGCGCAGGCGGGAGCCGAAGTTCTGGCGGTCGCGCGAAGCGGCGACGGGCTGGCCGACCTCGCTGCCGCGACGCCCGGCATCGTACCTTGGGTGGCGGACGTCACCGATCCGGCGTTCCATGGCGCGCTGGCGGCGCGGCGCTGCGACATCCTGGTGAACAACGCGGGCATGAACCGGCCGCTGCCGATCGAGGACATGCCGGCGGACGCACTGGATGCGATGCTGGGGTTGAACGTGCGCAGCGTCTACCTCGTCGCACAGGCGGCGGTCCGCACGATGCTGGCGCATGGGTCGGGCGGCGCGATCGTCAACATGTCGAGCCAGATGGGCCATGTCGGTTCACCCAACCGCACCGCCTATTGCATGACCAAACATGCGGTGGAGGGATTGACCAAGGCGATGGCGGTCGAGCTCGCGCCGCGCGGCATCCGCGTCAACAGCATCGCGCCCACGTTCATCGATTCGCCCTGGACGGCGGGCATGTTCGCGGACCCCAGCTTCAAGGATTTCGTGCTCGGCTCCATCCCGCTGGGCCGCCTGGGCACGGCGCAGAAGGTAGCGGCCGGCGTCGTGTACCTCTGCTCGCCCGCCGCGGCCATGATCACCGGGACGAGCCTGGTCGTTGACGGCGGCTGGACCGCGCGCTGAACGGAGTCAGAGCGCCACCACGATCGCTTCGCGCCCGATCGCGGCCAGCAAGCGGCGCAAGCCGTCGGGGGTAAGGACGGTGGTGCGCCGGTTGTCGAGCGGGTGGAAGGCGATGCGCTCCGCCCTCATCAGCGCCGCGTCGAGCACCAGCCGGACCTGCGCGCCGGTATCGTTGACGATCGCCAGCGCCGAGACCGCGCCGCTCGCCACGCCCAGCAGCCGCGGCAGATCCTCGAGCGGTGCGAAGCGGAGGCGCTTGGCCCCGATCCGGGCCGGCAGGGTCTTGAGATCCAGCGGCTTGTCGGCGGGCATCGCCACCAGCCAATAGGCCCCGGCGGCGTCCTTCAGCAGCAGGTTCTTGGTATGCGTGGCGGGGATCGCCGCCCAATGGACGCGCGCCTCATCGACCGTCAGCACCGGCGGGTGGTGATGCGTCTCAGCCGCCACGCCCAGCCGCTCCAGCATTGCGAGCACGTCGGTCATCGGCCGTTCCGCAACAGATCCACCTCCTCGACCGGCACGGAGCGGTAATCGAGACCCCGCAGCAGCAGGAACAGCTTGGACGTTTCCTCCAGCTCCTCGGTCGCCCATACCGCCGCCTCCAGCGACTCTCCGGCCACGACCGGTCCGTGGTTGGCGAGCAGCACCGCCGAATAGCGCCCGGCCAGTCCCCGGATCGCCGCGTCGACCCGCGCGTCTCCGGGACGGTGATAGGGCAGGAGCGCCGTACGCCCGACCCGCATCAGGTAATAGGCGGTCAGGGGCGGCAGCACATCGGCCGGGTCCACCTCCGACAGCATCGATACCGCGACCGAGTGGGTGGAATGCAGGTGGACCACCGCCTGTGCCGACCCGCGCGTATCGTAGAGCGCGCGGTGAAGCGGCATCTCCTTGGTCGGCTCCGGCCCCTCGATCAGCCGCCCCGCCGCATCGAAGCGGCTGAGCCGCGCCGGGTCGAGCGTGGCGAGCGATACATTGGTCGGCGTCGCCAGCAGGCCGCCGTCGTCGAGCCGCACGGTGATGTTTCCCGATGCGCCGTGCGTCAGCCCGCGGTCGAACAGCGAACGGCCAAACCGGCACACCGCCTCGCGCGCCGCCGCCTCATCCATCCTCGCCTCCCAACGCCCGCAGCGCCCGCGCGAGGAAATCGCGCGCCCCGAAATTGCCCGACTTGAGCGCGAGGGCCAAGCCGCGGCCGGGCGCCGACATCGCCGGGACGCCGGGGTCGATCTCGGGCCCGATGTCGAACGCCGGCATGCCGAGCGCAACCACCACCGCGCCCGACGTCTCGCCGCCGGCCACCACCAGGCGACCGACGCCCCGCGCGACCGCGCGGCGCGCGAGCGTCCCCATCAGCGCTTCCACGGCCGCCGCGGTGCGCTCGCGCCCGTGGCCCGCCTGCGCCGCGGCAACCCGCTCGGGTTCGGCGCTTGAAAAGATCAGCGGCGCCGCCTCGGCGTGAGCCCTGGCGAAGGCGTCGGCCTGGTCCACCACGGGCGCGCCCGACATCAACGCATCGACGTCCACCTCCAGCGCCGGATGCGCGGCGGCATAGCACGCTACCTGGGCGCGGGTCGCCGCCGAGCAGCTCCCCGACAGCACCAGCGCGAGGCCCTGGTTCGGCTCGAAGGTGGGAGCGGCCGCCGGCAGCAGCCCCGCCGCGCGGAAGTTGTGCGGCAGCCCGATCGCCACGCCGGACCCGCCGGTCAGCATGGGCGCATCAGCGACCGCCGCGCCGATCGCGGCGAGATCCTCGTCGGTGACCGCGTCCACCACGACCAACGTCGCGCCGGCAGCCGCCAGCGCGGCGCGGATCGCGTCTGCCCCCTGGCGCACGGTGCCGAGCGCGACATGGCCTGGCGCCGTGCGGCACTGGCGGGCGAGCCACCGCCTTATGTCGGGATCGGTCATCGGCGTGAGCGGATGGCGTTCCATGCCGGATTCGGACAGCAACCGGTCGTGCACGAACAGATGGCCCTGATACACGGTCCGGCCGGCAGCCGGGAACGCCGGGCAGACGACGACCCCCGCGGCTCCCATCGCGCCGGCCAGCGCCTCGGCAACCGGCCCGATATTGCCGGTGGGCGTGGAGTCGAAAGTGGAGCAGTATTTGAACATGATCTGCCGGCATCCCGCCGCGCGCAGCCGATCCAGCGCCTCGAGCGCGCGCGCGACCGCTTCGGCGGGCGGGACGGACCGGGTCTTCAGCGCCATCACCCCCGCGTCACAATCGTCGTCCGGCGGGTCGGTCCGGGTGAACAGCCGCGTGCGCATGCCGCCCCGGGCGAGCGCGTTGGCGAGGTCGGCCGCCCCCGTGAAATCGTCGGCGATGCACCCTAGCAGCAGCGCCCGCGCTCCTTCGACCAGGCCGTGATCGCCGCCGCGCAGAGGTCGGGGGCCTCGAGCGGCAGGAAATGCCCGGCACCCTCGAACGTGGTGACCTGGACGCCCGCGCCGGTGGTCGCCGCGTAGGCGCCGGGGGGGCACATGCGGTCCTGCGCGCCGGTGAGGATCAGCAGCGGGACCGCGGTGTCTCGCACGGTCGCACGACTATCCGGCCGGCCCAGCGCGAGCGCGGTCTGGCGGGCAAAGAGCTTGGGTCCGACCGCCTCCGCCATGCTCGTGACGAGGTGCCGCAAACCGAGATCGGCGCGCCGCGCATCGGCGACATAGCGCGACCAGAGCGTGTCGATCACCGCCGCCATTCCCGAGACCCGCGCCAGTTCGACCTCGAATTGCCGGGTTTGGGTCTGGGCGGGCTGCGGGGGCAACGCATGGCTGGCGATCAGCACCGCGCCGGCGAGGCGCTCGGGCGCGCGGCGCAACACCTCCAGAACCACGAAGCCGCCGAGCGAAAAGCCGCCGGCGACGAACCGCGGCGGCGCAGCCGCGAGCAACGCCGCCGCGGCGTCACCGACATTGTCATGCGCGATCGGCGGCAGGCTGCGTGCGTCGCTCCCCAGCCGCTGGATCATCGCCGCGAACACGCGCTCGTCGCACAGCGTACCCGGGACGAGCAGCAGCGGCGCGCTCACGCCCGTGCGGCCCCTACCTCCCGGAGCGAGGCGGCGATCGCGCCCTTCAGCAGCGTCGCATCGTTGCCCGGCGTGACCAGGTCGAAGCCCTCGCGGACGCGTCGCGCCGCACCCGCGCCGCCCGAACAGAAAACGCCGGTGAGCTTGCCCGCCGCCGCCGCCGCCGATCGGACGCGCTCGATGGCTGCGGTCATGACCGGGTCGTCGCTTTCCGGCACCGGAGCGCACCCCAGCGCGAGCGCAAGATCGTTGGGTCCGACATACACCCCATCGAGGCCGGGGGTCGCCAGAACGGCGTCGAGATTGTCCAGCCCTTCGCGCGTCTCGATCATCGCCAGGGTCAGGATTTCGCCGTTGGCGCGCGCCGCATAGTCCGGCCCGCCGTACAATAAGCCACGCGCCGGCCCGAACGACCGCGTCCCGGCCGGCGGATACCGGCAGGCCGCAACGAAGCGCGCAGCGTCCGCCGCCGTCGAAATCATCGGACAGATGAGGCCGTAAGCACCCGCGTCGAGCAGCCGCATCAGCTCGGCCGGGTCGTTGGCGGAGGGGCGCGCCAGCGGGATGGCGGCGGTCGTCGAGATCGCCTGCAGCATCGCCAGCGCGGCGTCGAAGCCCATCATCCCGTGCTGCCGGTCGATGGTGGCCGCATGATAGCCGCCGTGAGCGACGATCTCGGCCAGGTATGACGACCCGATCGACAGCCAGGCGTTCAGGATCGGGGTTCCCGCGACCTTCAGCGCGCGCAGCGGATTGGGGCGCATGGTTACGCGACTTCGGCATAGGGCAGCTGCGCCACCGGCGCGACATAGCCGTTGGGATCGCGGGCGAGGCCCCGTGCGCGGGCGGCCTGCACCGTCGCCTCGTCCCATTCGACCATCGCCCGAGCGTCGCCGGCCGTGACCAGCACCATCGTGACCGCCTCCTCGCCGCTCGCGTGCAGCGTCCGCCACACGCCGGCCGGCGTCGAGAACACATCCCACGGCCCGGCCACCGCGCTCGAGCCATTCTCCAGCGTGATCTCGACCGACCCGCGCTCGACGATCAGCACCTGCTTGGGGGCGATGCGGAACGGCCCCACGCTCTGCCCCGCGCCGATGCGGAGCCACTCGACCGAGAAGCCATGCGGATTGACGACCCTTGGGGCCGCGTCGCGGTCCTCGGTCATGCCGTAGCCGATCACGGGGGCCAGCTCGGCCGCATGGCCGGGCAGCGCTGCCTGCAGCAATGCGCGCGAGGACCAGCGGCGCTCGTCCGCCGCCGTTACGCGTCCCCGCATTTCCTCGACCGAGTACCGGCGCAACGTCGCGATCACCTCCGGCGACAGCGGCTCGATCAGTTCGCCGGCGGCCGGGCGCTGGTCGCCCTTGGCCAGGTCGACCAGCATGTTGGTCTTGCGCAGGAACAGCCCATGCTCGGCCGCTCCCGTCAGGATCGAGGGGTGCCAGATGATTCCGCCGGTATCGTCGCGGCCGAGGGCGGTGAAGATCCAGCCGTTGTCCTCACCGATGTTGGTGAAGCCGCGGAAGATCCAGGTCGGCATGGATACGATGTCGCCCGCGCGCCCGACGATCTCGCCCTCGCGCCCGTCCGCGCCCCAGCGGAACAGCCACTCGCCGCGAAAGACGATGAACACTTCGGCGGTGTAGTGCAGGTGTAGGTTGTTGGTCACGCCGTGCGGCATCGCGGCCGCCCCGATCGCAAAGCCATGCTCCTCGGGCAGGTTGACCACCTGGTCTTCGGCTTGCGTCACCCCCGGGCCGATGATCGAGTAATTCTCCTTGAGCGTCGAGCCGGGCAGCTTGCAGTCGATGAACGCGACATTGCAGGACACCATGTCCTCACGGCGGACCAGCCGCGACCCTGCCTCATCCTGTCGCGCCATGATCCCTCTCGACGCCAAACCCATGCAGTCACGATATACGTGCATGCGGATGCAGGCAACGCCGACTGGCGAGGTGGCGCGCAATTTCTTGCCGGGATCGTGGCGGTGGGTAGAAGCCGGGATCATGACTCAGAAACTCGATTCCGCGATCCGGGTGCGCCGGTCTGCGTTCCTGCCCGCCGCCGCCTCGCCCGCGCCGACCGCCCGCGATGTCACCTCCTATGACGTGGCGCGGCACGCGGGGGTCTCCCAATCGGCCGTGTCGCGCTGCTTCAACCCGGGAGCGAGCATCTCCAAGGCGACGCGGAACAAGGTGCTCGCAGCGGCCGAGGCGCTTGGCTATCGGCCCAATGCGATCGCCCGCAGCCTGATCACGCAACGCTCGAACATGGTCGCAATCATCGTCGCCAATATCGGCTACCATCCGGAACTGACCGCCTCGCTCAGTCGTCACTTCAGCGAGCGGGGCCTGCATATCCTGCTGTTTACGATCGATCACGAGAGCGAGGCGGACCGCGTCGTCGACCAGATCTGGCAGTATCGGGTGGATGGCGTGATTGCTGCGGTCCATCTGCCGCGAAGGCATGTCGAGACCTTCGCCAAGCGGCAGATGCCGCTGGTGTTCATCAACCGCCTCTACCGCGACCTTCCGGCAAACAGCGTCTGCTGCGACCAGGTCGAGGGCGAGCGGCTGCTGGTCGATCGCCTCCTCGCCTCCGGTCACAAGCGGTTCGCGATCGTCTCCGGCCCGCCCGATTCGGCGGTCAGCGGGCTGCGGGTGGAGGAAGCGGTCCAACGGCTGGGGGCGGCCGGTATCGACGATGTGACGATCCTGGTGGGCGCGTTCGATTATGAAAGCGGGCGGCGGGCGATGGCCCAGCTCTTCGACACGACGGCGACGCCGCCCGATGCGGTGATCTGCGCCAACGACATGATGGCGATCGGGTGCGTCGATGCCGCCCGGTTCGATCTGGGCCTGGTGGTGCCCGACGAGGTCTCGATCGTCGGCTTCGACGGCATGGGCCCGGCCGCGTGGGCCAGCTATGAGCTGGTCACGATCCGCCAGCCGCTCGACCTGATGGTTGCCGCGGCTGCCGACATGGTGCTGGCCCGGGTCGAGAACCCGGCCCTGGCGGCCGAAAGAAGGGTATTTTCGGGAGAGCTGGTGGGCGGGCGGTCGGCGCGGCTCGCCTAGGGGCGCACGGTTTCGGGGAGAAGTCGCCACATCACGATCACCATGAGCAGGGCGGGCACGGCGATCAGCATGGCGACCGAAAGCGACCAGGCTTGCGCGACCGCTCCGGTCGCCAGCGGCGCGAACAGACTGACGATCCTGCCCCAGTTGAACACCGAGAGGGCCGTGGCCCGGAGCCGGTCGGGAAACAGTTCGGCGACCCACGGCGCCCACACCACCGATGCTGCAAGCCCGAAGCCGACGAGAAACCCGACATAGCGAAAGGCATCGCCATCGCGCAGCGCGAGCACGTACACCACAATCAGCGCCGCCGCGACGAGATAGCCCACCGCGCTCGAGCGGCGCCCGAAGCGGTCGCCGAACCAGCCCCAGAAGAAGCCGCCGATCAGGCTGCCGGCCGCCTGCCAGGCAAGAACGGTGCCCACCGTGCCGATCGCCAGCTGCCGATCCGAAGCGAGGAAGGTCGAGGTCCACCCCTGGAATGCCTGGGTCGCAAAGTAGTTGCACCCCGCCATCAGCGCGATGAGGAGGGTGAAGCGCCGGAGCGCGGGGTGGAACAGCGCCGGCAGCGGCGCGCGCGCATTGGCCTGTTCGAGCTGCGGCCCGCGGCCGTAGCTGACGATGCCGCGGTCGTCGCGCGCGAGCAGGATCAGCAGCGGGGCGAGCACCAGCGCCGCGCCGCCGCCCACCCACAGCAGCACCCGCCAGTCATCCTCGCCCGCCAGCCAGCCCAGCGCGGCGCCGAGCGCCATCACCCCCAGCGTGAACACCGCGTTCACCGTGCTGGCGAGCTTGCCCCGCACCCCGGCCGGGAAGAGCCCGAGATAGAGACTGGAGACCAGCGGCTGCACTCCTCCCAGCGCCCCGCCGAGCGCAAGCCGCTGCGCCATCAGCAGCCAATAGTCGCTGACGAAGGCCCCGGCGATGAGCAGGATGCCGAACACGGCCAGAATCCCGCTCAGCACATTGCGCCGGCCGAGCCGGTCGCCGAGCTGGCCGAGGAAGATCGCGCCGACCAGCGCTCCGAAGGCCTGCACCGAATAGAGCGCGCCCACCTCGGGAAGCGAGGCGCCGACCGACTCGCGCAGCTGGGGGCGCAGCGTGTCGACGCTGCTCCATGCCCAGCCATAGAGGAACTCGGCTCCCAGAAGCAGCGCGAAGGTCCGCACGCGCTCGGACAGCGTAAGATCCTCGGCCGAAATCGGGGCGGCTGGCGGCGCCGCGTTCACTCAGGCCAACGCGGCGGGGGCGAAGTGCGGCTCGCGCACGATCGGCCAGGCAGGCTCGCTGGTCGTTCGGTAGGGCAGCGGACAGGTGATCTGGCGGCGCTGCTCGACCGGCCAATGGTCCAGGGCCGTCGCATAGCTGTCGGCAAGATGGGCCTGAATGGCCGCCGGGAGGCGGTCGTAGGCCGGATGATACCATAGCGTGACCAGCGTCCGCTCGGCTCCGCTTCGGTTGGCGTGGGCGGCATGCAGCAGGCGGCTGTCGCCGAGCAGCAGGTCTCCGGCTGCGACCGCGACGTCGACTTCCCCGGGCAGGTCGCCGAACATCGGGTGATGCGCTTCGGCCCCGGACAGGGCCTCGGGCGAATGGGCGCGGACGAGAAAGTCGTGGGCCGGCAGGTGCCGGCGATGAGAGCCGGGGATGACGCGAAGGCACCCGTTGGCCCGGTTGGTGTCGACCAGATAGTACATGGCGAAGAGCTGGTGCGGCGTCGCCTCGAGACTGACCGGGTGGGTCCAGTACAGCCAGTCCTGATGCCAGAACAGGCGCGGTCCGCCGGGCGGCTTGCTGATCACGTACCCCGCCGACCAGACCACCTCGCCAAAACCGAGCCCGCGCAGGATCGCCAGCGTCGCAGGCCAGGCGATCAAATCGGCGAAGGCCGGGTGGTCGGCGACATGCAGCATGCTGCCCGTCGTGCGATGCTTCGCACGGTGCTCGGGCGAGGCATCGCGCAGCTGCGCGGCAGTTGCATCCCTGATCAGGGCCAGGCCGCGCTGGTCGAGCACCTGTGGAACGATGGCGAAGCCCTGGTCGAGGAGCGAGCGGCGGATCGCCTGGATGTCGGTCATGGCGGCCCTCAATGTCAGACCTGGCCGCCGACCGCCGCGGCGCGGTGCGCGAGAATCTGCTTCCAGATCGTCACCTCGTCGATCGTGATCCATTCCATCGTGATTCGCCCGCCGACCAGATAGGCATGCGTCATGCCCAGGATATAGACCGGAGCGCCGCTCGGCTCGCCGAACCTGCCCCACCCGGAGTGGGTTGCCTCGATCGACCAGCGCAGCGCGAGCCGCACCGGCTGTCCGGGATCGCGGTTGACGATGAGGTGGTCCACCGTGATCCGCAGGTCGGGGAACGATGCCAGATAGGAGATCACCCAGCGATCGATGTCGCCATGACCGCTCAGCGTCTCGCCGCACGGCACCGCCACCGAGGCGCCCTGGTGGTAATGGTCGCGGATCGCGGCCGGCGTCTTGGTGCCCCAGATCGTCGTCCAGGCGGCGGCGTAGCGGCGCGCCTCGTCGCTCTCGTCGATGATGGCGACATAGCTGCCGGGCACGTCGTTGGCGGGCGTGAAGAACGCGACTTCACCGAAGCGGCGAAGGTCCTGCTCCACCAGGTCGCGCGCCAGCGCCTCCGGCGTCGAGCCCATGCATGTGGCAAAGCTGCCGTGGTCGCGGACCAGCCATTCTTCCGTGATCACATTGTCCTTGACCACGCAATCGGCGATGATGCGCGAGCGGACGAGCGCCCCGTTCGCCCGGCCGTAAGCGCCGTCGCCCTGCTTGCGCATGACCGAGATCAGGCGGTGCGAGGAGAGGAAGCCCTGCTCCTCATCGCCGGCCCAGATCACGTCCTCGTAAACGAGCTGGCGGTCGGGAAACTCGTGCAGCGTGGCGAGCGTGGCTGCGGTCACCCCTTGATCGCCCACGATCACCGCGTTGGCCGCGCGCACGATCGTGCCGGCATAGTATTTCTGAAGGCTGCCGCCGACCCCCCGATCCTCCCAGATCTCGCGCGTTACCTTCTCGATATAGTCGGGGAGGTCCTTGAACCGCGGATCGAAGCCACGCATCGTCATTTGATCGATCCTCGTTTGCGCGAAACTCCCCTCCCGCTCCGTCGCCGGAGGGGAGGGCAGGGAGGGGGGTTCAGAACGTCTGCCGCAAGCGGACGCCGTAATTGCGCGGATAGCTCCAGGTGACCTGCTCGATGCCGTCGCCGCCGTAGGTGGTGCGAAGGTTCAGGATCTCGTCCTCGAGGTTTTCGACGAACGCTTCGATCCCGAAGCTCTCATTGGCGTCGGTGTAGCTGAGCCTGAGGTCGGTCTTGGTATAGGCCGGCTGGGTGCCGGCGGAATCGAGGAAGGACAATTGGGTCTGCGCCGAATATTCGGTGGAGTAGTAGAATTGCACCTGCGGCGTAATCCTGCCGCCGTTGGTCAGGGTGAAATCGTAGGCGCCGATGAACGAGAAGGTGAACTCGGGCGCGAACTGCGTCCTGATACCTTCGAGGCTGACGAACCGGCCGCTGGTGCTCGGGTCGCCGTTCACCAGCTGATGCGGGGCGAGCACGTTGAAGGTGCCGAACTTGGAGTCGAGATAGCTCGCCGCCGCGGTCAGGCGCAGATTCTCGGTCGGCCTGGCCTCGATGATCACCTCGGCCCCCTTGGCCTCGATATCGCCGCCATTGCTGGAGATCGTGTCAACGCCGCCCGAGCTGTTGGCACGCTGGAAGCTGGTGATGAGGTTGGTATACTCGGTGTAATAGACCGAGCCGTTGATCTGCAGACGGTCGTCGAGGAACCGGCTCTTGATGCCCGCTTCGTAGTTGATCGATTCCTGATCGTCGGTCGTCGACCCGTCGGTGTTGAGCGACCCTGAGAGGAAGCCGGTCGAGACCTGGGCGAACAGCAGCACGTCAGGCTGGACGTCGTACTCGACCGCGCCGCGCCAGGTGATGTTCTCGTAATCCCGGCTCGACCGCGAGGTAGCGAGACTCGGGTCGGTCGAGAAGACGTCGATCGTGCGCGGGATGGTCAGCGGATATTGCTCGCCCTGCAGCGTCGTGCTCGAGCCGGTGCCGCCGTAATTGATCGAATCCTTTTCGTCGCGCGAATAGCGAACCCCGCCGACCAGTCGGAGGCTCGGCACGATCTCGTAGCTGGCCTGGCCGAACAGGCCGAGACTGATCGTATCATTATACTGGAAGTTGTTCGAGCTCTGGCCGTTACGCCCCGCCACGTTCGGATCGCCCAGGTTGATCCGCGTGCTGGTGAGCGGGGTGGGGTCCAGGCGGCGGAGCTGAGTGGTCGTGCCGGGCACGGTTATCAGCGGCCGGACCGACTGGTCGTCGACCGCGTAGCGGATGGTCGCGCTGAGATACTGGATCTCGTCCTGAGACAGGTAGGCGCCGGTGGTGAAGCGGAACGGGCCGGTGTTGCGGTTGGACAGCTGGATTTCCGCGGTCACCGATTCGACGCGCTCGCGCAGGAAGTCGGCCGAGACCTGCACTTCCGAGAAATCGGAATCCTGGCCCACGTCAAGCTTGAAGTTCGTGTAGCTGACGATGCTCTTAACACTCAGGCTGCTGCCCAGTGGCGCGTTCATCTCCAGGGTGGCGTTGAACTCGTCGATCCGGTCGTCATGAACGAAGTCCTTCAGCACCTCGAGACGATCGAGCTCGTCGAAGTCGCTCGATCCGGCCGAGCCGCGCCGCGGGTTGCGGCAATCGCGATTGGTCCCGTACGGATCGGTCAGCCCCTCGGCGGTGACGTTGCGGCAAGTGCCGGTCATCGCGAACAGGCCGGTGACGTTGCCGCGCTCGCGGATGTTGGTGACCTTCAGCGTGATGTCGCCGCCTTCCGGCGCCTCGTAGCGGATCGATCCGCGCAGCGACACGGTGTCGGGACTGCCAAGGTCCTCGCCAGCCAGATTATCCACCCAGCCGTCGCCGCGCTCGAACAAGCCGGCAAGGCGGACCGCCACCGTGTCGGACAGCGGCGCGTTGGTGAATCCTTCGACGCGTACGGTGTTGAAGCGCGCATAGCTGGCGACATAGCCGGTCTCGAACTCGTCGAGCGAGGGACTGTTGCTGTACAGGTTGACCGCGCCGGCCAGCGTGTTGCGGCCGTACAGCGTTCCCTGCGGGCCTTTCAGCACCTCGAGCCGCGCGACGTCGAAGAACGCGCGGGTCTGCTGCGAGGCGCGGGGCCGGTACACGCCATCGACGAACACGCCGACCGAGGGTGACGAATCGAGGAACGTATTGTTCGAATTGGCGCCGCGCATCGAGATCTTGCTGTCTGCGCCATAGCGCGCGAAGGTGACGCCCGGCGCGATCAGATCGAGGCGCGATACGTCCGCGACGCCCGAGCGCGCGAGGCCTTCTCCGGTGATCGCCTGGATGGCGATGCTGACGTCCTGGATGTTCTGGGCGCGACGCTGCGCGGTGACGATGATCTCCTCGAGGCCGCCGGACTCGGTCTCAGCGGCCGTGCCCGGCTGGACCGAGTCGGTTTGCAGCTCGTCTGGCGCGGTGCTCTGCGCGGCGAGCGGAGCGGCCTGCAGCCCAAGTGCGGCAAGCGCCAGCGCTCCGCAGGAACCAAGCCATCTGCGCCGGTCTAAATGTCTCATCGATACCTCCCTGGTTCAATTTGACTGTTTGTTCGCATCCGAATGCAAAAGGGCCGCGCCGTCAAGCCCTACCCATATCCGCGTTGGGGAAAGTGACGTCTGCTGTGCTCTGAGCGCCACGGGGCCCGGTCGGAGGCCGACCCTTGCATGCGAAACCCGTCAGGAGCCGCTCGCCACCGGGTCGGCGGCTTGTGCGGCCGGCCCGCGCGCTATGCTGTCGGACCGCGGTTCCAGCGTCTCGGGGAGCATGCGCCAGACGAGCGCGGCGACAAACCAGCCGACGGCGCCCAGCGCCATCGCCGCGCCGAGCCCGAAGGATTCAGCCACCGCGGCCGAGATCGGCGGTGAGAACAGCGAGATGATGCGACCCCAGTTGAAAATCGACGCGGCGGTCGAGCGCAAGTGCGCCGGAAACATCTCGGCGATCCAGGGACCCCAGATGACGCTGGCGGGCAGCATCAGTCCGAACCCGATGCCGATGAGCCGCAATTGATCCAGCGTTTCACCCAGCGTCAGGTACACGCCGATCATGACGGTCGCGGCCATCATGCCATAAGCGTTGAACCGGCGGCCAAGGCGATCGGCAAGCCAGCCCCAGGCGAAGCCGCCGGCGATGGTGGCGGCGAACTGCCACGCGAGCAGGCCCTTGGCGTCGGCGGAACTGAAGCCCAGGCTGTCCTGGAGGTAGGTGGTCTGCCAGCCGGCGAACGCCTGATAGGCAAAGAAGTTGAGGCCCACCATCAGCGCGACGAGCAGCGTGCGCCGGCGCAATTCCGGTGCGAACAGCTCGGCCGCGGGCAGTTTCGACTTGGGCGGCTGCAGCACGGCGACGCCGTGCGGCATGGTGGTGCGGTCGTTGGGGACGAGCAGATAGGTGAGCGGCGCAAGCAGCAGCGGGGGGATCGCGCCCAACCACAGCAGCAGCCGCCAATCGGTGATCTCGAAGGTCGACACGATGAAGCCGAGCGCGACGATGGCGCCGTTGAAGGTCCCGTTGTAGAACCCCGCAAGGCGGCCGCACAAACGCTTGTCGAAGAGGCTGGTGTAAAGGCCGACCGCGACCGGGAAGACCCCGCCCAGGAACAGGCCGAGCACGAAGCGTTGCGCGAGCAGCTGGGCGAGATCGATCACGAACACGCCTGCGAGCAGGCTGAGCGAGTAGCCGACCATGATCCCGAACATCGCGTTGCGACGGCCGAGCCGGTCGGCCAGCTGCCCGATCAGCACCGCGCCGACCAGCGCGCCGGCGCTCTGCGCGGTGTACATCAGCGAGGCTTGCGTCAGCGTGAGATTGAATGCCGCGCGGATATCCGGACGCAGCAGATCGACGGTGTTCCACGACCAACCGTAATAGAAATCGAACACCATCAGAAAGGCGAAGGCGACGACCCGCCGCCAGAAGGGGATATCCTCTGCCCTGGTGATCGCCGGCGCCCCGTCCGCCACTCCCGTACCTCCTGGTCAGCCCGTACGTGCTTGCGGTAGGTCTTCCGATGCGCTTCCCAGGAACTCGAGCACGTAGTCCTCGAAGCTTCGCGCGTAATGAATGCGAAAGCAAGCGGCGTCGCGTTCGAGCACCACCGTCGCTTTGCCGAGCAGTGTGCGGGTGCAGGCGCCCAACGGAGTGGCGGCGGGGGATAGGTCAAGCGGGCAGCCGGCGGCGAGCAGCGCCGCAACAAGCGGACCGACGATGACGACCTCGTGGTCGCGCGCGCTGACGTCGACGAGCGAGCAGGGCGGCAGGTCCGCCGCTGGCGCCCGCAATGCGCCAGGGTCCTGGGCGGCGCCGATCAGCAGCCACTCGTCGGGGGCGAGATGCAGTGCCCGCCAGCCGCCCGAAGATGCGACTCGGAGCATGGGCTCGGCGAGCTCGACGCCGATCGCGCGTCCGATCGCAGCCGCATCCCGGGGGGCGCAGTGCAGCACGATGCGGCGGGTCGCACCCGCCCGGGTAAGCACCAGCCCGGGCCGGTCGAGCAGGACGTCAGCCATGCAGCCGAGCGCCGTCTTGGTCGAGGAACACGGGCTCGACCACGGCAACGGGGATCGGCCGCGACCGGGTCGCCACGCCCAGCATGGTCCCGATCCGTGCGCGGCCGCCGCGAACCAGCGCCAACGCGATCGGCCGCCCCAGGTTAGCGCTCCAATAAGCGGAGGTCACATGCCCGATGGAACGGGCCGGGTCGCCGGCCGGGTCGACGATCTGCGCGCCCTCCTCGAGCACGGTCCCGTCGTCGGCCGAGCGCAGGCCGACCAATTGCTTGCGAGCGGGCGCCCGCATCGCCGGCCGCAGCAACGAGCGCCGACCGACGAAATCGGGCTTGTTCTTCCCGATTGCCCAGCCCAGCCCGACATCCTCCGGCGTGACCGTGCCGTCGGTGTCCTGCCCAACGATGATGTAGCCCTTTTCCGCCCGCAGCACGTGCATCGTCTCGGTGCCGTAAGGACCCGCGCCGAATTCGCGGGCTGCGGCGATCACCGCCTCCCACACCTCCCCGGTCCGCGAGGAGGGCACGTTCACCTCGAAACCGAGCTCGCCTGTGAAGCTGACGCGAAAGACGCGCGCGGGCACGCCGGCGACCTCGCCGTGCCTGAGACTCATATGCGGGAAGGCCTCGCCATCCAGGTCGATGCCGGAAACGAGCAGGCGAAGGATGTCGCGCGCGCGCGGGCCGTTGACGGCGATCACGCCCCATTGTTCGGTGGTGGAGGTCAGCCATACCTCGAGTTCCGGGAACTCGGTCTGACGATAGTCCTCCATCAGGTGCAGGACGCGCGCGGCGCCCCCGGTCGTGGTGGTGACGTGGAACCGGTCGGTGGCGAGCCGGCCGATGACCCCGTCGTCGTAGACGAAGCCGTCCTCCCGGCACAGCACGCCGTACCGGCACCGCTCGACCCCCAGCTTGCTGAAGGTGTTGACGTAAAGGCGGTTGAGGAACTCGGCGGCATCCGGGCCGACCACCTCGATCTTGCCCAGGGTGGAGGCGTCGAACACGCCCGCGCTGGCGCGTACGGCCAGGCACTCGCGATCGACCGCGGCGCGCATGCTCTGTGCGCCCTGGGGAAAGTAGCGCGCCCGCTTCCATTGGCCGACATCCTCGAACACCGCACCGCGGGCGGCCGCCCAGGCGTGCGTCGGGGTGCGTCGCTCGGGATCGAACAGCCGTCCGCGCGCCATGCCCACCAGCGTGCCGAACCCGGTTGGAGTGTACGGGGAGCGGAAGGTGGTGAGCCCGACTTCGGCCACCGGCCGGTCAAGCGCGCGGGACGCGATCGCGAGCGCGTTAACGCTGGACGTGCGCCCCTGGTCGGTCGCCATGCCGGTCGTCGTATAGCGCTTGATGTGCTCGATCGAATGAAAGCCCTCGCGCACGGCAAGCCGAATGTCCTTGGCGGTAACGTCGTTCTGGAAATCGACAAAGGCGGGGCCCTCGAGGTCATCCATGGTGCGTGCCGGCGGGGTGGCAATGGCGCGGGCGGTAGCTGCGGTGGGCCGGCCTTCGCCGCCGCCGCCCGCCGTCCAGCCGTCGTCCAGGCACGAGTCGAGGGCGAAATTGCCACAGGCTGCGCCGACACTGGTCGCGTGCTGGGCCGACCGGCCCGGCAGGAAGCATTGCGCCTCCTGCGACCACCGAACCTCGCCTCGCGACTGGGAAAACAGGTGCAGCGAGGGGGTCCAACCACCCGCCATCAGCAGCAGGTCGCAAGCGATCCACCGCTCGCCCACCCGCACCGCGCGAACGCGCCGCCGGCCGCGGGTGTCAGCCGGACGCGCGCCCGCGAGCACTTCGATGCCGACCGCGCGCGCCTCTTCCGCCAGGGCCGGATCGGGCCGCTCGCGCGGGTCGACGATCGCGGCGACGCGCATGCCGGCGCGCGCGAGCGCCAGCGCGGGCGCATAGCCACCGTCATGATCGGTGCAGACGACCGCGAGCTGCCCGGGCAGCACGCCGTAGCGCCGGACGTAGGTCACGGCCGCGCCGGCCAGCATGACGCCGGGGCGGTCGTTGTTGCGAAACACGAGCGGCCGCTCGATCGCACCCGTCGCCAGCACCACCCGCTCGGCGCGCACCAGCCACAGCCGTTCGCGCGCGCCGCGCGCCTGGGCGGGCGGCAGATGGTCGGTCAATCGCTCGGCGAGCGACACGAGATTGTCGATCCCGTAGGCGAAGGCGGTGGTTCTCGGCAGCAGGGTCACGTTTGGTCGGCGCCGCAGCGTGGCCACCGCCGCTTCGATCCACGCCCAGGCAGGGCGGCCGTCGATGCGCGCCTCCGGGTCGGACAGCAGCGAGCCGCCGAACTCCTCGTCAAGGTCGCACAGCATGACCCGCCGTCCTTCGGCGCTGGCGCCGCTGGCGGCGAGCGCGGCCGCCAGCCCCGCCGGGCCGCCACCGACGATCAGCAGCTCGCAATGCGCCCAGCGTTGCGCGTAACGGTCCGCATCGGGTGCGCTCGGGGCCCGGCCCAGCCCGGCCATGCGCCGGATGGCAGGTTCGTACAGCGTCTTCCAGGCGCGCCGCGGCCACATGAACGTCTTGTAGTAGAAGCCGGCCGGGATCATCGGCGCGATCAGCCGGGTAGCGGCGCCGAGGTCGGCGCGCAGCGTCGGCCAGCGGTTCTGGCTTTCGCTCACCAGTCCGTCGTGCAGGGGCACGGTGGTCGCTCGCTGGTTGGGCTCGTAGCGGCCTTCGCCCCGATCGATCCCGACCAGCGCGTTGGGCTCCTCCACGCCGGCGGCCAGGATGCCGCGCGGGCGGTGCAGCTTGAACGACCGGCCGACCAGATGAACGCCGTTGGCAAGCAGCGCGGAGGCGAGCGTGTCCCCGGCGTAGCCGGTGTACCGCCGACCGTCGAAGGTGAAGGCGAGCGGCCGCGAGCGGTCGATGCGCCCGCCGGACGGAAGTCTCATCGGGGCGGCTCCATCTCCGGCCGCGGCGCGCCGGCCGGATAGCTGCACGCGATGCGGTCGCTCACCGTGTCGCGCAGCACGTTGAAGAACCGCCCGCAGCCCGCGACATGGCGCCAGCGCTCGGCGTGCCGGCCGCGCGGGTTCTCGCGCGCGTAAAGATAGGCCGCCCAGTCCTCCTCGCTGACCGCGTCGTCGGCCCGTCGGACCAGGTGGGCTTCGCCCGCGTAGCGGAACTCGATCTCCGCACGCATGCCGCAATGGGGACAGGGGATCAGCAGCATCTCAATGCGCCACCGCCGCCGCCGCCGCCTCGTCGATCAGCTCGCCGCGCACGAAGCGTTCCAGGCCGAAGGGCGCGGCGATCGGGTGCGGCTCATCGAACGCCACCGTATGCGCGAATACGTCGCCCGATCCCGGCGTCGCCTTGAACCCGCCGGTGCCCCAGCCGCAATTGACGTACAGACCCGGCACCGGCGTCTTGCCGATGATCGGCGAGCGGTCGGGTGTCGTATCGACGATGCCGCCCCAGGAGCGCAGCATCCGCATCCGCCCAAAGATCGGGAACAGCTCCACGATCGCCTCCAGCGCCTGGCTCAGCTGCTGCACGCCGCCGGTCTGGCTGTAGGAGGGATACTGGTCGGTGCCCGCGCCGATCACCAGCTCGCCCTTGTCGGACTGGCTGATGTAGGCGTGGACCGTGTTCGACATCACGACGCACGGGAAGATCGGCTTGACCGGCTCCGACACCAGCGCCTGCAACGGAAAGCTCTCCAGCGGCATGCGCAGGCCGGCCATCGCCAGGATGACGCTGGTATGTCCCGCCGCGACCACCGCCACCTTCTTCGCGCCGACGAAGCCGCGCGTCGTTTCCACGCCGGTAACCCGCCCGGTCGCGTCGCGGCGGATGCCGGTGACGGCGGTCTGCTCGATAATGTCGACCCCCCGCCGCGAAGCCGCGCGCGCATAGCCCCAGGCGACCGCGTCGTGGCGCGCGGTGCCGCCGCTGCGCTGCAGGGCACCGCCCAGCACCCGATAGCGCGCGGTCGGCTCGACGTTGAGCGGCGGACAGAATGCCTTGCACTGCTCGGGTGAAAGCCACTCATTGGGTACGCCGTTGAGGCGATTGGCGTGGATGTGTCGTTGCGCCGAGTGGACGTCGTGCACGCTATGGGCAAGCATGAGCACGCCGCGCGGCGAGAACATGATGTTGTAGTTGAGCTCCTGCGCCAGGCCTTCCCACAATTTGAGCGCATGATGATACAACGCCGCGCTTTCGTCGAACAGGTAATTCGAGCGGATGATGGTGGTGTTGCGTCCGGTGTTGCCGCCCCCGAGCCAGCCCTTCTCCAGCACCGCGACGTCGGTCACGCCGTACCGCTTGGCGAGGTAATAGGCGGTGGCGAGGCCGTGCCCGCCGGCACCGACCACCACCACCTCATACGCGCGCTTGGGCTCGGGCGAGCGCCACTGGCGCGGCCACCGCTGGTGGCCGGACAGCGCATTGCGTGCGAGCGAGACGGCGGAGAACACCATGCCGCGACCAGGATGTCACAATCTGGCTACTCGCGCTTGTAGAAATCCGCCGTTTCGCGGTACGCATCGGACATGCCCGTCCCTCGTCCTCGGCCGCTCACCATGGGCTTTGTCCTGACCCCCGATTTCACGATGCTGGCGCTGGCTGCGTTCCTGGATACGCTGCGGTTGGCGGGCGACGAGGGTGACCGGAGCCGGCAGGTCGATTGCGTCTGGCGGGTCACGACCGAGGACGGCCGCGACGTGCGGGCCAGCAACGGCATCGTTCTTCGGACCGATGGCGGGCTGGGCGATCCGGCAGCCTATGATTATCTGGTGGTGGTCGGCGGCACGCTGCACCGCGGGCGGCAGGGCGGAGACCGGTTGGCGGCGCACCTGCGCTCGGCAGCGGCGCTCGGCGTGCCGCTGGTGGGCGTGTGCACGGGCAGCTTCGTCCTGGCGCGTGCCGGCCTGATGGCGGGGCGGCGGTGTTGCGTCAGCTGGTTCCACCGGTCCGATTTCGAGCTGGAGTTCCCCGATCTGGCTGTCGAGTCCGATCGGCTGTTCGTGGCGGACCGCGAGCGTATCACCTGTGCCGGGGGTACGGGCGTCATCCACCTCGCCAGCCATCTGGTCGAGCGGCATCTGGGCGTCGGCCGATCGGCGAAGGGCCTGCGCGTGATGCTGGAGGAGGGCCCGCGTCCATCGTCCGCTCCCCAACCGCAACCCGATCTCCCTGAACTCGGGTTCGTTGCGGATGCGAGGCTCCGGCGCGCGCTGCTGATGATGGAACGGCGGCTGGAGGAGCCCGAGCCGATCGCGCAAGTCGCGCGCGCGGTAGGCTTGTCGGAGCGCCAGCTCGGCCGGCTGTTCCGCTCCGAGCTGGGGCGCTCGCCGATGGAGCTGCGCGATGCCTTGCGGCTGGCGCGCGCGCGCGCGCTCATCGCCAGGGCCGACCTGCCGATGGGCGAGATCGCCCTGCGCTGCGGGTTCGCGGATGGCTCGCATCTCGCGCGCCGGTTTCGTCAGCGCTACGCCGAGAGCCCGACTGCGGCGCGGCGCCGATTGACTGCGAATGCTGGCGCTACCCGCGGTAGCGTCGTCGGGTAAGCGGAGTTGAGACCGATCCCGCGGCGGAACGGATGACCGAGCTCGGCCGGCGGCGTCGGCGACGACCGCGAGCTCCGCATCGGCCCTCTGCGCTCGTACATCATGGGGCCGATGTGGCGCCCGCGGCCTTCGCGGGCGGGCATTGAAGCTCTCGACGAACCCGGTCCGCGTCGGCCTGCCCGGGCGATGGATCGCCACTCGACGTGCCGACCGGGCGAGTGCGGCGTTCAAGGTCAGCTCGGTCCCGTTGTCGCGGCCGACCATGAGACATCGGAGCGAGACCTGCCAACTCGCATGAAGATAAGGTGCCTCGAGTTCAAAGGAGTGGTGAGCCCTGCTGGGTTCGAAACCTGCACCCATTTACCCTGCGCCGTTGCTAAGCTAGCACGTTTCCTACGCTTTTTGTCTCACGCTGAGAGACAATGCTGTGAGACAAGGAGTTTGTTTGTGGCGAACCACGTTCGATATATTCGGCGTCGGAACAACGGCATGTTCTACTACGAGCGACGAGTGCCGCAGGCGGTGAAAGACCGTGACGACGAGTGGCGTCGACATTTTGGTAGCGCCAGCCTGTTCAGAAAGTCGCTTGGAACTCGAGACCAGCTTCAAGCTCTGCGAGCCGGAGAGGGTGTACATGAAGAGTTCGAGCTCCGCTTTCGGCGCGCACTCGGCGGCTCTGAGTTGGCGCCCGAGAATAACGACGGGGGTAAGAGGCCAGTCACACCCGCAATCTTAGCGAAGATTGCTGCTGACGTCAGGGCCTCAGTTATTCGGCCGTGGGCTCGACGAGTCATCTTCGCCGAACTGGGAGGGGTTCACGCCGAGGAACTTGAGCATGAAGTCGAGCAGCGCGAGTGGGACGCTCAGGAAATGCGGCCCATATTGATGGACCGGGAGACTAGTAGCGACCCTAGAATGCCAGATGTCCAAGAGCATGCCGAAGCCATAATCTTCGAAGAACAACTCCTGGCGCCAGAGGGAGGCTCGGATCGCGCGTTCGTCGTCAGAGCTGTTAGGGACGGCCTCTTGGCCGGACACCAGCATGTCGACGACATTCTCTCCGGTAAGGCGGCAGCCCTGCCTGAGAAGCCGCTTACCCAGGCTCCCGTCGCACCCAAGCTGTCTGAAGTCGTTCGCGAATACACAGCAACTCTTCGGGCCCAGCGGACCATCAGGGAGGCGGAAGGCGCCCTAAACTCGTTTGTCTCAGTCATTGGTGACCTTCCCCTCAACGAGATTTCTCGCGAGAGTTTCCGTGCCTTCTGTCGCGCCGAGGGTGGCCGGATCATTGGCGGAAAAGGTAATGGAAGCATCTCTCGTCCGATCTCGGCTGAGACGCTGAAAAAGAAGGTCGCCCTGATCAGGTCGGCAATCAACAAGGCTATCGATACCGGGAGATTCGAAGGTCCTAACCCCGCGGTCGCTATCAACTCCAGGCAATTTACTACCCGTGTGTCGAAGGCGGTTATGCCCGACAAACGGCCGTTCGATGTTCACGAAATGCGGCTGATTCTATTGCACCCGTGGTTTACTGGCTGCCGGAGCGAGACGGAAACTCATGAACCAGGTCTGCATCGTCTGAGGGGTGCGCAGTTCTGGGTCCCCCTTCTAGCCATGCACACGGGTTGTCGAGCGGGCGAACTGGGCGGCCTGCGACTGTCTGAAGTACGCCTCGATCACGAACACCCCCACCTGGTCATCCAAGATAACGATTATCGAACTACAAAGGGGTCGTATCGGCGTAAGATTCCCTTGTTAGATGTTGTTCTGGAACATGGATTGCGCGAATACGTGAAACGGCTTGTCCAAGAAGGGCACGACCGCCTGTTTCCAGACTGGAAAGCACCTGCCGGGATAATCGATGCGAGCTCAACTGCGTGGTCGAACGCCAGTATCATCAGATCGTTCAACCGCACTGTGGTGAAGCAGCAGCTCCGGTCCCTCTTGGCGCCTGACGCGCGGCAAGAGGTGACCTTTCACAGCTTTCGGGGCGCATTCAAGACGCTCCTGGGCCGGTCCGAATATTCCCTGCCGCCCAATTACATTCACGAGGTTGTCGGGCATGCCAAATCAGCTCTCGACAAGCGATACATTGTTGAGATTCCGCTTGCTGATACATACCCGGTCATTCGCGGGTGTCGGTACCAGGGTCTAGAGCCGTTTGTGATCATGCGGGCTCATACCCGGCATGACGAAGGTAGTTTTGACATTCGGCGGGCGGGAACAGATCGACGAGCTGGCCGATGCGGTCCCAGAGGCCGTCGCGGGTGCTCTCGCCCGCCTTTCGCAGCAGCTGCTTGAGCTTGGCGAAGGCCCTCTCTATCGGGTTGAGGTCTGGTGAGTAGGGCGGCAGGAAGAGCAGCGTCGCGCCCTTCGCTGCGATGAGCTGTGCGGCCTCGGTGCCTTTGTGGCTCGAGAGGTTGTCGCAGATGACGATGTCGTCGGGGCCGAGCTCGGGGGCCAGATACTG
>JANNOJ010000004.1:0-12106 GCA_031399025.1 Erythrobacteraceae bacterium | reverse complement strand
CCGACGAAGGCGATCAGGTCACCGGCACTGGATGGGCCGATCTGCGCGAAGATGGCTGGCTCGAAGGCGAAATCGCCTACAATAATGGCGACGACACCTCATTCATCGCTAAACCGTGGCCTTTTTCAGCGGCCTGTTAAGGAGTCGTTCGTGCCGCGATCGATCGGCTAGGGCATCACGCCGCCAGCTGCTCCTTGCCGGATTTGCGAACGATGCCGGCCAGCCCCTTCGTCAGCTGGATCAGCCCGTTCAGCCGGCTGCGCGGATCATTCCAGGCGCGGTTGATGACCAACTTGTGGTCGGGGCGCAGGCGGGCGGTGCCGGCGAGACGTTCGATGTAGGCGATGAGGCCGGCGGGATCGGGAAAATCGTCGTTGTGAAAGGTGACCAGCGTGCCGCGCGCTCCCACCTCGATCTTGGCGATGCGCGCTTCGATCGCCTGATGCTTGATTTCGAGCAGGCGGATGAGGTTCTGCGTCGCCTCGGGCAGCGGGCCGAAGCGGTCGATCATCTCGGCCGCCATCGCCTCGATCTCGCCCTTGTCCTTGGCATCGTTGAGGCGGCGGTAGAGCGCCATGCGCACGGCCAGGTCGGGCACGTAATCCTCCGCGATCATGATCGGCGCATCGACGGTGATCTGCGGGCTGAGGCTGTCGCGGGCGCGCTCGAAGCCGGCATCGCCCGCCTTGATCGCCAGGATCGCGTCCTCCAGCATCGACTGGTACAGCTCGAAGCCCACCTCCTTGATGTGGCCCGACTGCTCGTCGCCCAGCAGATTGCCCGCGCCGCGGATGTCGAGATCGTGGCTGGCGAGCTGGAAGCCGGCGCCCAGGGAATCGAGATCGCCCAGCACCTTGAGGCGCTTTTCCGCCACCTGCGAGAGCGCCACGCCCTTGTCGGTGGTGAGATAGGCATAGGCGCGCCGCTTGGCCCGGCCCACCCGGCCGCGCAGCTGGTAGAGCTGGGCGAGGCCGAAGCGGTCGGCGCGGTGGATGATGATGGTGTTGGCGCTGGGGATATCGAGCCCGCTTTCCACGATGGTGGTGGAGAGCAGCACGTCGTAGCGCCGTTCGTAGAAGGCCCCCATGCGCTCCTCCACCTCGGTGGGGCTCATCTGGCCGTGCGCGGTGACCACGGTGATCTCGGGCACCTGGCGGGCGAGCCATTGCTCGAGGCTCTCCATGTCGGCGATGCGCGGCACGACCAGGAAGCTCTGGCCGCCGCGATGGTGTTCGCGCAGCAGCGCCTCGCGCATGGTCAGGTCGTCCCACTCCATCACGTAGGTGCGCACCGCCAGGCGATCCACCGGCGGGGTCTGGATGGTGGACAGTTCGCGCAGGCCCGACATGGCCATCTGCAGCGTGCGCGGGATGGGGGTGGCGGTGAGGGTGAGGACGTGGACGTCGGCGCGCAGCTGTTTGAGCTTTTCCTTGTCGGTGACGCCGAAGCGCTGCTCCTCGTCCACGAGCACGAGACCCAGGCGCTTGAACCGGGTGCTCCTGGAGAGGATGGCGTGCGTGCCGATGACGATGTCCATCGTGCCGTCGGCCAGGCCGTCGCGGGTTTCCTTCATCTCCTTGGCCGGGACCAGGCGCGAGAGGCGGCCGATCTTCAGCGGGAAGCCGGCGAAGCGCTCCGAAAAGTTCTGGTAGTGCTGGCGCGCGAGCAGCGTGGTGGGCGCGACCATCACGACCTGGTGGCCGTTCATGGCGGCGACGAAAGCGGCGCGCAGCGCCACCTCGGTCTTGCCGAAGCCGACATCGCCGCACACCAGGCGGTCCATCGGCCGGCCGTCGGAAAGGTCCTTGAGCACGTCGGCGATGGCCTGTTCCTGGTCCTCGGTCTCGTCCCATGGGAAGCGGTCGAGGAACTGGTGCCAGGCGGATTCCTCCAGCTCGAACACCGGCGCGTGGCGCAGCGCGCGGGCCGCGGCGGTGGCCATGAGGTCGCCGGCGATGGCCTGGATGCGTTCCTTGAGCCGGGCGCGGCGGCGCTGCCAGGCTTCGCCGCCGAGCCGGTCGAGCGCGGTCGCCTCTTCCGAGGAGCCGTAGCGGGTGAGCACGTCGATGTTCTCGACCGGGATGTAGAGCTTGTCGCCGCCGGCATATTCGAGCGCGACGCAATCGTGCCGGCTCTTGCCGACGGTGATGGGCTCCAGGCCGAGGTAGCGGCCGATGCCGTGATCCAGGTGCACGACCAGGTCGCCCGCGCCCAGCGCCTGCAGCTCGGCGAGGAAGGCGTCGGCATCCTTGCGGCGCTTGCGGCGGCGCACCAGCCGGTCGCCCAGCAGGTCCTGCTCGGTCACTAGTTCGAGCTGGTCGTTGGCAAAGCCGGTGTCGAGCGGCAGGACCATGGCCGCCGCCGTGCCGTCCGCCGCGGTGCCGAGCGCTTCGTGCCAGCTGGCGGCGGGCGTCACCTGGAGGCCGGCCTCGGCGAGGATCGAGGCGATCCGGCTGCGCGAGCCTTCCGAGTAAGCGGCGAGCAGCGGGCGCTTGCCGGCCTGGCGCAGCGCCTTGAAGTGCAGCGCCGCGACTTCGTAGATATTGTGCCCTTGCGAGCGATCGGCGGCGAAGTCGCGGGCCGAGCGGAAGCCGAAGTCGATGCTGGCGGGGCCCTCGGGCTCGGCGAAGATCACCGCGCGGTGGATCGGCCAGGCGGTGCGCGCCTGGGTGAACTCGGCGTCCGAGAGGTAGAGCGCGGCGGGCTCCAGCGGGCGGTAGCCGGCCGCGGCCTGGTTGCCGCGCGGCCCGGTGAGCTCGCTGCGCTGGCGGTGGTAATCGGCGATGTCGGCGAGGCGCTCGTCGGCGGCGGTGAGCGCGGCGCTGTCGATGACGACGAGGTCGCCCGCGGTCAGATGATCGAACAGGGTGGCGAGCTTGTCTTCCAGCAGGGGTAGCCAATGCTCCATCCCCGCCAGCCGCCGCCCTTCGCTGACCGCCTGGTAGAGTGGGTCCTGCGTGGCATTGGCGCCGAACTGCTCGCGGTAGCGGGTGCGGAAGCGCTTGATGGTCTCCTCGTCGAGCAGGGCCTCGCTGGCGGGGAGCAGCAGGTGGCCATCCATCGGCGTGGTGGTGCGCTGGGTGGTGGGATCGAACAGCCGCAGGCTTTCCAGCTCGTCCCCGAAGAAATCGAGCCGCAACCCGGCATCGAGCCCGGCGGGGAAGATGTCGAAAATGGAACCGCGCACGGCGAACTCGCCGGTGTCGATCACGGTGTCGGTACGGGTGTAGCCCTGGCGCTGGAGCAGGGCGATCAGGCTGTCGTGGCCGAGCTGCGTGCCGGGCCTCAGCGCGCGGACCGATTCGCGGATGCGGAAGGGCGTGGGCACGCGCTGGAGCACGGCGTTGATGGTGGTGACCAGCAGCTGCGCGCCGTGGCTGGCCTGCAGCTGGTGCAGCGCCGACAGCCGCCGGGCGCTGACCGAGAGCGCCGGGCCGACCCGGTCGTAGGGCAGGCAATCCCAGGCGGGAAACTCGATGACCGCGAGCTCGGGCGCGAACCAGCGGGCGGCATCGGTGACGGCGCGCATCGCCTGTTCGTCGGCAGCGACGAACACCGCCCGGCCGTGCTTGCCCGAGCTGCCCCGACCCGCGTGGCCGACCGCGCGGGCGAGATCGGCCATCACCAGCGGCTGCGCCCCGCGGGCGACCGAGGACAGGGTGACGGGCGCGCGCGCCTTGAGGATTCGGGAGAGGTCGGGCATGCGGGCTTACTAGGCGGCTCGGCTACGCGGGTCGTGGCGCCCGCGCGCAGGCGCGGCGAGCGGTGGATGAGGGGCGGACTGGGTCAGATGCGCACGTAGTCGAGCTGGCGCAAGGCGTCCAACAGGGTGCCTTGCAGGTGGGTCGGCGGCTCGCGGACGGCGAGCGCCCAGGCTAGCACATCGACGTCGTCGGCATCGAGCACCTGCTCGAACCAGGCGAGCGCCGCATCGTCCCAGGCGGCGTGGTGGCGATCGAAGAAGCCGCCGATCAGATAATCGGCCTCGCGCGTGCCGCGGTGCCAGGCGCGGAAGCGCGCGCGGGCGACGCGGTGGGCGATCGTGGCGGGCATGCGGCGCCGCTACCCTGAAGGGCGCGGCGCCGCAATGGCAGGTAGCCGCGTTCAGCCTTCCTGCGCGGATACCGCGGACAGCTGCGCGGGCGGCAGGCCTTCGCTCTTGGCCTGCTTGAGCAGCTCCTTCTTGCGCTTGAGCATCTGGTCGCGCAGGTCTTCGAGGTCGACGTCGGTCTCGCGGGCCTGGGCGAACATGCCGTCCTCGGGCTCCTCCTCTTCCTCGACATGGTGCTCGATCTGCTCGGACAGCACCGCGAGCTTGGCCTCGTAGAAATCCTCGTCGGCGTCGCCGGCCTCGATGTCGTTGATCAGCACCTTGGCGCCGTCGTGCTCGACGATCGCCTCGTCGATGATGGCGTCGTCGATCTTGCCGCGGAAGGCGGGATAGAAGATCTCTTCCTCGAGCATGGAGTGGATCTTGAGTTCGAGGCAGATCTTGGCGGCGATCTTCTGCTTCTCCTCGCTGTCGTCGGTATCCTCGAAATCCTCGAACAGGTCCTCGACCTCGCGGTGATCGTTCTCGAGCATGTCGATCGCGTCGGTGAATTTCTCTTCGGCCATGGCGTGTCTCCCGGTGAGCCGAACGTTCGGCTGTGTGATTGCGCAAAGCATCCAGCATCGGCGAAGTTCCCCCGGCCGCGCATGACGCTGCTTTGCGCGGGCGCGCGCCAGCTCCTATCATGGCGCGCATGTGGCCCGAAGTGCTCAACCCGCTGTTCGCCGAGACCACCAGCCTCGAGGGCGTCGGGCCCAAGCTGAAGAAGCCGTTGGAGCGCCTGGGCCTCACGCGCATCCGCGACGTCGCCTATCACCTGCCCGAGCGGTTCGTGGCCCGGCGCGCGGTGGCCGACCTGGACGCGGCGCAGGTGGGCGAGCAGGTGGTGGTGGCGCTGACCCCGGTCGAGCATCGCGGCGGCCAGTCGGGCCGCGCGCCCTACCGGGTGCTGGCGCAGGACGCCAAGGGCAATGTCTGCGCGCTCACCTATTTCGGCAAGGCGGCCTTCTCGGCGAGGAAGCTGCTGCCGGTGGGCGAGCTGCGGTGGATCGCCGGACGGCTCGAGCAGTACGGGCAGATGCTGCAGATCGTCCACCCCGACCACATCGCCACCGAGAGCGGCGCGGCGCTGGGGACGCTCTGCGAGCCGGTCTACCGGCTGGCCGAGGGGCTGACCCAGCCCAGGGTGGCGAGCCTGGTGGCGCAGGCGCTGGCGCGCGCGCCCGAGCTGGCCGAGTGGATCGAGCCCGGCGTGCTCGGGCGCGCCGGGTGGCCGGGCTGGCGCGAGGCGCTGGCGCTGGCGCATCAGGGCGAGCACGCCGCGGCGCGCGACCGGCTCGCCTATGACGAGCTGTTCGCCAACGCCCTGGCGCTGATGCTGCTGCGCCAGGACGGCCGCCGCCGCCGCGGCCAGCCGCTGGCGGGCGATGGCCGCCTGCGCGGCCGCCTGGCGCTGCCGTTCCCGCTCACCGGCGCCCAGCAGCGCGCGATCGCCGAGATCGCGGGCGACCTGGCGCAGGAGGCGCCGATGCTGCGGCTGCTGCAGGGCGATGTCGGCTCGGGCAAGACGGTGGTGGCGCTGGAGGCGTTGCTGCTCGCCGTCGAGGCTGGCGCCCAGGGTGCGATGCTGGCGCCCACCGAGATCCTGGCGCGCCAGCACTTCACGACGCTGCAGACCCTGGCGCGGCCCACCGGGATCGAGATCGCGCTGCTCACCGGGCGCGACAAGGGACGCGTGCGCGAAAGCATCCTCATGGGGCTGGTGGACGGTTCGATCGACATCCTGGTGGGCACGCACGCGATCTTCCAGGACACCGTGGCCTATCGCAACCTGGGCCTGGTGGTGATCGACGAGCAGCACCGCTTCGGCGTGTCGGAACGGCTGCTGCTGACCAAGAAGGGCCGCCGCACCCCGCACCTGCTGGCGATGACCGCCACGCCGATCCCGCGCACGCTGGTGCTGGCCAATCACGGCGAGATGGACGTCAGCCGGCTCGACGAACTGCCGCCCGGGCGCCAGGCGATCGACACCCGCGTGGTGGCGCTCGACCGGCTCGGCGAGGTGGTGGAGGGGCTCGCTCGCCATGTCGAAAGCGGCGCGCAGGCCTATTGGGTGTGTCCGATGGTGCGTGAGCATGAGCGCGAGGACGTTGCCGCCGCCGAGGCGCGCTATGCGATGCTGCGCGAGCGCTTCGGCGCGGCGGTGGTGCTGGTCCACGGCCAGCTCGCGCCCGCGCTCAAGGACGCGGCCATGGAGCGCTTCGCCGCCGGCGAGGTCAAGCTGCTGGTGGCCACCACCGTCATCGAGGTGGGAGTGGACGTGCCCGCGGCCACGCTGATGGTGGTCGAGCAGGCCGAGCGCTTCGGCCTGGCCCAGCTGCACCAGCTGCGCGGCCGGGTTGGGCGGGGCGAGGGCAAGTCGGTGTGCGTTCTGCTGCGCGGGGCCGAGCTGTCCGAGGTCGGCCGGCAGCGCCTGGCGCTGATGCGCGAGACGCAGGACGGCTTTCGCTTGGCCGAGGAGGACCTCAAGTTGCGCGGCGGCGGCGAGGTGCTGGGCACGCGCCAGTCGGGCGAGGACGGCTTCCGCATCGCCACGCTCGAACAGGCGCAGCGCATGGCCCAGATGGCGCAGGACGACGCGCGGTTGCTGGTGGACAGCGCCGAGGAGCAAAGCGGGGCGCTTGGTTCCCCCCGCGGCCGGGCGGCGCGGGTGCTGCTGTATCTGATGGAGCGCGACTGGGGGGTGCAGCTGCTGCGCGGGGGGTGAGAGGAGCCCGGCCCGGCGCTGACCGCGGCGTGCCATCGGGGCGCGCAGACTGGGGGGTAGCAAGGGTCACCATTGTGACGCGGCAGACATCGGGCGTCAGCGCCATCAATCTCGATCGAGAACTTGGCTGACGGTGACACGGTTGCGCACCGAGACGGTCGCCACGCGCGGTAAACGTGGTCGCGGGCCAGCTATGCGTCTTTCAAAAAATTCAGCATTGCGTGGCTCTGGCTAAGTGCCCGTTTGATGAGGCAGGTAAACCGAGAGCGCGCCTTTTCACTTTTCCTAACCTAATTTGCTTTCCTACACCTGACTGAACGTTCATGTTTTGTCCCATGTTGCAGTTCAAAGGAGCCTGACATCGCTCCGTAGTTACCAGTGACGGGTGAGAACAGTCCAATGAACAGACCTGCTGATAAAGATCGTAATTTAAAGAAGCTTGCGCATCCGTGCTGGTCTCGTGCCAGCGTGCAGCAGGACGGCAACGATGCTCCTTTGCCAAAAACTACGTGTAGAAGCTTAATCTTCAATGCTGGTTCGACAAGTGCCAGTTAACAAAACGCTTCAGCCACTGAGCCTTTCGGCTACTTCGATCAACGAAAGCGCCAATCTCGGCGCAAGGGTCGGGAGCCTACTCGGCAAGACGCTCGGCTCAACGGTCATCCTTACGAACAGCGTAGGCACACGCTTCGCCTTGGGTGGATCGGGCGAAAGCTTGACAATCGTTCGCGGCACGACCCCGCTCACTCCCGGTTCCTTCACCATTACGGTCCGTGAGACAAAGGCGGGATTCAAGAACAGCCCGGCCGACACGCCGCTGACCGTCACCGTCACCCCCGTCGGTGCGCCGGGAACGCTGGACTTCTCGAAACCCGTGAACAGCGGGCTGCTCTTGCTCTTGGAGGACATGTGATGGCAACGATGACAGTCAGGAATGCCGCTGGCTTGGACGAGACGGTCGAAAAGCCGCTAGCTCCAGGTCAAGCCACCATGGCGGGTTCGCGCCCGGTGGTGATCGCCAGCAACCAGTCTGCCATCCCAGTCAGCGGATCTTTCTGGCAGGCGATCCAGCCGGTGACGGGCACAGTAGCTATCAGCGGTACCATTCCGGTAAGTGCGGCAAGCATGCCTCTCGCGGCAGGTGCAGCCACTTCGGCGATGCAGTCCGTAGCCAACATTGCACTGGGCGCACCGGCCGATGCTGCTTGGACGAAGGGCAACGGCAGTGTGGTAGCCCTGCTCAAAAGCTTGGCGACGGCGGCAAACATCGAGCCCTCACTGCGCGCCAGCAATCCACCCTCGTGGACGGCGCCTATCGTTTCTACCACCTCCGCGACAGTGCTGGCTGCGAACCTCAAGCGGAAAAGCGCGGTCATCCGCAATCACGGCGATATGCCCTTGCTGTTGGATTTATCCGGCGGAACCGCGTCTGCCCAACGCTTTCAGGTCTGCGTTCCCTCGCGGACGACCTATGAATTGAGTAACGGCTACACGGGCCCGATCACCGGTATTTTCGAGAGTGGCATCGGAGCTGTCGAGATTGTGGAATTCTCCTGAAAAGCGTGGCGCTCAGGCTCGGCTTGCCAGAATATCCACGCTGTCCATGAGAATGGATTTGACCTCTCGCCCCGGACAAAGTGGGAAATTCTGCAGCCGAATGAGAAGAACTTCAGGTGACCGATAATCTGACGGCAGGCGAACGATCGCATTCAGGAAGTGCGGCTATCCACCTGCCGTAAGTCACAACTTACACAAGCCGACGATTACTTCCCCAAGCTCTTGCAGCTTGCAGCGCACTTGATGCCGCAGCAAGTCTTCGGCCATCCAGAATGGGTGACCAACCTCGCTCCGCTCCAGTAAGTCAGCGACAGGCAGGCCAAATCAGCGCGAGTAGAACTCGACCACCAAATTGGGCTCCATGGTGACGGGGTAGGGCACCTCGTCGAGCTTGGGCACGCGGGTGTAGGTCACCTTGTCGTTGCCGTCGGGCGAGACGTAGTCGGGGATGTCGCGCTCGGGCAGGCTCTGGGCCTCGATGATGAGCGCCATCTCCTTGGCCTTCTCGCCCAGGCTGATGACGTCGCCCACGTCGACCCGGCGGCTGGCGATGTTGCACTTGGCGCCGTTCACCAGAATATGGCCGTGATTGACCACCTGGCGCGCGGCGAAGATGGTGGGGGCGAACTTGGCGCGGTAGACCACCATGTCGAGCCGGCGCTCGAGCAGGCCGATGAGGTTCTGCCCGGCATCGCCCTTCATGCTCGCCGCGGCCTGATAGGTCGCTTTGAACTGCTTTTCGGTAACGTCGCCGTAATAGCCCTTGAGTTTCTGCTTGGCGCGCAGCTGCAGGCCGAAATCGCTCACCTTGCTCTTGCGCCGCTGGCCGTGCTGGCCGGGGCCGTAGGAGCGGCGGTTGACGGGCGAGTTGGGCCGGCCCCAGATGTTCTCGCCCATCCGGCGGTCGAGTTTGTGCTTGGCGCTGGTGCGCTTGGTCATGTGGTTTCCAATCTGCTGTCGCCGCCCCGATGGCGGCGCTTGAACCCGGATTCGCACCGGCAGGGATTCCCGCAAGGGAACCCTGCCGCGGCCACCGCTTCACCGGGATGCGGGGCCAATCAGCGAAGCGGGCGCATGGCCGGGTGGGGGCTGAAAGTCAATGGTTGTCAGTCCAGGCGCGGACCTCGCCCGAAGCCAGCGGCGCGTCGCCTCAGGTCCCGTCGCCCGAAGCGCCTACCGTCCGCCGGTTGCGCGAGAGCGCCTCGCGGCTCTCCTCCTGCAACCGCGCCCAGTCGGCCTTGGTGCGGCAGATGCGCTGGGGGATGCGCGAATTGACCACCGGAACCGCGCGGCACACCATTTCTTCGCTGTCTGTCGGCGTGCTGCCGGCCTGCGCGGCGGAGGATTGCGCGAGGCCGGGAGCGGCCATGACGGCAAGTAGCAAAAGAGCGCAGGCGCGAAGCATGGTTGAGCTTACTGCGGTTTCAGCGGCGGGGGAAGTCGCCGGCTGGGGGCCTGTGTCATCTTCAAAGCGCCAGTCAGGGTATCGCCGCCTGAAGCGAGAGCTGGAAGCTATGATGACAGAGCTGCCAAGCTGCGGCTGACACCCGCTCTCGCCGCCGGCAGCGCCGACACGTTCCGCGGCTTCGATGACGTGCCTGCGCCCATTGCGCTAAGCAGGCCCGTAAGCCGCGCGGCCCTTATCGCGAGCGGGTCATTATAAATCGACCCGCTACTCGGCCGGTCGGCGGCTAGCGGCGCTCCAACGCGGTCAGAACGCCGCGTAGCGTGCGCACCTCCAGGTGGTTCCACCCCGGCCGGGTGAGCACCGAGCGCAGCGTGCGGCGCGTGGTCTCGGCGCGGCCCTGGGGGTGGAAATAGCCACGGGCCTCGAGCAGCCCTTCGAGGTGGCTGATGAGGCCTTCGAGTTCGGCCTGCGGGGCGGGCGGCAGCGCTTCCTGGGCGGTGGGCTGGACGAGGTCGCGGTGCCGGGAGAGCTCGTAAGCGAGCAGGATGACCGCCTGGGCGAGGTTGAGCGAGCCGAACTGCGGGTTGATCGGCACGGTAACGATGGTGCGCGCGAGCGCCACGTCGGCGATCGCCAGGCCCGAGCGCTCGGGGCCGAACAGGAGGGCGCTGCGGCCGGGCTGGACGACGATGTCGCGCGCCGCGTGCTCTGGGGTGAGCACCGGCTTGGTGATGCCCCGCCGGCGCACGGTGGTGGCGTAGACGTGGGCGCAATCGGCGACCGCCGCGGCGGTGGTGGCGAACACCCGGGCGCGTTCGAGGACGAGATCGGCACCGGCGGCGGCGGGGCCGGCGGAGGGGTTGGGCCAGCCGTCGCGCGGAGCCACGAGGCGCAGGTCAGTGAGGCCGAAATTGAGCATGGCGCGCGCCGCCTTGCCGATGTTTTCGCCCAGCTGGGGGCGAACGAGGATGATGGCGGGGGCTAGGCTCTGGGTCCTTCGAGACGGGTTCTCGGCCTGCGGCCTCGATCCCTCCTCAGGACGAACGGGCCGAGACGGATGGCCTACTTCTCCCCTCCGTTCGCCTTGAGGGGAGGGCAAAGCCGCAGACTGGACCGTTGTCTCCAAGGATTCCGAAGGCACGAAGCGCCGGTGTCGGCGTGCCAGGCGTTCCATTGCCGTCCAGTCGCCTCGGATCAGCGCCTCCTTCTTGGCGCGCGACCAACCCTTGATCGTCTGTTCCGTGTCCAGCGCCTCATGCCGGGTGGGGAAATCCGCGCACCAAACCAGCGCCACCGGCAGCCGTGACGCCGTATACCCGCCGAACGCTCCCGATGCATGTTCCGCCAAGCGGCGTTCCAAGTCATCGCTGTGGCCGCAATGATAGCTGCCGTCCGCGCAGCGCAGCAGATAGGCCCAGAACATCAACCGGCCCGGCCCACCTCCTGCCCAACCTCCTGCCCAACCTGCTGCAGGCCGCTGGCGAACTGCGCGAAATCGCGCGCTTCGGTGAAGTCGCGGTAGACCGAGGCGAAGCGGATATAGGCGACGGGATCGAGCTGGCTGAGGCCGTCCATGACCAGCTCGCCGATCCGCGCGGTGTGGACCTCGCTGTCGCCGGCAGTTTCCACCTGGCGCTGGATGCCCGAGACCAGCTGGTCGATCCGCTCCTGGGCGATCGGCCGCTTGCGGCAGGCGAGCATGACCGATTTCTCGAGCTTGGCGCGGTCGAACGCCTCGCGCCGCAAGAGGCCCTGCTGGCCGCCGCTCTTGACGACCCACACCTCGCGCAGCTGCACGCGCTCGAAGGTGGTGAAGCGCGCGCCGCACGAGCCGCACTGCCGGCGGCGGCGGATGGCGGCATTGTCTTCCGCCGGGCGCGAATCCTTGACCTGGCTGTCGTCGTGCGCGCAGAACGGGCAGCGCATGACCTTACGGGCGCAGCCGCTTGTAGAGCATGTAGCCAGCGCCGAGTGCCAGGCCCAGCGGCCAGCTGACCACCGGCAGCAGGGCGCCGGCGACCGCGCCGACGGCGGCCCCGGCGAGCACCGGCTTGGAGGAGGGGTGGGCCAGGCCCTCCTTGGCCATGCCCGTCACCTCGACTTTGGCGTCGGCGAGCAGGTCCTCGCCGCGCGGCGGCTGGTTGGGATCGGTCATGATTGTCTCCCAGGATAGACCGGAAAGGCTGCGCACAGTTCGCTGGCCTGGCGGCGGACGCGTTGTTCGGCCTGGGCGTCGCCGGGCGCGCCGGTGCGGCGCAGGCCGTCGATCACCGCGGCGATCATCGCGCCGATCTGGCGGAACTCGGCGGGGCCGAACCCGCGC
>JANNOJ010000002.1:0-10567 GCA_031399025.1 Erythrobacteraceae bacterium | reverse complement strand
TGCTCCAGATCGACATAGGAAAACAGCTTGCCCGATCGTTCGTCCGTCCCGCGCATCCATCGACCTCGTTCATCGCGTCTTGCCACGATGAATCACCTCACGGCGCGATAGCCAAGCCCTTTTTCATCAGCCTGTTAATGGCGACTACAGTTACTCGCCCACCATCTACAACACGTTTCCTTGGCCAAATGCTACACCCAACCAGCGCACCCAAATCGAGGGGCTGGCGCAGGCGGTGCTCGACGCCCGCGCGCTGCCGAAGAACGCCACCTCCACGCTCGCCGATCTCTACGATCCCGACACCATGCCCGCCGAGCTGCGCCGTGCGCATCGCGAGCTGGATACGGCGGTGGATCGGCTCTACCGGCGCGCGCCGTTCGGCTCGGATCGGGAGCGAGTGGAACACCTGTTCCGGCTCTACGAGCAGCTGGTGCAGCCCACCAGCAACGCGGCCGCCGCGAACCGGCGCACGGACCGCCGGGTCGCCCGCGAGCGCGCCGCCGACTGACGGCATTGCATATTCCGCGCGCAGCTTGAGACTACCGGCTGGGCAATCGCAGTGCGATCGACTGGGTGCTCGACCAGCACAAGGAGAAGAGCCGCGTGACCCGACGATCCGGGCGAAGTTCAACACCTATCGGTTCGCTGACTACAAGGAGCGCATGATCGCGCTGCTGGCCAAGGTGGTGCGGGTGAGCGTGCACACGTGGGCAATCACCGAGGCGATTTGGGAGCCGGACCGGTCGGGGCGGATGGCGGCTAGGGCCGGCGCCCGTCAGCTCGTGCGCAGGGCGCCGAAGGGCTTGTTGAGCTGGACGATCTTCCAGTTGAGCACGGTCGCGAAGCTGACCCAGGCGAGATAGGGGACGATCATCCAGCTGGCCGGCACCGACCATTGCCGCAGGACGATGCACAGGGCCAGGACCGAGGCCCACAGGAACGGCACCTCGAGGAGCGCCCAGTCGGGGCGGCGCAGCTTGAAGAACAGCGGCGACCAGGCGAAGTGGAGCATGCCGTTGGCGAGGTAGAGCGCGATGAGGAGGGTGCGTTCGGCCGGGCTGTCGGTGCCGCGCCAGGCGAGGACGAAGGCCCAGGCGGCGAGGCCCAGGATGACGGTCCAGGCGGGGCCGAACAGCCAGTCGGGCGGTTGCCACGAGGGTTTGCGCAGGTTGCGGTACCAGGGCCCGATCGAGGTCAGCAGGCCGCCGCCGCCCGCCAGGACGAGCGCCCAGACGACGGCGAAGACGATCTCGAAGCTCACGCTTGCGATCTAGGAAGCGGGGGCGCGATGCGCAATCGCGCGGTCGCGCGCCCGGGTCCGCGGGGGCTCAGGGCGCCAGCAGCGCCAGCTCGACCGTGCCGTGCCCGGCGGCGACGAGGCCGATCCGTTCGGCGGCGAGGGGAGAGAGGTCGATGGTGCGGCCGCGCGAGAAGGGGCCGCGATCGTTGATGCGCACGACGACCGTGCGGCCGTTGCGCGGGTTGGTGACGCGCACCAGGCTGCCGAAGGGAAGCGTGCGGTGGGCGGCGGTGAGCGCGGCGGGATCGAACCGCTCGCCGCTGGCGGTGGGGCGACCGGCCAGCGAGCGGGCGTAGAAGCTGGCGACGCCGCGGCCGAGCTGCTCGGCGGCGGGCGCGCCGGGGGTGGCGGCGATGTCGAGCGCGTGGGTTACGACCGGCGCCGGCGCCTGCCGCGCCAGGCTCGCGGCGATCTCGGCCGGGGCGGAGGGGACGAAGCGGGCGCCGGCGGCGGGCGCGGCCGCCCCGATCGCGGTGGGGGCGGCGAGGGCCACGGGCAGCTCGGCTGCGGTCTCGGCGTGGCCGGCGCCCATCGCGCCGGCCAGTGCCAGGGTGGTGGCGGCGGCGCGCGCGATCTGCCTGCGCAGCGGCCTGCTGGTCCCGTCCTTCATGACCATGCGGCTTAACCAGCCCGGGTGTGGCGGTCCAGCCGGCCGGGCTCGGGTTGCCGCGAACGGTTTTCGCCTGGTCGTGAAACCAGATGCGACCTGGTGGGTTATGGCGTGCCGGGAGCGGGTGTTGGGTCTCAGGCGTTGGCCCAGAAGCCAGACGCCAGACGCAAGATGGGGCCGGCATCGCTGCCGACCCCACTTGTCACCGGCGTGTGGGCTCCCGGGGGAGCGCTTTACGCCTGGCACTTCGAAGGCGGCCCGGCTGGCCCTCGAAAGGGTTGCCCGGGCATTGCCCTGATGTAGCCCGGCGCTCGCGCCGGTGCCGGATCGGCCTTGCCGGCTCGGTCTGGTTCGCGGGGCGACCCGCAAACCTGTCCGTCGCCATGCGCCGCCGATCCGAACCGGGCCGTCATTTCGCACGCGAGCACCGCTTCATCCTGGCCCGAAAGCCCGGCGTGGACGGCATCGGTGACGTGTAACGTCCCGGCCCTAGCCGATACTTGAAAGTGCTGCCGACTTTCCCGCGGGCAAGCTGTTACGCCGCGCCGCGTGGCTGCCGGACGCCCTTGCAGGCATCGCCTCGAGCGTGATCCGCTCGGGCAGCGGTTGGCCGGCAGGCGACCGGTACCTTGACCCGAGTGTTTCTCGTTCGATGCATTGAGAATGCGCGCGCCGCCGAGTCGGGGCAAGGGCACGATGCGCTACTTATCCACTCGCGGGCCAATTGCCAGTGGACAAGAGTGGATAAGTCAACGCGTGAGCGCGGCGCGGCGAGATTCCCTCCGCCCTGCCGCTAGCTGCGATCGCGCCGGGCGAGCAGGCGCAGGCGCAGGGCGTTGAGCTTGATGAAGCCGGCCGCGTCCTTCTGGTCGTAGGCGCCGGAATCGTCCTCGAAGGTGACGTGGGCTTGCGAGTAGAGCGAGGCGTCGGACTTACGGCCGACCAGGTGCGCGGCGCCCTTGTAGAGCTTGAGGCGCACGGTGCCCTCCACCTTGGCTTGCGACAGGTCGATGGCGGCCTGCAGCATCGCGCGCTCGGGCGCGAACCAGAAGCCGTTGTAGATGAGCTCGGCGTAGCGCGGCATCAGCTCGTCCTTGAGATGCGCGGCGCCGCGATCGAGGGTGAGCTGCTCGATCCCGCGGTGGGCATGCGCGTAGATGGTGCCACCAGGGGTTTCGTACATGCCGCGCGACTTCATCCCCACGAAGCGGTTCTCGACCAGGTCGAGCCGGCCGATGCCGTGGCGGGCGCCGAGGTCGTTGAGCGCGGCGAGCAGGGTGGCGGGGCTCATCGGTGCGCCGTTGAGCGAGACGCCGTCGCCGCGCGCGAAGCCGAGCTCGATGGTCTCGGGGGTGTCGGGCGCGTCTTCCGGGCTGACGGTGCGCGAAAAGACGTAGGGGGGGACCTGCGCCCAGGGGTCTTCCAGCACCTTGCCCTCCGACGAGGTGTGCAGGAGGTTGGCGTCGACCGAGAACGGGCTCTCGCCGCGTTTGTCCTTGGCGACCTGGATCTGGTGCTGCTCGGCCCAGGCGATGAGCGCGGTGCGGCTGGTCAGATCCCATTCGCGCCAGGGGGCGATGATGCGGATGTCGGGATCGAGCGCATAGGCGGAAAGCTCGAAGCGGACCTGGTCGTTGCCCTTGCCGGTCGCGCCGTGCGCAATCGCGTCGGCGCCGGTGGCGTGGGCGATCTCGACCAGCCGCTTGGCGATGAGCGGGCGGGCGATCGAGGTGCCGAGCAGGTAATCGCCCTCGTAGCGGGCATTGGCGCGCATCATGGGGAACACGAAATCGCGCACGAATTCCTCGCGCAGGTCCTCGATGAAGATGTGTTCCTCGGGCACGCCCATGAGCCGCGCCTTGTCGCGCGCGGGGCCCAGTTCCTCGCCCTGGCCAAGGTCGGCGGTGAAGGTGACCACTTCCAGCCCGCGTTCGACCTGCAGCCATTTGAGGATGACGCTGGTGTCGAGCCCGCCCGAATAGGCGAGGACCACGCGCTTGATCTCGGGGCGGGCGGGGTGGGACATGGAGGCTCCTGGTTGACGACGGGCGGGCGCGGGGCGGTTAACAGCCGCCGGGGTATGGGGCAACCGGCGCGAGCGGGCCCACGGGCGCGACATGGCGATCCCCCGCCCGCATGGTTGCGCCGCTCGATCTTGCTGATCCACCATCCATCGTCTATTGTCGATGGATGGTGGACGACGATGCCGTTGCGATGCTTGGCGCCCTGGCTCACCCGACCCGGTTGGCGACGTTCCGGCTGCTCGTGCGGCATGAGCCCGAGGGGCTCACCACCGGCGAACTGGTCGCCGCGACGGGCCTGGCGCAGAGCACGTTCTCCACGCACCTGGCCGTTCTGATCGGAGCCGGGCTGGTTCGTCCGGAACGGCGGGGGCGCAGCTTCGTCCAGCGGGCGCAGCTTGGCGGGCTGCGGGCGCTGATGCTGTTCCTCGCGAAGGACTGCTGCCAGGGCCACGCCGATCTGTGCGCGCCGCTGATTGCCGAACTCACCTGCTGCTGACCGGAGCCGGGCGATGACCAGCGACGTGGTGATCTATCACAACCCCGCCTGCGGCACGTCGCGCAACACGCTGGGCCTGATCCGCAATGCGGGCGTGGAGCCGCATGTGATCGACTATCTGAAATGCCCGCCTTCGCGCGCCATGCTCGCCAGCCTGATCGCGCGCATGGGCGGCTCGGTGAGATCGGTCATCCGCGAGAAGGGCACGCCCTATGCCGAGCTTGGCCTGGGCGAGCCGAGGTTCGATGACGCGGCGCTGCTCGACGCGATGATCGCGCATCCCATTCTCATCAACCGACCGATCGTGGTCACCGCCCGGGCCGTGCGGCTGTGCCGCCCGTCCGAGGCGGTGCTGGACCTCCTCCCCCCGCAGCAAGGCGAGTTCCGCAAGGAGGATGGGGAGCTCGTCATCGATGCTCGGGGGAGGCGCCCCCGGGCATGAGCCACTCGGCGGCGCAGCGGGTGGGCGCCGAAGCCATCGGCACTGCCTTGCTGGTGGCCGCGGTGGTCGGCTCGGGGATCATGGCGCAAGCGCTGGCGGGGGGGAACGAGGCGATCGCGCTGCTCGCCAACACCCTGGCTACCGGGGCCATGCTCTACGTCCTCATCCTGACGCTGGGACCCGTTTCGGGCGCGCACCTCAACCCCGCGGTGAGCGCGGTGTTCGCCTTGCGCGGCGAGCTGGCCTGGGGAACGGCGCTCGCCTTCTTCGTGGCGCAGGTCGCCGGCGGCATCGGCGGCACCCTCCTTGCCCATGCGATGTTCGACCAGCCGCTGCTCCAGGTCGCCACTCATGCGCGCGGCGGGGCGGGCCAGTGGCTGTCCGAGGCGGTGGCCAGCTTTGCGCTGGTGTTCACCATCCTGGGCACCGCGCGCGCGCGCCCGGAAGCCGCGCCCGGCAGCGTGGCGCTGGTGATCGTGGCCGGCTATTGGTTCACCGCCTCGACCGCCTTCGCCAATCCGGCGGTGACCTTGGCGCGGGCCTGGTCCGACAGCTTCGCCGGGATCGCGCCCGTGGACGTTCCCATGTTCGTCGTGGCGCAAGTGCTTGGCGCCGGCCTCGCGGCGCTGGCGGCAGGCGCGTTCGGCTGGCATCCGCCGCCCGCGCCGCCGCCGCCGCTTGCCGGGCGCCTTGGCGAAGAGCGGCAGTGACGGGCCGGCGCGCTTTGCCCGGCCCCGGCCACCTGTCCGCGCTCGACCCCAGCTATGCGGCTCCGCGCTCCGCCTGGGCCTGGCGAGCAGCCGCCGCCATCCCCGAGCCTGCTCCTCTACGGCTCGTTGCACGAACGATCCCATGCCCGGTTCTGCGGGGAGGAAGCGGCCCGGCTGCGGCGCTATCTCGGCGCGGAAACGCGTCGCTCGCCTTACGCGATGGCTCAATCCACCGCTTGCGCCCCCAATTGCGGGTTGAGCGCGGTGATGTGGTTGAGCCAGGCCTTGGGCCGGCGCAGCATGTTCTGGGGAAACTCCACCCGCAGGCCCGCCAGCTCGGCGAGGCGGCCGACGAAATGGATGCAATTGCGCGTGTCGAGGTCGTAATACTTGCCCGGCTGGTCGCGCCAGGCGATGATCTCGCGCTTCAGGAGGCGGTACTGCTCGTCGCTGAGGGTGAGGGTGAAGTGGCGGTTGGTGCGGGGGATCTGCTCCGGCTTCTCGGTCAGCATCATGTGCTCCACCGCCTGCCCGCGCAGCGCGGCGAGCGAGCTGGAGCGGGCCGAGAAGCCCCAGTTCTCGTCGACCTGTTCGCCGGTATCGTCGAGCGTACCTTCGAACACCACGAAGGTGTGCGGGTAGCGGCCGAACAGGACCGAGCCGTTGAAGCTGTGGAAATGCGCCTCGACCTCGGCGGCGGCAGGGGTGGCGAGGACCGCGGCGGCCAACGCCAGCGCGGGGGCCAGCGCGGGGGCCAATTGGCGGGTCAGGTCGCCGAGGCGGAGCAGGATGAGGTTGGCCATGGTGGGCGCTAGCAGGGGATAGGCCGCCGGTTCGTCAAGGGGTCGTGGCGATCGTGCAATCCGCGCGCGCGCCGGCGAGAGCCGCGAGGCGATGGCCGGCCGGCGACAAGGCCGGCTACGCGCCCGTTCTGCCCGGCGGGTAGATCGCAAGACCGACCCGGCGCGGGCGACGCTGACGATCGATTCCCGACGGCGCGACACACGCTTTCTTTGCATGTTGCTGATCGTCAAACAAACATTACCTATCATGCCGCCGATCGCCGGCGTGGGGATCGATTTGGACAGGGGACAGGCACCCGTGGGGGCGGATCGCGGTTTGCCGCACTTCCTGCAGGCAGGCGGCGAGTGCGCCGGCCTGATCCGGGCGTTCGACTGGGCGAGCTCGCCGGTCGGAGCACCATCGAGCTGGCCGCAGCCGGTGCAGACCCTGGTCGACCTGATGCTCGCCGCCGACCAGCCGATGTTCGTCGCCTGGGGGCCATCGCGAACGCTGCTCTACAACGATGCCTATGCAGCTGTGCTGGCCGACAAGCACCCCGACGCCCTCGGCCGCGATTTCCTGGCGGTGTGGGCGGAGATCGCCGATCAGCTGCGGCCCATCGTGGCCCAGTCCTACGCCGGACAGGCGGTGCAGTTGGCCGATATGGAACTGTATATGGAGCGCGGGGGCTGGCGCGGAGAAACGCATTTCGCGTTCAGCTACACGCCGATCCGCCTGGCCGACGGAGCGGTCATCGGCCTGTTCTGCGTCTGCCGTGAAACCACCGGCCAGGTGATCGCCGAGCGGGAGCTGCGCGCCAGCGAGGAGCGGTTCCGGGCGGTCCAGGAAACCTCGCTGGACGGCTTCATGGTGCTGGAGAGCGTGCGCGATGCGCATGGGGTGCTCGAGGATTTCGGCTGGTCGTACGTGAACGAGGCCGCGGCGCGCATCGTGGGCCATCCGCGCGACTGGTTCATCGGCCGCCGGCTGCTGGAGGAGATGCCCGGCAACAAGGCCGATGGCCTGTTCGACGCCTATGCCGCCGTCGTCGCGACCGGCGAGCCGTGGAGCAAGGAGATCAGCTACCGCCACGAAGGGCTGGACATCTTCGTCCGGCTGACCGCGGCGCGGGTGGGCGACGGCTTTGCCGTGTCCTTCACCGATCTCACCGACCGCCGCCGAGCCGAGGACGCGCTGCGCGAGGCGGCGGACCGCGTTCGCCTGGCGCTCGATGCCGGGGCGATCATCGGCACCTGGAACTGGGATCTGGTGAACGACTGCATCACCGGCGATGCGCGCTTCGCGGCATCGTTCGGCGTCGATCCGGATGCCTGCGAGCGCGGGATCGGCGTGCAGGAAATCATCCGCACCGTCCATCCCGACGACCGAGCGGGCCTCATGGACGCGATCAACGAGGCGATCGCGCGCGGCGGTCCCTACGCACACCAGTATCGCGTTCGCCGCCGCGACGCTCGCTATTACTGGATCGAGGCGAACGGCCGGGTGGAACAGGGCGAGGACGGCACGCCGCTGCGGTTTCCCGGGGTGCTGCTGGACCTCGAGCAACGCCGCGAGATGGAAGCCCAGCGCGACCGGGCGCTGACCCTCCTGCGCACCTTCACCCAGGCCGTTCCCGGCGTGGTCTACGCCAAGGATCGCGAGGGGCGGATACTGGTCGCCAATGGCGGCCTGGCCGAGGTGATCGGGATGCCGCTGGAGGATTGCATCGGCAAGACGGACCTGGAGTACCTGGAGGACAAGGAGCAGGCCAGGACGGTGATGGGCAACGACCGCCGGATCATGGACGCCGGCATCCCCGAGCAGATCGAGGAGGAGGTCCGGCGCGCCGACGGAACTCCGGCAGTATGGCTGTCGACCAAATCGCCGCTGCGGGGGCCGGATGGCGAGGTGATCGGCCTGATCGGCACCTCGGTCGACATCACCTCGCGGCGCGATGCGGAGGATCGGGAACGGCTGTTGGCGCTCGAGGTCGATCACCGCGCCAAGAACATGCTGGCGGTGGTCCAGTCGGTGGTCCAGCTGACGCGCGCGGACGACATCGACGAGTTCAAGACCGCGGTGAACGGCCGCATTCACTCGCTGGGGCGGGCCCATAGCCTGCTCGCGGCCGCGCGCTGGGAAGGGGTGGAACTCAGCCGGCTCGTCGGCGAGGAAATGGCCCCGTTTTCACGCGCCGACAGTGGCCGGGTCGCCATCACGGGGGCGCGCTTGCGGCTCCGCCCCGCGGCCTCGCAGGCCCTCGCAATGGTGCTGCACGAACTGGCGACCAACGCCGCCAAATACGGCTCGCTCTCCTGCGAAGCGGGCCGGGTCGAGATCTCGTGGGAGCTGACCGCCTCCGCCGGCGGGGCTGCGGAGCTGCGCCTGGAATGGCTGGAACGCAACGGCCCGGCGGTGACCGCGCCGACCCGCGAAGGCTTCGGCTCCACGGTGCTGCGCTCCACCATCGAGCGCCAGCTGAGCGGCCGTCTCCGGCTCGATTGGGAGACGCAAGGCTTGCGTTGCGCATTGATCGTGCCGGCGGACCAGATCGCGGCGCCGGGCGCGGAACTATCTTCCGACAATGCGCCGGCCGAGCCGGCGTCCCGGGGTCTGGTGCTGGCCGGCGAACGGACCGTCCTGGTGGTCGAGGACGAGGCGCTGATCGCCCTTCAGATCGAGGACGCGATCGCCGAGATGGGCTGGCAGATCCTGGGGCCGGCGGCGAGTGTCGCGGGTGCATTTGCCCTGATCGCCAACAACCAGCCCGATGCCGCCGTGCTCGACATCAATCTCAACGGCGAGCGGAGCGACGCCATCGCCCGCGCGCTGGCGGATCGCGGCGTGCCGTTTGCGTTTTGCACCGGCTATGCGAACGGGCCGCACCTGCATGATGCCCTCGGCGCCCGTGAGCTGCTGCAAAAGCCGATCGACGTCAAGGGCTTGCAGGATGCCTTGCGCAGGATGGCGAACTAGGCCGCAGGCCCGCTCTCGCGGCCAAGCAGCGCCTGCTCGCGCCGCCGGGATCGTTGCGGGTCTTCACCGGGACGATGGCGAACTTGCTGGCGGGCCGCGCGCCAGATCTTGGTGGTCAGCCCGGTCCCGGGGAAGGCGATCGGCACGGCGGGCACGAAGCCGCATTCGGTCAGCCATCCGAGCATCTGTTCGTCGCTGAACCCGAGCCGGGCGTGGGCATGGCGCTGGCGCAGCTCCTCGCGCTCGTGGGTGGCAAGGTCGATCACCGCGATCCGCCCGCCGGGCCGGCAGACCCGGGCGGCTTCGGCCAAGGGCTGGAGGGGATCCTGCGCGTAATGCAGCACCTGGTGCAGCACAACGGTGTCGAACTCGGCCTCGGCGAAGGGCAGAGCGGCGAAATCGCCCTGGACCAGCTGCACGTCCTGCGGCGGGAAGCCTTGCAGCCGGGCGCGCGCCAGGCGCAGCATCTCGGTGCTCTTGTCGAGGGCGACGAGCTGGTCGGCGTGGGGTGCGAGCAGTTCGGCGATGCGGCCGGTGCCGGTGCCGATGTCGAGGACGCGGCCAAGCTCGCGGCCGGCAAGGCTGGTCAGCAACGCCGCCTCGACGGTCTTGGCCGGGCTCTGCCAGGAGCGCAACTGGTCGAGTTCGCCGGCGTGGCGGGCGAAATATTCGGCGGCGGCCTTCTCGCGGGCGGTGCGGATGGCGGCGAGATGGCGTCGGTCCTCGGCACAGCGGGCGCCGAAGGCGGCGTCCTCCTCCTCGGCCGCCTCGAGCATCCGGGCGACCGCGGCGCGCAGGCCGCCCCGCAGGCCGGCTGGCGATTGGGGGCCGGCGGCGGGCGCGGCGGCCTGGCGCAGGAAGATCCAGCTGCCCTCGCGCCGCCGTTCGGCCAGGCCGCTGTCGCACAGGATGCCGACGTGGCGCGAGACCCGCGGCTGGCTCTGGCCCAGCACCTGCGCGAGTTCGCCGACCGCGAGCTCCATGTGCCCCAGCAGCCGCAGCATTCGCAGGCGCGTGGGATCTGCCAGCGCGCGGGTGACGGGTTCGATCAGCAAGGATCGCTCCGGCCAGGATAGACCGGAAACGCTGCGCACAGTTCGCTGGCCTGGCGGCGGACGCGTTGTTCGGCCTGGGCGTCGCCGGGCGCGCCGGTGCGGCGCAGGCCGTCGATCACCGCGGCGATCATCGCGCCGATCTGGCGGAACTCGGCGGGGCCGAACCCGCGC
>JANNOJ010000017.1:0-2455 GCA_031399025.1 Erythrobacteraceae bacterium | reverse complement strand
GCTGACCTGCTGACCTGCTGACCTGCTGACCTGCGCCAATCGTCGCACCGGACCATGCGGATGATTGACAGGGCCCGGCCCGCGGGCTTCCTCTTGCCTATCGAAATCTTTGGAAGGGACACCCATGCGCCGCGCCCTCGCCTTTGCCGTTCTTGCGTTCGCCGGATCGTTGAGCCTGCCGCCGCCCGCCCACGCCGTCTTCTCCGGCGAGATGAGCCCGCGCGCCGACTCGGGCGACGCGGACTACGCCGCCGGAGTCCGCGCCTGGCGCGACATGGCGTGGGCCGAGATGGTGGCCCATCTCGAGAAGGTGGTCGCCCGACGCCCGTGGCACGACAACGCCCACACCCTGCTCGGTTACGGCTACCGCCGCCTCGGCGACTACGACCGCGCCTTCCACCACTACGACATCGCGCTCGACCTGAACGACCGGCACCGCGGCGCGCTCTCCTACATGGGGATCGCCCATCTCCACCTCGACGACATCGACCAGGCGAACGCGACCCTGGCGCGGCTGCGCGAGGTCTGCTCGTTCGTCGCGCTCACCTTCAGCGACGGCGACTTCAGCGACGGCTGCGACGCCTACCACGAGCTGAAGGGCGCGATCGACTACTACGTAGAGACCGGCGAGGTCCTCGACATCTGCCCCGACGTCGGCCGCCCCGACGCCTGAAGCCGTCCGCCCTAGGCCGCCGCCAGGCCCAGGCGCAGCGCCTTGCGCATCACGGTCGGCGCCGCGGCCAGCGCCTCCTCCCGCGGCACGAACATGCCGGCCGGCGGCGCGAAGCCGGCGGGAGCCGCGGCGACCTCGATCCGCAGCCGAAGATGGAAATGCGTGAACACGTGCCGCACCTCGGCGCCCGCGTCTCGCCAGGCCGCCGGAAACGGCGGTCGCGCGGCGGGGGCCGCGTCCCAGTCGGTCCCGGGCAGCCCGAGCATCCCGCCGAGCAGCCCGCGGTCTGGCCGGCGCTCCATCAACACCGCGCCGTCCGCCCTGACCGCGACATAGGCGACCCCGAACCGCACCGGCTTCGCCGCCTTTGCGGCCTTGCGCGGCAACTCCGCAGCGATCCCCAGCCGCCGCCCGGCGCAGGCGCCGCGCCACGGGCAAACGCCGCATGCGGGCCGGCGCGGCGTGCAGATCGTTGCGCCCAGATCCATCACCGCCTGCGCGTAGTCGCCCGGCCGAAGTCGCGGCGTCAACGACGCCGCCCGCGAATGCAGCGCAGCCTTCGCCCCCGGCAGCGGCGCCTCGACGGCGAATAGCCGCGCCATCACCCGCTCGACGTTGCCGTCGACCACGACCGCGGGCCGGCCGAAGGCGATCGCCGCCACCGCCGCCGCGGTGTAGGGCCCCACCCCCGGCAACGCCCGCAGTCCGGCTTCGCTGTCGGGAAATCGCCCGCCGAGGTCGCCCGCCACCGCGCGTGCGCACGCGAGCAGATTGCGGGCGCGCGCGTAGTACCCCAATCCCGCCCAGGCGGCCATCACGTCGCCGTCCGCGGCCGCGGCCAGGTCTTCGACGCGCGGCCAACGTGAGACGAACGCCGCGAAATAGCCCTTTACCGCCGCCACCGTCGTCTGCTGCAGCATCACCTCGGACAGCCAGACGCGGTAGGGATCGGCGCCCACGCCGGATCCTGGCGGCGTGCGCCACGGCAGCCGCCGCGCCGACCGATCGTACCAGACGAGGATCTCCGCCGCGAGGATGTCCGCCCCCGGCGGTTCTTGCTCGAACGACGCGTCGCGCCCCTGACAAGCCGGCTCCTCGGCGCTATGGTTAATCAAAGGGGACGTCTTCGACATGGCCGACGACACTGACGCGCAGCGCGCGAAAGACAAGCCCGAGCGCGACCGCGCCAAAAACAAACTCGAGCCCCAGCGCGACCGCGCGAAAGTCGAGCCCCAGCGCGACCGCGAGACAGACAAACCGCCGCGCCGCTTTCGCGGCTTTCGCCAGGCGGGCGTGCTGATCGCCGCGCAAACCCGGGCCGCGGCGACCCGGCGCGGGTATCTCGACGCCCGGATCAAGGCGCTGTGGTCCGACATCGCCGGCCCCGAAATCGCCGCGATCGCACGCCCGGTCAAGCTCACCCCCGCCCGCGGCCCGGCGGGCGGCCTGCTCACGCTCGGCGTGCTCGGCGCGAACGGCCCTCGGGTCCAGATGCTGCTGCCGATCGTGCGCGAGCGCGTCAACGCGGCGCTCGGGCCCGGCGTGGTCGGGCGCATCCAGATCGCCCAGGCGGGCCTCGCCGAGGCGCCCGCGCCGTTCGCGCACGAACGGCGCGCGGAGCCGCCGCCCGATATCGCCCGCTTCGCCGAGCCGCTTTCAAGCATTGGTGATGCGGATTTGCGCGCCGCGTTGGAGACTTTGGCGCAGAACGTGATATCTCGGACACGCAAGCGCAACGCCCCCGGCCCGCAGGCCGCAAACGAAAGCTGAACCATGCCCAAC
>JANNOJ010000034.1:0-27183 GCA_031399025.1 Erythrobacteraceae bacterium | reverse complement strand
CGGGGCCGCGCCCGATTCGGCGGTGGTCATCCTCACGCACGATCACGCGCTCGATTATCGCCTGCTCGCCGCGGCGCTGGCGGGGGAGGCGCGCTTCGTCGGCATGATCGGCTCGGCCACCAAGCGCGCCCGGTTCGTGGCGCGGCTGGCCAAGGAGCGCATCGACAGCGCGCGCCTCACCTGCCCCATCGGGCTGCCGCAGGTGCCCGGCAAATCCCCCGCCGCCATCGCGATCGCGACCGTCGCCCAGCTGCTCGCGCTCGGCGAGCCCGCGGCTTGAAGCGCACGGCCTACCGCGCCGCGCTGCTCGGCGTCCCGCGCGATCCGGCGGGCGAGGGCGGCGCGGCCATTCGCTATGAGCCCGACGGCATGCTGGTGGTGGAAGAGGGCCGCGTCCTGGCGCGGGGGGCTTATGCCGCGCTCGCGGCGAAGTTCTCCGACCTCGAGCTGATCGCCTGGCCCGGCCGCATCATCACCCCCGGCTTCATCGACGCGCATGTCCATTACCCGCAGGTCGAGCGGATCGCCTCGCACGGCGCGCAGCTGCTCGAATGGCTGGAGCGGCACATCTTTCCCATCGAGAAGCGGTTCGCCGACCCGGCCTATTGCGCCCAGACGGCGGAGTTCTTCCTGGGCGAATTGCTGCGCAACGGCACCACCAGCGCGCTGGTCTTCCCCACCGTGCATCCGCAATCGGTGACGGCTTTGTTCGCGGCGGCCGAACGGCGGGGAATGCGGATCGTCTCGGGCAAGGTGCTGATGGACCTGGGGCCGGAGGGCCTGCGCGATACGCCCGCGTCGGGCCGCGCCCAGAGCGAGGCGCTGATTGCCCGCTGGCACAATCGGGGGCGGCTGACATACGCGCTCACCCCGCGTTTCGCGCTCACTTCGTCCGACCCGCAGCTGGCGCTCGCCGGCGAATTGCTGGCGGCGCATCCGGGCGTCCTCTTGCACACGCATCTGGCGGAGAACCCGGCCGAGATCGCCGCAGTGGCGCAACGCTTTCCCGAAGCTTGCGATTATCTCGATGTCTACGACCGCTTCGGCCTGGTCGGGCCGCGCTCGGTGTTCGCCCACGGCGTGCACTTGGGCGGGCGGGAAGGCGCGCGCCTGGCGCAAGCGGGATCATCGCTCGCGCTGTGCCCCACCTCCAACCTGTTCCTCGGCTCGGGCCTGTTCGATCTGGCCGGTTTGTCCGCGGCCGGGGTGCGCACGGCGCTGGGGACCGACGTGGGCGCGGGAACCAGCCTGTCATTGCTCGCCACCATGGGCGCCGCCTACCAGGTGTGCCAGCTGCGCGGAACGGCGCTCGATCCGTTCCGCGCGTTGTATCTGGCCACCGCCGCGGGTGCTCGGGCGTTGGGCATAAGCGACGCGGTGGGCGCGCTGGAGGAGGGACAGGAGGCCGATTTCGTCGTGCTCGATCCGGCCGCGACACCGCTCCTGGCCCGGCGCACCGCCGGCGCGAGCCTCGCCGAGACGCTGTTCGCGCTCCAGGTGCTGGGCGACGACCGGGCGATCGCGGCCACTTACATAGCCGGGCGCCTGGCGCATCACCGCGACGATGCCGCTGCCGTGCGGGCATGATCCGCCGGCTCGCCCCGGTGTTCGACCCCTTCATCATGGCGCTGCTCGCGACGCTGCTGCTCGCCAGCCTGCTGCCGGCGCGCGGCGCCTTCGTGCCGCTGGCGGGAGCGGCGGCCGATGCCGGCATCGTGCTGCTGTTCTTCCTCCACGGCGCCAAGCTGTCGCGCGCGGTCATCGTCGGCGGCCTCACCGCCTGGCGATTGCATCTGGCGGTCTTGGCGACGACCTTCGTCCTGTTCCCGCTGCTGGGGCTCGGTCTTGCCGCCATGCCCGGACTGGCCGCGCCGCTCGCTTCGGGAGTGCTGTTCCTGACGCTGTTGCCCTCCACGGTGCAATCGTCGATCGCCTTCACCTCGGTGGCGCGCGGCAATGTCGCGGCGGCGGTGTGCGCCGCCTCGTTCTCCAACCTGCTGGGCATCGTGCTCACGCCGCTGCTGGCCTTCTTGCTGCTTGAGCGCAGCGGGATCGCCTTCTCGCTCGCGGTGGCGGGCAAGCTCGCCGGGCAATTGCTGCTGCCGTTCGTGGCCGGGCACCTGCTGCAGCCCTGGATCGGCGCCTGGGTGGGCCGCCACCGCCGGCTGGTCGCCACGGTCGACCGCGGATCGATCCTCCTGATCGTCTACACTGCCTTCGGCGCCGCGGTGGTGGCGGGATTGTGGCAGCAGCTGGGCGCCGCCGACCTGGCGATCCTGCTCGCCTGCTGCCTGGCATTGCTGGCGGTGGTGCTGGGCTTCACCCGCGCCGCCGGCAAGCTGCTGCGCCTGCCGCGCGAGGATGCGATCGTGCTGCGGTTCGCCGGCACGGTCAAGAGCCTGGCGAGCGGCGTGCCGATTGCCGGCGTGCTGTTCGCTCCCGCCGAGATCGGGGCGATGCTATTGCCGGTGATGCTCTACCACCAGCTCCAGCTGACCGCCTGCGCCATCATCGCCCGGCGGATCGGGCGGCTGGCGCCCGAACAGCCGACCGGCGCCCCGGGGGGCGGCTAGAAGGCCAGCTCTGGCTGGGCCACTGCCGGGCGGCGCGGCTTGGCGGGGACGCCGTTGGTGAGCCAGGCGCGCAACAATTCGACCGAATGCTCGAGCCGTTGCCCGCGCCATTGCGGGGTGGTGAGATCGGTGTCGAGCAGGGTGCCGAGCGACCAGGCGTTGGCCAGATGGAAGCGGCTGAGCGCGATGACGGTGACGTATAGCTGCACCGGGTCGATCCCCGAGCGGATCTGCCCGGTCCGCTCGCCCGCCTCGAGGATCCGCCGCAGCGTGGCTTGCAGCCGCGCCGCCGCCTCGGGCACCACGGTGGACTGGGTGACGAACTTGCCGCGCATCATGTTCTCGGTCCGCAGCAGGCCCTCGTGATCGGGGTTTTCCTCGAAATAGCCGAAGGTGAAGCGCAGCAGCTTCTCGGCGCAGCCGAGCGGGTCGGCATAGTCGTAATCCAGCGCGCCTTCCTGCCCGCGAAGGTCGGTATAGGCGCGTTCGAGGACGGCCATATAGAGCTGCTTCTTGCTGCCGAAATAGTGGTAGAGCAGGCGGATGTTGCATCTGGCGGAGCGCGCGATCCGTTCGATGCGCGCGCCCGAGAACCCGTTGGCGCCGAACTCGCGGGTGGCGGCGTTGAGGATGGTCGCGCGCGTGCGTTCGGCATCGCGCCGCCGGCCCCCAACCGGGGCCGCTCCGCTGGCTTTGCTGGCCACCATGCTCTCCTCTTCCCACTCCGTCATAAAGCAAACGGCCAGGCCTGACAAATGGCCCCGCACGTCGTGCCGCGGGCGCGTCAGGCAGTGGCCAGATAGGCCTCGATCGTGGCGATATGGTGAACGATGCGCGCTTGCGGCAGGAACGAGCCGGTAAAGCTGTTGCGCGCCAGGGTGGCGAAATCCCCGCGGTCGTAGGCGCCGGTGGCCGCCAGGGCGGCGAAATTGGCGTTCACGTAGCCGCCGAAATAGGCCGGATCGTCGGAGTTGACCGTGGCCTTGAGGCCGGCATCGAGCATCCGGCGCATCGGGTGGCTGGGCATGGCGTCGATGACGCATAGCCGCAGGTTCGACAACGGGCAGACGGTAAGCGTAATCCCGTCGCGCGCCAGCCGCTCGACCAACAGCGGATCCTCCAGCGCACGGTTGCCGTGGTCGATCCGGTCAACCGCGAGCACGTCCAGCGCCTCGGTCACGTAAGCCGGCGGGCCTTCCTCCCCGGCATGCGCGACCCGCCTGAGGCCGATCGCGCCCGCGCGGGCGAAGACCTGCGCGAACTTGCCCGGCGGGTAGCCCTGTTCGGACGAATCGAGCCCCACGCCCAGCAGGTGCTCGTACCAGGGCTCGGCTTGGGCCAGGGTCCGCAGCGCCGCCTCCTCCGACAGGTGGCGCAGGAAGCACAGGATGAGGCCGCCGGTGATGCCGTGGTCGCGCTCCGCCTGGCGCATGGCCGCGAGCAGGCCCTCGATGACGACCGACAAGGCGATGCCGCGATCGGTGTGCGTCTGCGGATCGAACATGATCTCGGCGTGGCGGACATTGTCCGCAGCGGCGCGGGCAAAATAGGCGGTGGCAAGGTCGAAGAAGTCCTGTTCGGTGCGCAGGACGTCGGCCCCGGCATAGTAGATGTCGAGGAAATCCTGCAGCCGGGCGAAGCGGTAGGCGGCCCGCAGCTCCTCGACCGAGGCGTAGGGCAGGGCGATGCGGTTGCGCCGGGCCAGGTCGAACATCAGCTCGGGCTCGAGCGTGCCTTCGATATGCAGGTGCAGCTCGGCCTTGGGCAGGCCGGCGGCGAAGGCGGCGAGTGCGTCGGTGGCCGGCTGGTCGGTCATTCGCCGCGGCTGTTGCCGACGAGCTCGACCATCAGCGCCTCCAGCCGCGCGGGGTCGACCCGGCGCACCACGGTGGCCGGTTGCTCGCCGAGGCCGGGGGCATAGGGCGCAAACCAGCTCAGCGTGTCGCCGTAACCCGGGCCGAACTGCGTGTTGTAATCGACCAGCAAGGTCTCGCTGGCGGTGATGATCGCGGGCTCGAGCCAGATACCCGCCGCGCTCTCGTCCCACAGCGGGAAGCTGGCCGCCTCGATCCCGGAAATGAACTCGGCGACCGCCGGGCTGGCGACCTGGGCGAGGCGGGCGAGCAGCGCGGGGGTGAGCTGGGTGGCGGTGGTGGGATCGATCGGCAGGATGGTGATTCGCCGCCAGGGGCTGCGCGAGACGATGCTGGCGGCCTCGGGATCGAAGCGGATGTTGAACTCGCGGCGCGGCGTGTTGGCGAACTCGCGGGCGAACTCGGCGGCGGGCTCGTTGTCGAGCGCCTGCTGCGGGTTGAAGCTGCCGCCCATATAGACCAGTTCCCTGGCGAGCGAGGCGAATTCGGGGTCGAGCCGCTGGGCCAGCGCGAGGTTGGTCATCGGCCCGGCGGCGAAGATGGTGATCTCGCCCGGATGCGCCCGGACCAGGCGGATGAGGGCGATCGCGGCGATCTCGCGCTGCGCGGTGATGGTGGGGTTGCCGCCCGGCAGCTCGACCGGATCGTTCGGCCCGAAATAGGGCGGGGTGGCCTGCAGCGTGGGCTCGACCCACTCCTTCATCCACGCGCCCTTCCAGGTGAGTTTGCCGTAGAGCGCCTCCCAGCGCTCGGTCAGCACCTCGGAATTGAGCAGCGGGTAGGTGGCGCCCCGGTAGACCGGCACCTGGGTCTTGCCGAACAGCTCGAGGCCGCGCAGCGTCTGGGCGGTGAGGCGGTTGGCCCAGACATTGCCGCTGATGGTGGTGATGCCGATCACCTCCACCTGCGGCGCGTTGAGGAGCATCAGATGCATGAGGCCGAAGCCGTCGTCGTCGATGATGACCTTGCGCCGTTCCGCGGGGGTGGCGGCCTCCCGCGGCTCCTGGGCCGAAGCGGGCGCGCCGGCATGGCACCAGGCCGCCAGCAGGGCGGCGCCCGCCAGCGCCCGCATCAGGTGAGATCGGGGGAGAAGCCGCACGTCGCCTCCTGCAAATGGCGGATTTGCCGCGGGCACGATGGGCACGCCGCGGCGCGATGGCAACAAGTAAGTATCGCCTGACTTGGCCGGCGGACGACGGTCAGGGCGGGGACGCGCGGACCAGGCCGGTCCGCCGGACCGTCGCCCTGGGCTCAGGCGACGGCGCGGGCGCTGTTCACCAGGCCGCTGAGCGGTGCCGATCCGCCATGGGGGAACAACGCGCCCGCCAGGCGCGCCGGGTCGAGCGCGAAATGTTCGGCCAGGGCGCCGGCGACCAGGCGGTCGAGCCCGAGTGTGGGCCGCAGGTCGCGCTCTTCGAGCAGCGCGGCATCGTTCAAGCCCGGCCAATCGGCGATCACTCGCCCGCCATTGACCGCGCCGCCCAGCAGCATGGCCAGTGAAGCCGTGCCGTGATCGGTGCCCTGGCTGCCATTGACCTTGGCGGTGCGGCCGAACTCGGTCGCCACCAGCACCAGCGTATGCGCCCAGGCGGGCCCGAGTTCCTGCTTGAGCGCGCCCACGATCCCGTCGAGGCTGCGCAGGAGCCCGGTCAGCCGGGGGCGCTGCCCGGCATGGGTGTCCCAGCCGCCGGTCTCGATCATCGCGATCCGCAGCCCTTCCTCGCCGGCCAGCAGCCGCCCCGCCAAGGCGCCGCTGGCGGCGGCATTGCGGCCGTTGGCGGGGGCGAGGTCGCCGGCCAGCAGCCGGGTGGCGAGCGCCTGTTCCCAGACGGCGTGCAGCTGCGGATCCTCGGCGTAGAGCAGCGACACCCGCGCCATGAGGTCGTCGGAGGCTTCGGGCAGGCCGGCCGGCGAATAGTTCGACACCTGCACCGGTCCGCGCAGCGCCATCGGCATGGTGGCGGCCACCGCGATCGCCCGGGCGTCCTCCTCCGGCAGCAGCGCGAGGAGGCGGTTGAGCCAACCGTCCTTCATCGCATAGGCCGCCTCGCCGCCGGTCTCGAGCACGTTCTGCCCGTCGAAATGCGAGCGCTCGCGATAGGGCGAGGCGACCGCGTGGGCGAACAGGGCCTGGTTGGCGGCATACAGCCCGCCGATCTCCCGCAATGACGGGTGCAGCGCGAACATCCCGTCGAGCGGCGCAGCATCGTCGAAATCCCTGGCCAGCACGCCGCGCTGGGCGGCGAAGGCCGGGTCCCCCACCGGCGCCAGCGTGGCCAGGCCGTCGGCCGCGCCGCGCTGGATGATGAACACGAAACGCTGCTCGGTCGAGGCCCGCGCCACGCTCACCCGGGCGCCCTGCGACGAGAACGCCAGCGCCGCGCCGCCGGCGATGGCCGCGCCCCCGGTGATGACGAAGCTGCGGCGGGAAAGCTTGAGCATGTTACCTCCGCATCGCCTCGGGCGCGACGAGCAGCAGCGCCAGCGCCTGGCCGGGGCTCTCGGCCCGGGCGATCGCCTGCGTCGTGGTGGCGCTCAGGGCGCCTGGGTGGAGCTGGGCGGCGAGCGCGCGGGCATCGATCGGGACGCTCGTGCGCCCGGCCATGCGCTCGGCCGCTTCGACCCGGCGCATCAGCGCATCGGGCGCGGCCCAGCTCGCGGCGGCATCGTCCCAGCCGGCCGGCGAGCCCGGCTGCCACACCGGCTGGCCGAGCTGCCGCAGCAGCGAATGAAGCGCCTGCGGGTCGATCTGCTCGGTGCCGAGCGCGCGCATGGCCCCGATGCTCCATTCCCAGGGAGTGCGGAATTTGACCGGCTGCGCCACCCAGCATTCGGGCGCCTCCACCAGCACCCGGTAGAGGCTCGCCAGGTCGCCGCCGCTCTCCAGGAAGGCGGCCTCCAGCCGATCCGCGAGCGCCGGCGGCGGGACATCGCCGGCAAAGTGCCGGGCGAGCTTGGCGGCGAGGTGACGGGCGGTCGCCGGATGGCTGGCCAGCATGTCGAGGATCGCGCTGGCCTGGCCTTCGCCCGGCTGGGGGAACGTCCGGCCGAGCACGATGCGCGTGCCCGGCTCGTGCAGCTGCTGGGCGAAGACGAAGCTGCCGGGCGTGCCCGAGGCATCGACGAAGCGGCCGATCCCGCCCTGGACGAGGCCGCTGGCCGTCCACCCGGTGAGCGCCGCGGCGAACTCGGTCACGTCCGCCTGGTCGTAGCCGCTGCGCACCCCCAGCGTGTGCAGTTCGAGGATCTCGCGCGCCAGGTTCTCGCTCAGCCCCTCGGCCTCGCTCGGGCGCCGGCGCCGGCCGGGCTGGCTGGCCGCCGAGTGCGGGCCGACCGAGCTGGCCTGGTCGAGATAGACCAGCATCCCCGCATGCCGCTCCACCGCCTGCAGCATGGCCCCGAAGGTGCCGGTCAGATGCGGGCGGATGGCCTCGAACTCGAGCGGACCGGCGAGGCCCTTGGCGCTCTGCTTGTCGACCGAGATGGCGAAATGGTTGGCCCAGAAATGCACCAGCCGCTCGGCGAACGGGGTGGGGCTGGTCAGCGCCACCTGCGCCCGCGCGGCGGCGGCGGCCAGATGGTACTGGTTCGCCTGCTGTTGGGCGAAACCGCGCGTCTCGGCGAGCGCGTTGCCGCCGCGCTCGCGGCGCTCGTCGCGCTCGCCCCCGGCCATCATCGGCTCCTCGGGCGCACCGGCCATGGCTGGCGGGGCAGAGCCGGCGGCGCCGCGCGCCCTTTGCCGCGCCTGCCGGCCGCGCTCGCGGCGCTGTTCGCTGTCGCGGCGCTGCAGCTCGTAGAATTCGGCGGTGGCGCCCGCGACGGCGCCGGACGGCGGCAGCGCGGCGATTGCCGGCGGGAGTGGCTCGAACCGCGCGAGCTGGTCGAGCAACCAGGCGCGCGGGCGGTCGGGCGCGACCTCGCCGCGGCGGGCGCCGAGGCCGAAGCGGTTGAGGGCGATGGCGGCTGCCGACATAGGTGACTTGTACCTGTTTGCCGGCGGTGCGCAAAGCGCGCGTTTGCTGCATCCCGCAGGTGCCGCCTCGCCATCGTCCCCCAATGGCGCAACCGACCCACGACATGCCGGCACTGCCGCTCCACCCGCCTGCGATCGGCCGGGGCTTCGGGCAGTTCGGGCACCAGCCCCCTAGTCGTCCCGCGCCGGGTGTTCCGGCGGGCGCCAGCGGCCGGTCTCCATCCAGATCAGAAAACGCCGCAGCGGCAGCAGCCAGGCCAGGCCCAGCACCAGGTAGGCGACGGTCTGAACCAGCACCGGCAGCCGCTCGATCAGCGGCGAGAGCAGCACCACGCCCAGCGCATAGGCGATAATGCCGGCCAGCAGCAGCAGCACGCCGGCGGGAATGCGCCAGGTCGGTTGCTGGCGCATCAGAACGGCCCGTAGAGCCGGGTCGGCGTGACCACCGCGGTGAGCGGCAGGTCGTGCGGCTCGAGCGGCAGCTTCTCGACCCGCTGCACGTCCCAGGCGAGGCCGATCGCGATCGTGCCGGGATGCGCGGCCAGCCAGCGGTCGTAGAACCCGCCACCCCAGCCCAGCCGCTCGCCGCGCTCGGTAAAGCCGACCAGCGGCAGGAACAGCACCTGGGGGATCACCTGCTCGGCCGCCGCGGCAGGCTGCCGCAGGCCCAGCGGCCCGGCTTCCAGGTCGCTTTCATCGAACGGGTCGGTGTGCCGGTGGAAGGTCATGGGGGTGGCGCGGTCCTCGATCCGCGGCAGCGCGACCGGGTGGCCCTGCTCGAAGAAGAAGCGGATGTAGGACCCGGACGGCGCTTCGCCCGGGCCGGCGCGATAAAGCCCGATGGCGGCGCCCGGCGCCACCAGCTTGAGCACCGCGGCCGGGGGGCGGCGGAAGACCAGCGCGCTCACCTCGGCGGGCAGGCTCGCCGCATGGTCGCGGCGGGCCTGGCGCAGGGTCTTGCGCAGGGCGGCTTTCTGCTCGGCGATTGCGCTCATCACACCCGATCCGCTGGTCCTGATCCTGGCCGAAGAAAAGCTGGCCTAAGGCCCACGACCGTTCTCCCCTGGCATGCCGCGCTAGAAGCAAAAACGACCCTTCGCCAAGCTCGGGGTGAGCGGGTGATAAATGTTCAGGGTTCCCGCACTGCGCGGGTGAAACTCGCCGGCATGGGGTGGCGGAACCACCATGGGTCGTTGCCGGGAAATCCTCCGACGCCTCGACGTCAGGTGGGAACCATTTGCCTCGGACCGCAGGACGAACCCACCAGAACGGACAGGGACAGCCCCCTTGGATTGCTTATAGCCTCAGGGATTTTCATGCGGCTCGTGCCGGGCAGTTCCGCCATTCACCTATCTAGGCGCTCGGGGGTCCACCCTCAAGCCTTAGGGCGAGCGTTTCCAGCTTTTCGGCCAAGCGTTCCAGCGGCTCGGCGAGCGGATCGGCCGCATCGGCGCGGGAATCGCGTTCGTCGCTCGCGGTGGCGCGCTCGTGCAGCTCGTCGGCCAGCAGCAGCGTGGCATACAGCAGCGTCTGCGTTTCCGATTGCCGCGCCAGCCCCGCCGCGGCCGCCAGCTTGCCGTCGATCGCCCGGCCGAGCATGGCGATGTGCTCCTCCTCCCCGGGCGCGCAGCCGAGCTTGTAGCGCCGCCCGCCGATCGACAGGGTGACATCCGTCGGCTTGGGGCTACCGGCCACGAACTCCTCGCGCGCCTGTGCCGCGCCCGCCCTCATGGCTCGAGCTCCAGGATCAGCTGGTCGAGTTCGGCCAGCGCCGAAGCGGCCTCTTCGCGCAGCCGGCGATGGCGCCGGGCGAGCTCCTCCGCGGCGGCCGAAGGAGCCCGCTCGCGCGCGGCCAGGGCGATCCGCTCGGCGGCGGCCTCGATCCGGGAAATCGCCGCTGTCATGCGCTGTTGGTCCATGAACCTGCCTGATAGTGCGAAATCGCCGGGCGGCATAAAGCCTGAGGCGGCATAGCTGTGAATAAGCCGGAAAGCGGCGCTCGGGCAGGGACCGGCGGGTCATCGACCCCGCCGGCAGGGCGGTCGGGCGCGCTTGACGCGGCAGCCGGGGCACGCCCAAGAAACCCCCGCGCCCGAATCACGATCCATCCCATGCAGGAGCGCTTGCTCATGAGCCCCGACACCGCCCGTTTCTCGCCGATGGCGAACGCCATCCGGGCATTGTCGATGGACGCGGTGGAGGCGGCCAATTCGGGCCATCCGGGCATGCCGATGGGCATGGCGGACGCGGCGACGGTGCTGTGGAGCGAATACCTCAAATTCGACGCCGCCGCACCCGATTGGGCCGACCGCGACCGCTTCGTGCTGTCGGCCGGGCATGGCTCGATGCTGCTCTATTCGCTGCTCCACCTCACCGGTCATGCGCACCCCACACTCGAGGAGATCCGCCACTTCCGCCAGCTCGGCAGCCCCTGCGCGGGGCACCCCGAGAATTTCCTCGTCGCGGGCATCGAGGCCACCACCGGCCCGCTTGGGCAGGGCCTGGCCATGGCGGTGGGCATGGCGATCGCCGAGCGGCATCTCAATGCCGAGTTCGGCGACGACCTGGTCGATCATCGCAGCTGGGTGGTCGCGGGCGACGGCTGCCTGATGGAGGGCGTCAACCACGAGGCGATCGGCCTCGCCGGCCACCTCAAGCTGGGGCGCCTCAACGTGCTGTGGGACGACAACCGCATCACCATCGACGGCAGCACCGCGCTGTCCACCAGCGAGGACATCCGCGCGCGCTACCTCGCGACCGGCTGGCACGTGGTGGAGTGCAACGGTCACGATACCGGCGGCGTGCGCCGCGCGCTCGACGAGGCACTGGCCGATCCGCGCCCCTCGCTGATCGCCTGCCGCACCGTCATCGGGATGGGCGCGCCCACCAAGCAGGGCACCAGCGCCACCCACGGCGCCGCGCTGGGCGAGCAGGAAGTGGCCGCCGCCCGCCAGACGCTGGGCTGGGAGCATCCCGCCTTCACCATCCCTGCAGATGTGCTCGGCCAATGGCGCGAGGCCGGCAGGCGCGGCCAGGCGCAGCACGGCGCGTGGCGGCAGCGCCTCGCCGCCCACGAACGCGGCGCCGAGTTCGCCGCGCGCATGGCCGGCACCCTGCCACCGCTGGCCGATTGGGCCGAATACAAGGCCTCGCTCGCCGCTTCCAAGCCCAAGATGGCCACCCGCAAGTCGAGCGAAGCGGCGCTCGCGGTACTCACCCGCACGGTGCCCGCGCTGCTCGGCGGCTCGGCCGATCTCACCGGCTCGAACAACACCAAGACGCCCTCGACCACGCCGCTTACCGCCGCCGATTACGCCGGGCGCTACGTCTATTACGGCATCCGCGAATTCGGCATGGGCGCGGCGATGAACGGCATGGCGCTGCATGGCGGCGTCATCCCCTATGGCGGCACCTTCCTGATCTTCTCCGATTACTGCCGGCCCGCCATTCGCCTCTCGGCCTTGCAGCAGGTGCGGGTGATCTACGTGATGACGCACGATTCCATCGGCCTTGGCGAAGACGGCCCGACGCATCAGCCGGTGGAGCAGCTGGCATCCTTGCGGGCGGTGCCCAACCTGCTGGTGATGCGCCCGGCCGATGCGCTCGAATGCGCCGAATGCTGGGAGATCGCCATCGCCCAGCCCAGCCGGCCCAGCGTGCTGGCGCTCACCCGCCAGAACCTGCCGGGCCTGCGCGACGATGCGCGCGAGAACCGGTGCGCCAGGGGCGCCTACCGCCTGCGCCGCGCGGCGGCGGCCCGCCGGGTCATCCTCATCGCCACCGGCTCCGAGGTGGCGCTGGCGCTGCAGGTAGCCGATGCGCTGGAAGGCCAGGGCCTGGGCGCCGACGTCGTCTCGATGCCGTGCGCCGAGCTGTTCGAGGAGCAGGACGCCGCCTATAGGAACGACATCCTGCCCGATGCGGCGCCGGGAGAAATCCTGCGCGTCAGCATCGAGGCGGGCGCCACCTTCGGGTGGGAGCGCTATACGCATGGTGGTGGGGGGGCGAACGGCCTCACGATCGGCCTGGATCGCTTCGGCGCCTCGGCCCAGATCGAGGACCTGCTGGAACATTTCGGCTTCACCGTCGCGGCGATCGTCCCGCAGATCATGGAAAAACTAGGCGGACAAAGGAGTTAAGGGGCATGACGACGAAGGTTTCGATCAACGGTTTCGGGCGGATCGGCCGCCTGGTCGCGCGCGCCATTCTCGAGCGCGACGACCACGACCTCGAGCTCGTCGCCATCAACGACCTCGCCTCGCCCAAGGACAACGCGCTGCTGTTCGCCTTCGACAGCACCCACGGACGCTTTCCCGGCACGGTGACCTCGGACGCCGATTCCATGACCGTGAACGGCCACGACATCGCCGTCACCAAGGAGCGCGATCCCGGCAAGCTGCCGCATGGCGCCATGGGCGTGGACATCGTGCTGGAATGCACCGGCTTCTTCCAGTCGCACGACGAGGCCAAGCCGCACTTGGACGCGGGCGCCAAGCGGGTGCTGATCTCCGCGCCCGCCACCGGCGTATCTGCCACCATCGTCTACGGCGTGAACCACGACGTGCTCACCGCTGAGGACCTGATCGTCTCCAATGCCAGCTGCACCACCAATTGCCTCGCGCCGGTGGCCAAGGTGCTCAACGATGCGGTGGGGATCGAGCGCGGCTTCATGACCACGATCCATTCCTACACCAACGACCAGCGCATCCTCGACCAGATCCACAAGGACCTGCGCCGGGCGCGCGCCGGGGCGCTCAACATGATCCCCACCACCACCGGCGCCGCGCGCGCGGTCGGCCTGGTGCTGCCCGAGCTGAAGGGCAAGCTCGACGGCTCGTCGGTCCGCGTGCCCACGCCCAACGTCTCGCTGGTCGACCTGGTGTTCACCCCTTCGCGCGACACCACCAAGGACGAGATCAACGCCGCGCTCAAGGCCGCGGCGGACGGCCCGATGAAGGGCGTGCTCGACTATACCGACCAGCCGCTCGTCTCCAGCGACTTCAACCATTATCCGGCCAGCTCCACCCTCGACAGCCTCGAGACCGCGGTGCTGGAGGGCAGACTGGTGCGCGTAGTGTCGTGGTACGACAACGAATGGGGTTTCTCCAACCGCATGATCGATACCGCCGGGGTGATGGCCGGCCTGCTGTAACATGGTGTCGTTCGGGTCTCCGCCCGTCCTCGGCTGGCGAAGGACGAGCGCGCTTCGCCCGATCCTCGACCCTACAACGAGCTCAGGGTGAGCGGAGGTTTCGAATGAGCCGGTTCAGGACGCTTGATGACCTTGCGGGCGAGATCGGCGAGGTGCGCGGCAAGGTGGCGCTGGTCCGGGTCGACCTCAACCTGCCGATGAACGGGGGCCGGGCGACCGATCTCACCCGCGCGCGCGCTGTCGCCCCGACCATCCTGGAACTGGCGGACGCGGGCGCCAAGGTGCTGCTGCTGGCGCATTTCGGCCGACCCGGCGGCCAGCGCAATTCGACCATGTCGACCAGCATGGTGCAGGGCGATGTCGAACAGGTGCTCGGCCGCCGGCTGATGTACATTTCCGAAGTCGCCGGCCCGGTGGTGGCGCAGGCGCTCGGCATCATCGGCCCGGGCGACATCGGCCTGCTCGAGAACACCCGCTTCTGGCCGGGCGAGGAGGCGAACGATCCCGGGTTCGCCCGGGAGATCGCGGCGAACGGCGATTTCTACGTCAACGACGCCTTTTCCGCAGCGCACCGCGCGCATGCCTCCACCGAGGGGCTGGCGCAGCTGCTGCCCGCCTTTGCCGGCCGCGCGATGCAGGCCGAGCTGGAAGCGCTCGACCGGGCGCTCGGCCATCCCCAGCCGCCGGTCGCCGCAGTGGTGGGCGGGGCCAAGGTCTCGACCAAGCTGGCGGTGCTCGAACACCTGGTCGGCAAGGTCGGGCACCTCATCATCGGCGGCGGCATGGCCAACACCTTTCTTGCAGCCAGGGGCGTGGCTGTCGGCAAATCGCTGTGCGAGCACGATCTGGCAGCGCAGGTCGTGGAAATCATGGCGGCGGCGGACCGCGCCGGTTGTACCGTCCACCTGCCTTACGATGTCGTGCTGGCCACCGAGTTCGCCGCCAATCCGCCGAGCCTGCGCACCGGCAATGTGCACGAGGTCGCCGCCGACGAGATGATCCTGGATGTCGGCCCGCAGGCGACCGAGGCGCTGGCCGATGTGCTCAAGACCTGCCGCACGCTGGTGTGGAACGGCCCGCTGGGCGCGTTCGAGACCCCGCCCTTCGACACCGCCACAATGGCGCTGGCGCGTACCGCCGCGGCGCTGACGCGGGAAGGCTCGCTGGTCTCGGTGGCCGGCGGCGGCGACACCGTGGCGGCGCTGGCCGCCGCGGGCGTGGCGGACCAGTTCACCTACGTCTCCACCGCCGGCGGCGCGTTCCTGGAATGGATGGAAGGCAAGGAGCTGCCCGGAGTGGCGGCGCTCATGCGCTAGCGCCTTTCCTCCATCCGCCGCCCGTGCCATCCCACCGCACGTCCCCTCGTGTATGTATTTCATCAACATGCCGCCTGGAGAAAACCCATGAACCACGAGGACATGACCGCCCGCCTCAGAGCCGCCAACGGCTTCATCGCCGCGCTGGACCAATCGGGCGGCTCGACCCCCAAGGCGCTGCGCGCCTACGGCATCGCCGACGAGGAGTGGAGCGGCGAGGAGGAGATGTACGCCCTGATCCACGCGATGCGCTGCCGGATCATCCGCTCGCCCAGCTTTTCGAGCGAGAAAGTGGTGGGCGCCATCCTGTTCGAACGGACGATGGACGGCACGGTCGATGGGGTGCCGGTGCCCGCGGCGCTGATCGCCAAGGGGGTGATACCGTTCCTCAAGATCGACCAGGGGCTGGAAGACGAGGCCAACGGCGTCCAGCTGATGAAGCCGATGCCGGGGCTCGAAACGCTGCTGGCGCGCGCCAAAGCGCTCGGCGTGTTCGGCACCAAGGAGCGCTCGGTGATGAGCGCGGCCAATCCCGACGGCGTCGCCGCCATCGTCGCTCAGCAGTTCGCGGTGAGCGAACAGGTGCTGGCCGCCGGGCTGGTGCCGATCCTCGAGCCCGAATATTCGCTCAAGTCGGCGGATCGCGCCGAGGGCGAGGCGATCCTCAAGCAGGAAATCCTCAAGCATCTCGATGCCATGGGCGCGGATGAGCCGGGGGCCCGCCAGGTCATGCTCAAGCTGTCGATCCCGGTGGAGCCGGGCTTCTATGGCGAACTCGTGGACCACCCGCGCGTGCTCAAGGTGGTGGCGCTGTCCGGCGGCTACGGCCGTACCGCAGCCTGCGCCGAGCTGGCGAGAAATCCGGGCATGATCGCCAGTTTCAGCCGCGCCCTGCTCGACGACCTGCGCGTGACCATGGACGATGCGGAATTCGACGCCGCCCTGGCCGAAGCGATCGAAGCGATCCATTGCGCCAGTGTCGAGAAGGTGGCGGCCTGACGCCCGCCGCCCCCGTTCCGCCCACGCCATGCCGCCGGTGCCTTCCTGCCAGCTCTACCTGATCTCGCCGCTGGACGTGACTGGCGCCTTTGCGGCGCGGCTCGATCGCACGCTCTGCGCAGGTCCCGTCGCGGCCTTCCAGTTCCGGGTCAAGGGTGTGGACCAGCACGAGGCGGCCCGGCTGGCGGCGCCGCTGCTGGAGATCTGCCGGGCGCGCGAGGTGGCGTTCATCGTCAACGACAGCGTAGCGCTGGCGAAGCGGCTCGGGGCCGATGGCGTTCACCTGGGCCAGCAGGACGGGGACCCGCGTGAGGCCCGCCAGGTGCTGGGCCCCGAGGCGCAGATCGGCGTCACCTGTCACGCCAGCCGCCACCTCGCGCTGGAGGCAGGCGAGGCAGGCGCCGATTACGTGGCGTTCGGCGCGTTCTTCGCCAGCGAAACCAAGCCCAGCGAGCACCGGCCCGAGCTCGAGCTGCTCGAATGGTGGAGCCGGATGATCGAGATTCCCTCGGTCGCGATCGGCGGCATCACGCCGGCCAATTGCCGGCCGCTGGTGGCGGCGGGGGCGGATTTCCTGGCGGTGAGCGGCGCGGTCTGGTCGGGCGATGAAGCGATCGCGGTGCGCGCTTTCGCCGACGCGATCGTGGAAGCGCGGGCCTGAGGGCTGGTCCGCGCAACGAGAGCACCTATAGTCGCCCGATGACGCTGAGGTTCACGGACCGTCTGACCACCATTGTCGCCACCGCCACGCTGGTGTCGGCGGGGTGGATCCTGTTCGGGAGCATCTGGCTGGGCACCGACTTGCGCATTGTCGGACTTCCCGGGTCCGCCCGTCCGCCGGGCGGCGCCTTGCCCGCCGATCCCGCTATCGGCCCGCTGACGATCCCCGTGCCCGGCATCGCCGCCGACCAGCTTGCCGATACCTATGCCGACCCCCGGGCCGACGGCGCCCGGCTGCACGAGGCGATCGACATCATGGCGCCCACGGGCACGCCCGTCGTGGCGGCGGCGGCGGGGACGATCGAGCGCCTCCACCAAAGCCCGGCCGGCGGCGTCACGATCTACCTACGCTCGCCGGACCGCGAGACGATCCAGTACTATGCCCACCTCGCCGGCTACGCGCCGGGCCTCGCGGAAGGACAACAGGTGCGCCGCGGCCAGCGCCTGGGCGCGGTGGGCGCCACCGGCAACGCGGACGCCGACGCGCCGCATCTGCATTTTGCCCTCCTGCGCACCATCCCGGAGGCGCAATGGTGGGAGCCGGCGACCGCGTTCAACCCCTATCCGCTGCTGACAGCGGACTGATTGCCGGCAATCAGCGGACGAACCTGGCAGGGGACGAAGCTGGACCCGGCGGCTATGCCGACCGTGTTTGCAACGCGTGTGAGCGGCGTTGCGGGCCTCACTGCTTGATGCAGCGTAGCCGGCCGGGCTGGCCATCGTCCAGCCGACGCAGGAAACGTTCCGAGACGATCTGGTAGCGCTCGCCCGCACGCGGACCCGAGGTCATCTCCACCAGCCCACCGCGGCGAAGGTAGGTCCCGGGGCCGCCAAGGGAGCTGTAGCGCGAAGCGCTGGCGATGGTGAAGCCGAGCTCCTCCTGCACGATCCCGGCGCGGCCGGCGGCATCGCCCGGCAGCTCGCAGACATAGGCCCCGCGCTCGAGCGTGCCGATCTGCCCCTGTTCGCGCAAGTCCGCCTGGGCCAGCGCGGGAAAGGCAGCGAAGGCGATCAGGGCCAGCCCGAGGGCGGCCAGCGCGTTGAAAAAGGCTTTGGACATGCGCGCCGGTTAGCACCCCAACCTTTGCCCATCCATGAACCGGACACAATCCTGCCCTGATTTTCCGCCGCTGCCCCCGAGGTTGCCGAGGTTGCCGAGCCTGCCCGGGGCGGCTAGGGCGCGGGTCCACCTCCCAAGCCCCATCGCACGAAGGCGCAAGCATGAAGATCAGCGGCGTGGACATCCGTCCCGGCAACATCCTGGAATACGAACGCGGCATCTGGAAGGTCGCCAAGATCCAGCACACCCAGCCGGGCAAGGGCGGCGCCTACATGCAGGTCGAGATGAAGAACCTCGAGGATGGCCGCAAGACCAACGTCCGCTTCCGCAGCGCCGACACCATCGAGCGCGTCCGGCTCGACACCAAGGATTTCCAGTTCCTCTATGCCGAGGGCGACAGCCTCGTGTTCATGGACAAGGACACCTATGAGCAGATCAACCTGCCCGCCGACCTCATCGGCGATGCCGCCGCCTTCCTCCAGGACGGCATGGACGTGACGCTCGAGCTGTGGGACGAAAAGCCCATCAGCGTCGCGCTGCCCGAGCAGGTCGAGGCGACCATCGTCGAGGCCGATGCGGTGGTGAAGGGGCAGACCGCCTCCTCCAGCTTCAAGCCCGCCATCCTCGACAATGGCGTGCGGGTGATGGTGCCGCCGCACATCGGCGCGGGCACGCGGATCGTGGTCGACGTCTACGAGCGCGCCTACGTCGGCAAGGCGAGCTGAGACCACCTTCATGCCAGCGATCTCGGGTCTCATCCGCGTCATGGAGAAGGCCGCGCGCAAGGCGGGCGGCAAGCTGCGGCGCGATTTCGCCGAGGTCGAGCAGCTGCAGGTGAGCCGCAAGGGCCCGTCCGATTTCGTCAGCCGCGCCGACCAGCAGGCCGAGCGCACGCTGTGGGACGAGCTCAAGGTGGCGCGCCCCGGCTGGGGCTTCGTGCTCGAGGAAGGCGGCACCCTAGAGGGCGACCCGACCCTGCCGCGCTGGATCATCGACCCGCTCGACGGCACCACCAACTTCCTCCACGGCATCCCGCATTTCGCCATCTCCATCGCCGTGCAGGAGCCCCGGCTCGGTGGCCCGGGCCCGGATGGCAACCCCTGGGGCGACGTCGTCGCGGGCGTGGTCTACCAGCCGATCACCGACGAGACCTTCTGGGCCGAGAAGGCCAGCGGTGCCTGGCTGCAGGACGCCCGGCTGCGCGTCTCGGGTCGGCGCAATCTGGGCGATGCGCTGTTCGCCACCGGTATCCCGTTCCAGGGCCACGGCAATTTCGCCGAATGGAGCCGCATATTCGACGCCGTGGGACCCAACGTGGCGGGCATCCGCCGCTTCGGCTCGGCCGCGCTCGATCTCGCCTGGGTCGCCGCCGGGCGCTTCGACGGGTTCTGGGAGACGGGCCTGGCGCCCTGGGACACCGCGGCGGGGTGCCTGCTGGTGCGCGAGGCGGGCGGCTTCGTCACCGATTTCCGCGGCCGCTCGCTGCCGATCTGCGATGCGCAGCTGATCGCCGCCAACGATCCGCTGCATTCCCGCCTGCACAAGCTGGTGGCCGACGCGGTGAAGCCCGCAGCCGCTTGAACCCGCCGGCGTGCGCGGCCAACCACCCGCACGACGCCGCGCCCCCTCGGCAGCGCCGTTTGCCAGGCGACAATTGCCGCGGCGAGCGCAAGCGCTGAGGCTCGGCAAGGGTTCGGGAGGCGCCAGGTTTAGGCTCGCGAAGCGGCCGAAGACGCGCTAGGTGCAACATCGGCGCCGCCGGAGCGGAAGCGAACGGTGGCAAGCGCGGGCGTGGTGGAATTGGTAGACGCGCCGGACTCAAAATCGCGTTTGGCCTAAAAAAATAAGCCAAAAACCACGAAAAACCAATGGTTTAGGCAAGGTCGAGACCTCCAAAAAGACTTACACATGTCTTACACAGTTTGGAGTTCTCGAAATGCCGATCGAAAGCCATCTGCTGATGGATGGGGCGCTTCACGTCTATCGGCGTGAGAACAGCCGCTTCTGGCAATGCGCGACCTACCTTGGCAGCCGCAACCACCGGCAGACGACCAAGGAAGAAAGCCTCGCCGCCGCCAAGGATTTCGCGCGCGATTGGTATATGGAGCGATGCGTCGAGGACCGCCAACGCCGGCGCGGTGGCGCTCCTTTGCTGGACGGCCCCGTCCAGCCCTTGATCGCCGGACCCGGCGCGCCGACCGATGGTCGGCGGCGGCGAACGCCCAGCGGCCCGAGTTTCGAGGACGCCGCCACTGCGTTCACCAGCGAGTTCGAGGTCATCACCTTGGGTGAGCGCAACGCCGGCTATGTGAAGCAGAAGTCGGAACACGTTCGCGTTCATCTTCTGCCCTTCTTCGGCAATACCGCACTTGAGGACATCACGGCCGGCAAGGTTCAGGAATACCGGGTTCACCGCCAGACATCGCGGACCGATCCGAAAACCGGCAAGCCGAAGAAGCCCGCGCGAGCCACACTTCATGGCGAGATCGTCACGTTGCGGCAGGTGTTGAAGACCGCCAACCGCAAGGGATGGATCGCGGCGTTGCCCGATATGTCAGCGCCCTACAAAACGTCCGGCAAGGTCGAGCATCGGGCGTGGTTTTCGCCGGAGGAATACAAGCTGCTTTACGAAGCCACGCGCGAGCGGGCGAAGAACCCGCCCAAGCCGCGCTGGCGCGAAGTCTGCGAGACCTTTCACGACTATGTGCTGTTCATGGGCAACACCGGGCTTCGTCCCGACGAGGCCGCGCGGCTTGAGCTGCGGGACGTCAAGATCGTGAATGACGAATCGACGGGCGAGCGCATTCTTGAGATCGAGGTTCGCGGCAAGCGCGGGGTCGGTTTCTGCAAGTCGATGCCTGGCGCGATCCTGCCCTTCGAGCGCGTCCGCAAGCGCAAGCAGCTCAAACCGACCGATCGCATCTTCGGCAAGACGCCACGCGAGTTGATGAACACAGTGCTTGATGAGTTAAATCTCAAGTTTGATCGCGATGACCATATTCGCACGTGCTACAGCCTGCGGCACACCTACATTTGCCTGCGGTTGCTCGAAGGCGCCGACATCTATCAGGTCGCCAAGAATTGCCGCACCAGCGTCGAGATGATCGAAAAGTATTATGGGCGGCATCTGAAGAACAACATCGACGCATCGGCGGTCAATGTCCGCAAGATGCGGCCCAAGCCGATCGCCGCTCGCAAGAAGGCCGTCAAACCGGCGACGTAGCGCCGCCACCGGAGCCTTTGGCGTTGCGCCGAAAGCTCGCTGCGCTATAGGCGATCCCGTCGCGGGCGTGGTGGAACTGGTAGACGCGCTGGATTCAAAATCCAGTTCCGAGAGGAGTGTGGGTTCGATTCCCACCGCCCGCACCAGCCCCCTCTTGGCATGATCCGCTGACGCCACCGCACGGTGGCGGGATCATGCCCGAGCGGGGCATAGCGGCCCATACGGGCCGGGCCCTGCTTCCGCGAAATGACAACCGCAGGGTATTGTCATGTTGGCCTTGGGCAGCCCGTCCGGGGTGCAGCCATCGCCGCGAATTGACGCCGCGCAGCGTCATTCTGCCATTTTTCCTTTGGCCCTTGTGAACCGCTCGGCTTGCGTCGGCGCGTAAGTTTATGGGTGCTGCGCCGAAAAGCGCCCGGCTATGGATATTTATGGGTCGGTTTTTGGATATGTGGGGTCACTTGTCTTATCGATCACAATCAGGCTGCATCATGATCGATAGAACGGGGTTCTATCGATCATGCGCCGTATTCGCGGCACCCCAACCAGCCCGCCTGCGGCTGCGGAGACCGGATCCAGCATGAACTATGAGCTCGTTTAACCCCGGCGCGTGCCGCCAGGCGTACCAACGGCTAGCATTTGGAATCGGCGCCCATTCCCAAATAAATTGAGTGTCCCGTTCTGATTGCGACCAATCGCTCACTACGGCAAAGGCAGTCAGTGCCAGACAACGATCAAATCGAATCCTTCATTGCCGAATGGGCGCCAACCGGCGGTTCCGAACTCGCGAACACGCAAAGTTTCGTCAACGGACTTTGCGCGCTGATCGGCGTCGATCCGCCCAAGGGCAGCCGCACCGACGATACCCACAATGACTATGTGTTCGAGCGCCGCGTTTTCCAGAAGGAGGCCGACGGCACCGAAAGTTTCGGGCGGATCGACGCCTACAAGCGCCATTGCTTCGTCCTTGAGGCCAAGCAAGGCAGCGACGCCGACCGTAGGGCCGCCGAACAGGGCGAGGCCGATCTCGACATCTTCGGCCAGACTGCCGCCGCACGCTTCAAGCGCGGCACGGCCAAGCGCGGCACGCCCGCCTGGTCAAAGGCAATGGTCGAAGCGCGCGGACAGGCCGAGCGCTACGCCAAGGCGCTGCCGATCGATCACGGCTGGCCGCCCTTCCTGCTCGTCATCGATGTCGGTCACTGCATCGATGTCTATGCCGATTTCAGCGGCACCGGAAAGCAATATACCCAGTTTCCCGATGCTGCCCGTTTCCGCATCGCGCTTGACGATCTGCGGAGCGAAGATGTCCGCGCCCGGCTTGGCACGATCTGGACCGACCCGCTCAGCCTCGACCCGTCGAAGGAAGCCGCGCGCGTCACCCGCGAGATTGCCGGGCATCTCGCCGAACTTTCCAAGCGCCTCGAAAACCGCGAGCAGAATCCTACGCGCGTTGCTGATTTCCTGATGCGCTGCCTGTTCACGATGTTTGCCGAGGATGTGCAGTTGATCCCGGAAGGCAGCTTCACTGATTTCCTCACCCGGATGCAGAAGCGGCCCGAGAATCTCGCGCCGCAATTGTCCGCGCTGTGGCAGGCGATGGACAGTGGCGGCTTTGCCGGTGCGCTGGGCGAAGCGGGCGAAAAGGTGCTGCGCTTCAACGGTTATGTATTCAAAGATACCACTGCCATCGCGCTCAATGCCGACGAGATCGGCCTGCTGATCGAAGCGGCGACGCACAAGTGGAACCACGTCGAACCCGCGATCTTCGGCACCCTGCTGGAACGCGCGCTTGACGGGAAGGAGCGCGCCAAATTGGGCGCGCATTACACGCCCCGCGCCTATGTCGAACGGCTGGTCATGCCGACGCTCATGGAGCCACTTCGCGCAGATTGGGCCGGAGTGCAGGCCGCCGCCGGGCAACTGATCGAGGCGGGCAAGGCGGGTGAAGCCCACGCCGTGATAGAGAAGTTCCATGCGCAATTGGCGCAGACGAAAGTGCTCGATCCGGCCTGCGGCACCGGCAATTTCCTCTATGTCGCGCTCGCCCGAATGAAGGAGTTGGAGGGCGAGGTGATCGGGCGGCTGGCCGAACTCGAACCCGAGGGCGAGAAACAGGCGGTGGCCGAGCTGAGCGGCCACACCATCACGCCCGAGAATTTCCTGGGGATCGAGATCAATCCGCGCGCGGCGGCGATCGCCCAGCTCGTGCTGTGGATTGGCTATCTGCAATGGCATTTCCGCGTCAACGGCGAAGGCAAGGTTCCGCCCGAACCCGTGCTGCGCGACGTCAAGACCATCGAAAACCGCGATGCCGTAATCGCATGGGACGATCGAGTCCTTGAACTCGACGAGCATGGCAATCCGCTGATCATTTGGGATGGCACGACATTTAAGCAAAGCCCCATCACTCGCGAGCTGATCCCTGACGAGACCGCGAGAAAAGAACTCTATTTTTATGTCAATGCCCGCCAAGCAAAGTGGCCAGCTGCACACTTCGTCGTCGGAAACCCACCGTTCGTCGGCAACAAGCGAATGCGGAAACGCTTAGGCCGCGGCTATGTCGAAGCAGTCAGGTCGGCCCATCCTCGACTTTCAGCCGAAATTGATTTTGTCATGTATTGGTGGGACCGCTGCGCTCAGCTGGTTGGTTTGGGCAGGCTACGCGGAGCGGGCCTGATCACCACAAAGACGATCGCGCAGTCGAGCAACCGACCAATTCTGCGAGAAAGGCTTGGGGCTACCGCGAACAAAGTATCCATCAGCTTCGCAGTGCCAAACCATCCGTGGCACGACACAGAAACGACCGCAGCTGTTCGGATTGCTATGACCGTGATCGTCAAAGGCGCATCCGTCGGAGAAATCCAACAGGTTGTGAACGAGCGCAAACGTGGGGGCGAGACGTCGTTCGACCTCCAGAGCAACGTCGGCAGGATTCAGGTTGACCTCTCAATCGGCGCAGAGGTGGCTTCGGCATCACCCCTCAAGTCGAACCGAAATCTTTCTTGGATGGGTGTGAAGATGTCAGGCGACGGCTTCAAAATAGATGCCGACAAGCGGGCTGAATTTCTCCGTTTGGGCTACCCCGACGAGCGTCTTCCATTGCTGATCGCTGGCAACGATCTCACTGACCGCCAAGGTGAGGTGTACGCCATCGACACGGATGGTTTGTCCGAAGCGGACCTCCGGCTCAATTTTCCGGCGGTGTATCAGCACCTGCACGACTACGTTAAGCCGGAGCGCGATCAGAACGATCGGGACGCATACAGGAACAGTTGGTGGACATTCGTTGAAACGCGGCCACGTTTGCGGAGCGCCATAGCGGGACTCACTTCTTATTTTGTGACTTGCGAAACGGCTAAGCACCGGACTTTCGTAAGCGTGCCGCGGGCGGGAACTCTGATTGACGGGTCGGTTATCGCTGTCGCCAGCGCGGACACATATATTCTCGGAGTTTTGAGTAGTTCGATTCATCGCCTTTGGGCGTTGAAGGCAGGCGGTCGTATGGGCGCTGGCAATGATCCTCGTTATCAAAACGAAGTGTGCTTCGACACCTTCCCCTTTCCAGCAGACGTGCCCGAACCCGTCAAAGACCGCATTCGCGCCGAGGCCGAGACGCTCGATACGCTGCGCAAGGCTGTGCTGGCCGAACATACCGAGCTCACCGTTACCGGCCTTTACAATGTTCTTGAGGCGCTCCGTGAAGGCCGCGCCCTCACCGACAAGGAACGCGACATCTATGATCGCGGGCTGGTGACGGTGATACGTCAGCATCACGATGCCATCGATAGCGCTGTCGCCGAAGCCTATGGCTGGCTTGCTGACCTCAGCGCCGAAGACATCCTCACCAGCTTAGTGGCGCTCAACAAGGTCCGCGCCGCAGAGGAAGCCAAGGGCCTGATCCGCTGGCTGCGCCCCGAGTTCCAGTCGCCGGGTTCCGCTGCCCCCCAAGTCAACGCCACCCTCGACTTGGGCGAGGCCCCCGCCACCGCACCGGCGACGATCATCCCCTGGCCAAAATCTTTGGCGGAACAGGTCAGCACGGTTGCTGCAATTCTCGCCGCATCGCAGGCACCACAACATCCCAGCGAAATCGCCCGCGCCATCAAGGGCACCAACGCCAAGGGCGTAACTCCGGTGCTGGACGCGCTCACTGCGATCGGTCAGGCACGGCGGCTCGTTGATGGGCGCTATGCGGCATAGGCTGTTGCTGGCCATATCAACCTCTCACAACATTCTCTTGCATGTCGGATTTACCGACATTATATAGGCGATATGTAGTCGAATCGTGCGAGGCGTTATGGCGACGGTTGCTCTTGAAAAGCCCGAGGTTGAGGATTTCCCGAAGGCGAAGGTGATAGCGGCGCTTACCGCGGAATTGATCGAATGTGCCCATGCCGAAGCTCAGGTGCGCGGCATCGCGCTGCCGCCGGAAGCGCCGAAGATAATCAAGGCGGCAGTGCCGATGGATTCGCTTTCGGTCGTAGATACGCTGTGCGCCGTAGAGCCCGTGGTGGGATTTGAGCTTCGCGAAAGCATGGTTCGCACTGGCGGTTACGCTTCGATCGAGGAAGCACTTGAGCATCTCGTTCCAAAGATCGAGCGCATGTGGATTCGGAAGAAAGGACCAAAGCCATGACCAATCTCGCATTGCGTCAAGACAGCGACGAGGAAGAGCGGCGTCGCTTGGGTGATCGGTTGCGCGAGGCCCGGAAATATCTTGGATTGAAGCAAGAGGAGGTGGCGACCTACCTCAAGATACCGCGAACTGCCTTGACTGACATTGAAAGCGGGCAGCGTCGCGTTGAGGCAATCGAGCTGACCAGGCTAGCCCGACTTTATCGCCAGTCAGTCGGATATTTCACAGGCGAAGACGAGGCGTCAGCAAGCCTGCCCGCTGACGTTGCGCATCTGGCGCGTCGTGCCGCCGATCTGTCGGCGCAGGATCGTGCGGAGCTGGGTCGATTTGCCGACTATCTTCGCACACGGTCAAACGACAGTCAGGCCTGACCGTGGCGTTGGACTATGCGAGTGCGGTTAGAGCCGGCACGATGGCCGCAGGTCGGCTCCATCGGGAACTCGATACAAAGGCGCTCATCGAACGTCAGGGCGGCAATATAGACGTGTTCGGTGCCATTTATTCGGTCGATCTGCCGCTATTGCTCCGACCCCTTCAGGGATTGCTCGGTGCATATTTGAGCGATCCGGCCCACGGCGTTCTGGTTACGACCGAGCGGCCGATGAGCATACAGCGCTTCACTGCTTCGCACGAGCTGGGCCATTTTTGGATGAAGCATCAGCCGAGCCTCGATGACGAAAGCATTCTGCGACGCATGCCAATGTCGCCGGAACCCGGAAATGACTTCCAGGAGACCGAGGCCGACGCATTTGCAATCGCCTTCATGATGCCAAAATGGCTGATCCTCTCGCATAGTGCTCGTCAGGATTGGCAGGTCGCCGATTTTCGCAGATCCAATGTCGTTTACCAACTCTCGCTTCGGATCGGCGCAAGTTACGAAGCGACCTGCCGAACGCTTGTTCGATACAATCTGATTTCCCAATCCGTCATGACGGACTTGCTGCTTACCCAGCCGCGCAGCCTGAAAGTTGACTTGCTCAAGGACTATAAGCCCGCAAATTATCGCGGCGACGTCTGGCTGCTAACCGAACGCGACGCAGGTACGCGCATCGACGGAAGCGCCCATGATCTCTTTGTGCTTCGGCTGGAGGAGAACAGCGGTGGCGGCTATGTCTGGGATCTCGATCAGCTTATCGCCAGCGGGTTTGCTGTCGTCCGCGACGAACGCGAGGCGATCGATGGCGACGGTATCGGCGGACCTGTTGTCCGCCGAGTGACCGCCGCGCCCGACGTTTTGCAGCGAGGCCGCATCTCGATCGACGAACGGCGACCGTGGAAACCAGTCCCACCGCTCACGAACCTTACGCTTGATTTCGATCTGACCGGTCCAGAGCAAGAAGGCCTATCGCGCGCCGAGCGTCGGCATTTGCTTGAGGCTGCCTAATCAGATGATCGAAATTCAGGTCGATCTCCGCAGCTTGCTGGGCGACGCGCGCGATCAAGAAGCGCGTCCGACTTGTCTCGCGTTCGCAGCGAGCGACGTTCACGCCGCGCTGCGCGACGGCTGGACGCCGTGACGTGCTCCCCTGAAATGTGACCGCGAGTGAGTAGAGTCCGACGCGAAGGAGTCGGACGGAATGAAGCGGAGCAGGTTCAGCGAAGAGCAGATCATCGCGATCTTGAAGGAGCAGGAAGCGGGCATGGCGACGGCGGA
>JANNOJ010000019.1:0-11528 GCA_031399025.1 Erythrobacteraceae bacterium | reverse complement strand
TCGTCTCGGCCAAAATGCTCGCCGAATACCCCGCCTTCGTGCGCCTCTACGACGTCCTCCAGCTCGACGGCGAAGACCTGCGCCCGCTCGCCTGGACCCAGCGTCGCGCCCGCCTCGAAGCGCTCCTGCCGCGCCTGCCCGCCACCCATTTCGACCTCTCCGGCCTGGTCTACGCCGACAGCTTCGAGCAGCTGGCAACCATCCGCGAGGGCGCCCGCGACGAGGCGATCGAAGGCCTGATGCTCAAACGCCGCGACAGCCCCTACGTCGCCGGCCGCCGCACCGGCCTGTGGTACAAGTGGAAGCGCGATCCGCTGCTGGTCGACTGCGTGCTGATGTACGCCCAGCGGGGCAACGGCAAGCGCTCCAGCTTCTATTCCGACTACACGTTCGGCTGCTGGACCGGCGATCCGGACGATCCCACTGCCGGCGCCGAGCTGCTCCCGGTCGGCAAGGCCTATTCGGGCTTCACCGACGAGGAACTGAAGCGCCTCGACCGCCATGTCCGCCAGAACACGGTCAACAGCTTTGGCCCGGTGCGCGAAACCGACAAGTCGCTGGTGTTCGAGGTCGCCTTCGACAGCGTGCACGCGAGCCGCCGGCACAAGTCGGGGCTTGCCATGCGCTTCCCCCGCATCCACCGCATCCGCTGGGACAAGCCGGCGCACGAGGCCGACCGCATCGAGGCGCTGCGCGCGCTCATCAGGGACTAGGGATGGAAAGCTTCGCCGCCGACCTGGCGCAGATGCGCCGCACCCCGCTCGCCCCCGAGCATGTCGAGGCGATGCGCGCCATCGGCGAGGAACGGGCCTACCGCGCCGGGGCCATCGTCGCCGAGGCCGGGGCGCCGGCGGATCGCTTCATCTATCTGCTCGACGGGCTGGTCGAGGTGATCGACCCGTTCACCCGCGGGCCGTTCCTGCCGCACGATCTCGGGCCGACGCAGTTTCTGGGCGACATCTCCTTCCTCACCGGCGGCGTGTACCCGCTGCCGAGCCGGGCCAAGACCGACCTGCGCACGCTGGAGATCGAGCGCGCGGCGATGCTCGCGCTGATGAGCGCGGTGCCCGAGCTGTCGGACATCGTCATCACCGTGTTCGCCGCCCGCGTGCGCCGCCAGCTCGAACAGCAGAACGCCAGCCTGGTGCTGATCGGCGATGACGAGGACGCCGCGATCGGGCGCCTGGCCAGCTTCGCCAGCCGCAACCGCATCCCCTTCCAGTTCCACCCTCGCGGCAGCGGCGCGGCGGGCGCCATCGCCGCCGCCGCCGGCATCGCCCCCGACCGGCCCGCGGCGCTGTGGGGCGCCGAGCCGCTCGCCGAGCCCACCGCGCGCGCGCTCGCGCGCCGGATCGGGATGCAATTGCCGCTGGCGGCGCAGACGCAGTACGACGTGCTGATCGTCGGCGGCGGGCCGGCCGGGGTCGCGGCCGCCGTGTATGCCGGGGCCGAGGGGCTCAGCGCGCTGGTGGTCGAGGACATCTCGATCGGCGGGCAGGCGGGCGCCTCCAGCCGGATCGAAAACTATCTCGGCTTTCCCACCGGCATCTCGGGCGCGGACCTGGTCTGGCGCGGCGAGATCCAGGCGATGAAGTTCGGCACCCGCTTCGCGCTGCCCAGCCGGGCGACGGCGATCGAGCAGGTGCCCGGCAAGGGGTTCCGCATCACGCTCGATTGCGGGCGGGACATCCATGCCCGCACGGTGGTGATCGCCACCGGCGTGCAGTACCGCCGCCTGCCGATCGCCCGGCTCGAGCAGCTGGAGGGCACCGGAGTCTATTATGCGGCGACCGACATGGAGGCGCGCTTCTGCCGCCAAATGGAAGTGGCGGTGATCGGCGGCGGCAACAGCGCCGGGCAGGCGGCCATGTATCTGAGCCGCCATGCCGCGCACGTGCACCTGCTGGTCCGCTCGGCCTCGCTGGCGCAGTCGATGTCGCTCTATTTGTCCGAACGCCTCGCCGCCAACGAGCGGATCACCATCCACTACCAGACCGAGATCGAGGCGCTCGGCGGCGACCGGCATCTCGAGGAGATCGAGGTCCGGCAGCCTTCCGGCACGCGGACGCTCGCCGTGCGGGCGCTGTTCGTGATGGTGGGCGCGGCGCCCAATACCGGCTGGCTGGGCGATTGCGTGCGCCTCGACGAGAAGGGCTTCGTGCTCACCGGCGAGGCGGCCGGAGCGGCGGCCGACAGCCCCTACGCCACCTCGGTCCCCGGCCTCTACGCGGTGGGCGACGTGCGCGCCGGCTCGGTCAAGCGGGTCGCCTCGGCGGTCGGCGAGGGTTCGGTGGTCATCTCGCAGGTGTGGAGCGCGCTCAACCGCGAGCGCGAGTGAGCCGGCGCGCCAAAGCATGGTCCGCCTCAGCCCCCGCGGCCGCCCCAGCTCTCGCGCAGCTGCGCCAGGTGCCGCTCGGCCAGGCGACAATAGCGCGCGGTCTGGAAGCGGATCTTGTCCGCCTGCGCCGCGCTCTGCTCCTTGAGCAACTTGGCCGGCCGCCCGACCCAGATCTGGCGCGGCGGAATGGTCTTGCCCGGCGCGAGCAGCGCGCCCGCGCCGAGCATTGCCCCCGCGCTCACTCGGCACTCGTCCATCGCCACCGCGCCCATGCCGACGAAGGCCCGATCCTCGAGCACCGCGCCGTGGATCACCGCCAGGTGGCCGATCACGCAGTCCTCGCCGACGATGGTGGGGCAGCCTGGCGTATCCGGCCGCGGACCCTCGACGTGGAAGACGCTGCCGTCCTGCACATTGCTGCGCGCGCCAAGGACGATGGCGTGGATGTCGCCGCGCAGCACGCAATTGTACCACACGCTCGCCTCTGCCCCGATGGTGACGTCGCCGATGATCCGTGCGCCCGGGGCCACGAAAGCGCTCGGGTGAATGGCCGGCACCTTGCCGGCGAACGGCAGGACGGTCGCCCAGGGGAAGCGCGCCTGCGGATCGGCCGAGGCGTTCGCGGCCCAGCTCACTGGCGGGCGCGCCAGCGGTCGGCGGTGAGGCGGTAGACGATCGTCGGGTTGTCCTGGGGTGGATATTCGGGATCGGCGAAGTCGAGCTCGGGGCGCCGCTCCATGCCGAGCTTCTCCATCAGCCGCCAGCTGGGCACGTTGCTCTGGCTGGTCAGCGCGACCACGTGCGGCGCGCCGATCGGCCCGAAGGCCCAGGCGAGCACCGCGCCCATCGCCTCGCCGGCATAGCCGCGCCGCCAGCGGTCTTGGCGCACCATCCAGCCGACCTCGTGGTCGCCGACACTGGGCGCGCGTTGGGTGGTCACCCGCTTGAGCCCGCAGCGACCGACCAGCTCGCCGCTCGCCTTCTCGACCAGCATCATGAAGCCGAACCCCTCGCGCGCGAAGCTGTCGCGGGCCTGGGCCTCGCGCCGGGCGATCTGCGCGAGCGTCTGCACGCCGCCCAGATGCGCCATCACCCCCGGAGTGTTGGTGAGGCGGAACTGCGCCTCGGCATCGCCTTCCACCGGCCGACGCAGGATCAGCCGCGCGGTTTCGAGCACGATCTCAGCCACGTGCCGCGCTCCACTGCACGCGATCGATCGCGTGGACGATGGTGTGCCGCAGCCCGGCCGGCTGGTGCAGCTCCTCGTGGTCGAGCTCCGGGCGCCGGCGCATGCCCAGCCGCCGCATCAGCGTCTGGCTGGGCGCGTTGCCGGCCACCGTAAGGGCGACGACCCGCTCGGCCGCCAGGTGCTCGAAGGCGAAGCGGAGCGCCGCTTCGGCCGCTTCGCGGGCATAGCCGCGGCCCCAGCCATCCTCGCGCAGGCGCCAGCCGATCTCGAACTCGCCCTCCACCGGCGAGCCGGGCGTGTCGGCGCGCTTGAGGCCGCAGAAGCCCAGCAGCTCGCCCGCCAGGTGGCCGTCGTCATCCTGGCGCTCAAGCGCCCAGAAACAATGGCCGTGGCGCGCGTGGGTGGCCTCGATCCGGCGGCGCTGCCCGGCCATCCCGGCCGCGTCCAGCTCGCCGCCCAGCCAGCGCATCACCGCGGGCGTATTGGTGTGGCGGAAGAAGGCCGGCCAATCGTCAGCGGTCCAGTCGCGCAAGACCAGCCGCGGGGTTTCGAGGCGAAACGGGGCAGCCGGGTCCACGTCCACGGCCCCGGCTACTGGCCCGCTCATGCGCCCAGCAGCCGCGCGGCGACCGGCGCGTGGTAGGTGAGCACGCCGGTGCAGCCGGCGCGCTTGAAGGCGATGAGCTGTTCCATCAGCAGCGTGTCGCGCGGGGCGATGCCGGCCGCCGCGCCCGCCTCGATCAGCGCATATTCGCCGCTCACCTGGTAGGCGAACACCGGCACGCCGAAGCGCTGCTTCACCCGCCAGACGATGTCGAGATAGGCCAGGCCGGGCTTCACCATCACGCTGTCGGCCCCCTCGGCGAGGTCGAGTTCCACCTCGCGCAGGGCTTCCTCGGCATTGGCCGGGTCCATCTGGTAGCTCTGCTTGTCGCCCACCAGCCGGCCCGACGAGCCCACCGCCTCGCGGAACGGGCCATAATAGGCGCTGGCGTACTTGGCGGCATAGGCCATGATCTGCACGTTGGGGTGCCCGGCCGCCTCCAGCGCGGTGCGGACAGCGCCGATGCGGCCGTCCATCATGTCCGACGGCGCGACGATGTCCGCCCCCGCCGCGGCCTGCACCACCGCCTGGCGCGCGAGGACCGCGACCGTCGCATCGTTCGCCACGTAACCGGCGGCATCGACCAGCCCGTCCTGGCCGTGGGTGGTATAGGGATCGAGCGCGACGTCGGTCAGCACGCCGATGTCCGCCCCGCAGGCGTCGCGTACCGCCTTGATCGCCCGGCACATGAGGTTGTCGGGATTGGTCGCCTCGGCGCCATCGTCCGAGCGGCGCTCGCCCGGCGTGTTGGGGAACAGGGCGATGCACGGAATGCCGAGCGCCGCCGCCTCTTTGGCCCGCGCGGCGATGCCGCCCAGCGACCAGCGCGAGACGCCGGGCAGCGCGGCGATGGGTTCCTCCCCGTCCCCCGGACTGACGAACAGCGGCCAGATGAGATCGGCTGGGGTCAGCACCGTCTCGCGATGCAGGGCGCGGCTCCAGGCGGTCGCGCGCGGGCGGCGCAACCGGGTGGCGGGGAACAAGGCGCGGGTCATGCCGACCATCTCTGCCGCAAAATCCGGCGAGCGGCAATCGGTGGCCTGCCGGGGGCGCTCAGCGCGCGGGCGCGCTCAGTCCACCGCCTGCCGGGCCTGCAGCCGGTCGATCTCGCGCTGGGGCTGGTCCACTTCGGCCGGGTCGGGGGCCAGGCTGGCGAGCGCGGCGCCGGGTTCCACGCGCAGGAGCAGCGCCAGCCGGTCCCTGAAGCTGGCGAGTTCGCGGCCGCTCAGCTGCGCGCGGGTGACGAAGCTCACGCTCGCCGGATCGATCTTCGCGCCGCCCCGGTACATCTCGTAATGCAGGTGCGGCCCGGTGGAGAGGCCGGTCGAGCCGACATAGCCGATCACCTGGCCGCGCCGCACCTCGGCGCCGTTGCGCACGGCGATGCGGCTCATGTGCGCGTAGCCGGTGGCCAGGCCGCCCGGGTGCGAGAGCTTGACGAAATTGCCGTAGCCGCCGTTGCGCCCGGCGAACTGCACCCGCCCGTCGGTGGCGGCGTAGATCGGCGTGCCGTGGGGCGCGCGGAAGTCGAGCCCGGAGTGCATCCGGCGGATCCCCAGGATGGGATGGCGGCGCATCCCATAGCGCGAGGTGACCCCGCCCGGCACCGGCGCCACCAGGCCTTCGCGCAGCTCGCCCACCCCGGCGGCGTCGTAGAACCGCCCCTCGCGGCCCCAGCGCAGCATCTGGCGGCGCGGGCGGCCATCGCGCACGATGCCCGCATAGAGCAATTGACCCGCTTCCGCCTCGCCGGTGGCGGCGCGCTTGTAATCGAGCACGAGGTCGAATTCGTCGCCCGCGACAATGCCGTCGAGGTCGCCGGCGATGGCGCGCAGATATTGCTGCACCGCGCCGGCGGGGGCGCCGGCGGCGCGGGCCGAGCGGTACAGGCTTTCCCCCACGGTGCCGCGGATCCGCAGCGGCGTGGCATCGACGCGGATCGGCCGCGGCTCGAGCACCAGCCGGCCGCCCGTCCGGCCGACGGCGAGCTCCAGGTCGAAGCGGGCGCGGAACGACAGCGCCTCCACCGGGCGGGGCGCCTGCGGCGCGGGGCGGCGGCCGAGCGTGATGTCGACCTGAGTGCCGGGTTCGAGCTGGGCGAGCGGCAGCGCGCCTGCCACCAGGCCGGTAATGGCTCCGGCCTCGTTCGCACTGATCCCTGCGCGGCGCAGCATCCGCTCGAAGCCGTCACCCGCCGACAGCGTGGCCACCAGGTCGAGCCGCGGGCGCTCGGGCGCGGCGGCGAGCCGGGTGACGGCGCGGGTCGGACCCATCCGCCGGCCGCTATCGGCTCCCAGGGCGAGCGGCATGATCATGTTGCTGCGGAATTCGTCGCGCGCCGTTGCATCGAGGCGCATGGCCGGAGCGGCGATGACGGGCGCGAAGCCCGGGAAGGCGGCGATGGCGAGTGCGCTCAGGGCAATCAGCGTGGCAAGGCCGCGCAGCCAGCGCGCCGAGCCGATCTTCTGCGCCAGATCCTGCGCGAGTTCCAAGCGCACCGCCCGGCGCGCGATCCGCCTGCGCCAGCCAACCGGCTGCCGCAGCGCCCGGGCGGGTGGTTCGCGGCGCGGCCGATCATCCACCGGTGCGGCCCGCGACAGCAGCTGCGCCCGCACCGGGTTCACCGCCCGGCCGTGCCTGCCAGTCCGATCGATCGCCTCGTTTGTCGCCCGCCTCAGCAAGCCGCTGCCTCCCCGCCCGACGCTTCCACCCCGGTACCCAGGGCCCCGAGCCGGTTGCCAACCTGTCCTACGCCGGGACGAATGACCGATTAAAGGAAATATCCGGTTAACAGCGGCGAGGCGAGTCCACGGTACGCCGAAGCGAGTCGCGGCCAGGTCGAGGCCCAAGCGCTCGCCTGGATGTTCGCCGATGACGGTTGCGCCCGGCGTTCGGGCGCGCCACATGACAAGGACCGTGGTCTTCCACCCGCCTGCCGCCCGCCCGAGCGCCATGCCCCCGACCACTCAGGCCGATAGCCGCGTGCGCGCGGTGCTGGGGCCGACCAACACCGGCAAGACTCACCTGGCGATCGAGCGGATGTGCGGGCATTCCTCCGGCGCGATCGGCTTCCCGCTGCGGCTGCTGGCGCGCGAGGTCTACGACAAGGTCTGCGCCATCAAGGGCGAGAGCCAGACCGCGCTGATCACCGGCGAGGAGCGGATCGAGCCGCCCCACGCCCGCTACCTGCTGTGCACCGCCGAGGCGATGCCCAGAAACGGTCAGGGCGACGGCGGCAACCGCGCCTTCGTGGCATTGGACGAGGCGCAGCTCGCCGCCGACCGCGAGCGCGGGCACATCTTCACCGACCGGCTGCTCAATGCCCGCGGCCGCAAGGAGACCATGCTGCTGGGCGCCGCCACCATCGAGCCGCTGGTGCGCGCGCTGGTGCCCGGGATCAGCGTGGAGACCCGCCCGCGCTTCTCCACCCTCACCCATGCCGGCGCCGCCAAGCTCTCGCGCCTGCCGCCGCGCTCGGCGGTGGTCGCCTTCTCGATCGAGCAGGTCTACCAGGTCGCCGAGCTGCTGCGCCGGTTCCGCGGCGGCGCGGCGGTGGTGATGGGCGCGCTCAGCCCGCAGACGCGCAACCGCCAGGTCGAATTGTTCCAGAACGGCGAGGTGGATTACATCGTCGCCACCGACGCCATCGGCATGGGGCTCAACCTCGATGTCGCGCACGTCGCCTTCGCCGGCCTCAGCAAGTTCGACGGCGTGCGCCAGCGCCGCCTCACCCCGGCCGAGATGGCGCAGATCGCCGGGCGCGCGGGGCGCCATCACACCGACGGCAGCTTCGGCACGCTGGCGGGCGGGCGGGGTAGCCGGAGGGGCGGCGAGCCGCTCGAATTCGCCGAGGAGGAGATCTACGCGATCGAGCAGCACCGCTTCGCGCCGCTCACGAAGCTGTTCTGGCGCGAGGCGCAGCCCCGGTTCGGCTCGCTCGCCATGCTGATCGCCGACCTGGAGGCGCCGCCGCGCGAGCCGCAGCTCGCCGCTGCGCCCGAGGCGATCGACCTGGCGGTGCTCAAGCGCCTGGCCGAGGATCCCGAGCTCGCCACCCAGGTCAACACGCCGGGGCGCGTGCGCCGGTTCTGGGAGGCCTGCCAGCTCCCCGATTTCCGCCAGCAGGGCGCCGACCAGCACGCCCGCTTCGTCGCCCGGCTGTGGCGCGACCTCAAGGACGGCCACCTAGGCGCCGATTTCGTCGCGGCCCGGGTGGCCGAGCTCGACCGGCCGCAAGGCGACATCGACACGCTGCAGGGCCGGCTGATGGCGGTGCGCAGCTGGGCCTACATCTGCCAGCGGCCCGATTGGGTGCTCGCCCGCGACGAGATGGCCGCCCGCGCCCGTGCGGCGGAGGCGCGGCTGTCGGATGCGCTCCACCAGAAGCTCACCGAGCGGTTCGTCAACCGGCGGACCGCGGTCTTGATGAAGGCGATGGGCAAGGATGGCGGATTGCTGAGGGTCGAGCTGGCGGGCGATGGCCGGGTGCTGGTGGAAGGCCAGCAGATCGGCCACCTCGAGGGGTTCCGCTTCGTGCTCGATGCCAGCACCGACGGCGAGGAGCGCCGGCTGATGCTGGCGGCGGCCGAGAAGCACCTGCCCGAACTGCTGGCCGCGCGGGCCCAGGCCTTCGTCGCGGACGAGCTGGGCGAGCTGCGTCTCGCCGGCGGCGCTTTGCTGCGCGGGAGCCAGGTGATCGCCACCCTCGAACGCGGCAAGGCATTGACCCGGCCGCGGCTAACCCTGGCGCGTGAACTCGGGGGGCTGGAGCGGGCGCAGCGCGGGATGCTGGCCGAGGCGCTCGAGCGCTGGCTGGAAGCGCAGCTTGCCCCGCTCGCCCCGCTGCGCGCCCTCGAGGCGGCGAGCGGCGACCCGGCGGCGGGCAGCGAGGTACGCGCGCTGCTGCTCGCGCTGATCGCGCGCGGCGGCACGGTGGAGCGCGAGGCGGCGGGGCTGGCGCACGTGTCCAAGGAGAAACGTCCACTGCTGCGCCAGCTGGGTGTCACCATCGGCGCGCTCGACGTGTTCGCGCCGGCGCTGCTCAAGCCGGCACCGCGGCTGCTGCTGGCCGCGATCGGGGCCGACCCGCGCGAGGTGAACCCGGCAATGCCGGCGGTGCTGGAGGGTGGCCGGCAGCTGCCCGCCGGGTATCGCCGCGCGGGGCGCCAGGCGATCCGCATCGACCTGGCCGAAAAGCTGTTGCGCGCCGCCCACGAGGCGCGCGCCAGGATTGGCGACAGAGCGCCAGGAAAGGTGGCCGGGCGGCAATTCCGGGTCGATCTCGCGCTCGCCACCTCGATGGGCCTCATCCCCCAAAGCTTCGAGCGGCTGATGCGCGATGCCGGGTTCCGGCCCGGCGAGGGGCGAGTTCTAGCCGAGGGGATGTTTGGCCCGCCGGCGCCCCGCATGTGGAGCTGGCGCCCCCCGCGCCAGGGCGGGCCGCTGCCGCATGCCGGCGGCAAGCGCCACGGCCCGCAGCGCACTGGCCAGGAACGCGGTGGCCCCACGCGCGTCGATCAGCCCCGCAAGGACCAGCCCGGCAAGCGCCAGCCGCAGGACCAACCATCCCCGCCGCAGCGCTTCGGCGGCGCCTTCGCCGGTCTCGCCGACCTGTTCGGCTGACCCTCGCTCGCCCGATCACCGAGCGCATGCGCGTCGACATCCTGCTCCACCGCCTGCGCTTCGCGCGGTCGCGCGGCGTGGCGCAGGGCTGGATCGCGCAGGGGCACATCCGGCTCAACGGCGAGCGGCTGCTGCGCCAGGATCGCCGGGTGGCGATTGGCGATGTGCTCACCCTGCCGCTGCGCGCCCAGGTGGCGGTAATCGAGATCCGCGACTTGCCCGAACGGCGCGGCCCGCCGGCGGAAGCACGCGCCTGCTATCGTTCGCTTGACCTTGCGCGCCCACAAGGAATAGCAGGCGGCACCCGCGCGGCCGGCGATCCGCAGTCGCCCGGCACGATCGGCAACGCCGGGACGTCCGAAGCAGCCGGGATGTCTGAAGAAGGAAGTACCTGACCCATGACCTATGTCGTCACCGATGCCTGCATCAAGTGCAAGTACACCGATTGCGTCGAGGTCTGCCCGGTGGATTGCTTCTACGAAGGCGAGACGATGCTGGTCATCAACCCGTCCGAGTGCATCGATTGCGGCGTGTGCGAGCCCGAATGCCCGGCCGAGGCCATCCTGCCCGATACCGAGGCGGGCACCGAGCGCTGGCTGGAGCTCAACACCACCTATTCGGCGCAATGGCCCAACATCACCCAGAAGAAGGACCCGCCCGACGACGCCGAGGAGTTCAAGGGCATGGGCGACAAGTTCGCCAAGTATTTCACGCCCGAGCCCGGCACCGGCGACTGATCCGGCCCGACGATCGCCGGCTCGTTCGTTGCCGCCGCGAGACTGATGCTTCTCATCGCGCCGTTCGGATGCCAGGTCGCCAATGCGCAGACCGCAACTCCACCTACGGCTCGCCGAGCGCGATCGTGCCGCTCACCGGCTCCGTCGTTCGGCCTACCTGCTGCTGCTCGGGACCGAGATCGACGCCGAACTCGGTTCCCTGGCGCTGGCGGCACGAACGCGGGTGAGCCGGCCCCCAGGTTCCAGCGCGAGGCCCGCGCGCCCGATACCCTGCCGGGCGCCGCGAAGCTGAAGCGCAGACCCAAGTAGCGGCCCCGTTGGCGCATGATGCCGCAGGGGTGGCATTATTGTCGTTTGCGTGCTATATATGGTTCACGATTACCGCCGCTCGTCGCGCGGAGGCCGTATAGGAAGGCGGAACTCTCCATTCACGACATCATTGGTTAACGGGCCGCCGGCGGGTTGTGCGGCCGCGCAAGCCTTGTCGTGAAAACCGGGTCGCTCATAAGAAAGGACAATGAATGGCTGCCATTGCGCCCGCATTCGATGTTGGTGATTACGTCGTCTATCCAAAGCATGGGGTCGGCCGGGTCGTCGAGTTGCAAAGCGAGGAAATCGCCGGGATGAAGCTCGATCTGTACGTGCTGCGCTTCGAGAAGGAGAAGATGACGCTGCGCGTTCCGGTCAACAAGGTCGAGGCGATCGGCATGCGCAAGCTGTCGAGCGACAAGACCCTCAAGGAGGCGATGGAAACGCTCAAGGGCAAGCCCCGGGTCAAGCGCACCATGTGGTCGCGCCGGGCGCAGGAATACGAGGCGAAGATCAATTCGATGTACCACAGATCATATTTCCATGGCTGGTAAGTGGCTAAAATATCGTGGTCACTTAGATAACATCTCCAATAACTTATTGATTGGCGCCACCAATTTCTTCAATGAGAAAATCAATAGTGTGAAGAACGGAGTCACAGGAGAATTTGATGAGGTGCCAAAAGTACAGCGCGCCTACAAGGCCATGGGCTTTGGCTCGATTGTAGTC
>JANNOJ010000100.1:0-18210 GCA_031399025.1 Erythrobacteraceae bacterium | reverse complement strand
GGCGGCGACGAGCGCCTTAAGCCGAGCCCTGTCCGAAGCCGTGACGACGATGCTGATCCCGCTGCGCATCCCGCATCGTCGCACAGCAGCGCGGCGTGCGGAATCCTCGCACGGACTCGTCCGTCCCGATCAGTCCACTAGATCAATCGCCGGGGTAATATCTGACCCGACCTCCAGACCTACATAATCGGTTGTGCTCGACCGTTCGATAAATTTTGACCTATGCTCAATAGCTCCCACTTTAACCGTGTATCCGTTGAATGGGAAAATAGTTCTTCGAACAAGATCAGCAAGAAATGGTTGAAGATCAATTGGGATTGCGCTCCATTCATCTATAATGATCCAAATACGTTTCCTATCTAATACGCTAAATAGGCAATCGAAAACGTTAGAGATATTGCCAAAGTCAATCCATTCTATCTCATTGCCTTCCCGTTTTTCGGTTGATCCGTCCTGAATGTGCTCGTCTTGCTTGGACGAAAAGCCGATTCCTGCCCGACCGCTTTTTAGTTGGACGTCCATTGCCAAGTTAGCGCTATGGCTGGTTTGGGAAGAAACTGCGGCTTCAATCCTTCCAACTATTTTGAACCTGTTTAATGAATCCGCAATTTCATCTAGCACGGGAACAGACTTTGAGTAATCAAAGTCCTTTGCTGGATCGGTAACCGTTTCAAGCAAAGCTTCGTGCATCCGTAGACACACATCAACCAACATTCTGGTTGCTCTCTCTGGTTGTCCTAAACGTGGGTCGGAGTAAACCGAGGTGTTCGATCCCAAATTGCGGCAATCAACATAGATAACGTGATCGCCCGCTGTTTTTCGCCTGTCAGCCAAGTATAAAAGCGCGTGCGTCTTGCCAACACCCCGACGCCCATATACAAGCTGATTGTTCTCGGACTCGAGAAGGCTAAGTAGCGGCCCCACTTCCACAAACGTATCTATAATTTGATCGCGCTCGATTCTCTCGGCTCGATCGCGGAACCGCATCATGCACCGGTTAATTTCACTGGCCACGTTAACTACTCCGCCGCCACACTCCCAACATCCCCGAACAACCCCGGCGCCTCCTCGGCAACCGCGCTGTCCTCCTCGTTCGCCGCCTTCGCCCGGCGGCGCTGGTCGAAGTTGGACCACACGTCGTTCCAGTTCCCCCGTGTCGCCGCCTTGGAATATTCGGTCGCGCGGGTCTCGAAGAAGTTGGCGTGCTCCACCCCGTTCAGGAGCGGCGCGAGCCAGGGGAGGGGGTGCTCCTCGATCAGGTAGAGCGGCTGGAAGCCCAGCTGCCCCAGCCGCCAGTCGGCGATGTAGCGGATGTACTTCTTGATGTCCTTGGCGGTCATCCCCTGCACCGGGCCCTGCTCGAAGGCGAGGTCGATGAACGCGTCCTCGAGCCGCACCGTCTTCTGGCACATGTCGATGATGTCCTCGCGCACCGCCTTGGTGAGGCAGCCGCGCTCCTGGGTGAAGGCGTGGAACAGCCGGGTGATGCCCTCGCAATGCAGGCTCTCGTCGCGCACCGACCAGCTGACGATCTGCCCCATGCCCTTCATCTTGTTGAAGCGCGGAAAGTTCATCAGCATCGCGAAGCTGGCGAACAGCTGCAGCCCCTCGGTGAAGCCGCCGAACATGGCCAGCGTGCGGGCGATGTCCTCGTCGCTGTCCACCCCGAACTGCTGCAAGTAATCGTGCTTGGCCTTCATCTCCTCGTATTCGAGGAACATGCCGTATTCGCTTTCGGGCATGCCGATGGTGTCGAGCAGGTGCGAATAGGCCGCGATGTGCACCGTCTCCATGTTGGAGAACGCCGCCAGCATCATCTTCACTTCCACCGGCTTGAAGATGCGGCCGTACTTCTCGTGGTAGCAATCCTGCACCTCGATGTCGGCCTGGGTGAAGAAGCGGAAGATCTGGGTGAGCAGGTTGCGCTCGTGCTCGGACAGCTTCTGCGCCCAGTCGCGGCAATCCTCGCCCAGCGGCACCTCCTCGGGCAGCCAGTGAACCTGCTGCTGGCGCTTCCAGAACTCGTAGGCCCACGGATATTCGAACGGCTTGTAGGTCTTGCGGGCTTCGAGCAGGGACATCAGACGGGCACTCCGGCGGCATTCGTGGGCCGACGTATATAGGGCCTGCGCCGCCGGATCCGAAGCCGATCGCGCCCGATTTGGCGGGGATAAAGCCGGAACCCGGGCCAGCCGCGGGCCGTCCGGGGGGCGCCCGGCGGCAACCGTCCCGGAACAGGAGCACCGCACCTCTCGTTGAGCCAGCGACCACGCTTTCGAGAGGAGGCCCGAGATGGGCGAATACGAACCCGACGACTCGCGCAATGTGACCCTGAGCGATAATTCCGCGCCGGGCGAGCCCCCGCGTACCGGCCCGCGCGAAGACCAAGCTCGCCGCAGGGCGCGCAGCGCAGCCCCCGCTCCGCCTCCCGCCACGGCCGAACGCCTCGAAGAACCGCAGCAGAAGGCCCGTCAGTCACAATCGCAATCCCAATCCCAATCCCAATCCCGATCGCCATCGCAGTCGCAATCCCAGTCCCAAGCTCAACCCCAGTCGCAGGCGCGCTCCCCGATCCGCGAGGAGCAGCCGCAGGCCCGATTTGCGGCCGACCAACGACCGGCACTCGCCGGATCGCCTCGCGCGGTGCCGCAGGCGAGAGCCATCGAGGCGCCTACCCTCGGACCCCTCGCCGCCGGCGGGGCGGCCGCCGGCAGGCAGTACCCGCCGGCGGCCCCGCCCGATCGGCGACCCGTAGCTGGAGCGTGGAGCGACACGCGAGCACTCCACCAGCCGCAGAACATGCCCCAGCCCGATGTCGAGGCGGAGCGACGCATCCGCCTCCAGGCCGCGTTACAGGACGACGGCATCCTCGGCTTGGGCACCGGCCCCGGCGCCGATGGCGAGGAAGACCTGGCCGACGCGCCCGATCCGAGCGATCACGAGCATACCATGGCTGCCGACGGCGACAGCCCCAATTACGGCGAGAGTGGCAAGGCGGAAGCGGAGGAATACGCCCGCCGCTGAGCCTCCCCCCGCCGGCAACTAGGGTGGCGCCTCCTTCTCGGGACGATGAGTGAGGCGTCGACCGGCGGCTAATCCCACCAGCAGCGGCGTCGCCCACAGCCAGGTGAGCAGGAGGCCTTCGCTCAAACGGCCGCTCTCGGGTAGGCGGGAGGAGCAGGTGTACAGCTCGATAAGGTCGCCGGGCACACAGGTCGAGGGCCAGATCGACCGCAGGTAGAGCCAGGCGCCGACCACCAGCCAGGCCAGGTGCCCCAGGTGGATGAACGCATAGCGCGAGGGCCTGGGATCACCGAGGCCGTTATGCGCCGCCGCCTGCTGCAAGGGCTGGTCCATGAATGCTATCCTGCACCAGCGATGGTTAAAGGCATGTAAATGCCGTGACCGGCCAGGCGCGGCCGGCAGCGGTGCGGCAGCCGGCCGGCCATTGCCATGCATCCAAACGCCGGTTCGTGCATTGTAGGGCGGACAGCACCCCCGATGGAGAGTGAACGATGAGCGATGCCAGCATGATCCGCGAGCACATGGAGATAATCGGCGCCGATGGCGTCCACGTCGGCACCGTGGACAAGCTCGAAGGCGGGCGCATCAAGCTTACCAAGAAGGATTCGGGCGCCGAGATCGAAGGGGCCGAAGGCGCGCATTCGGGCCACCATCACTACATTTCGCTCGGCCTGGTGGCCGAAGTGGAAGGCGACCAGGTGCGCCTGAGCGCCACCGCTGCCAATGCGGTGCTGTTCGAGGAGGAAGAGAGCGAGTAGCGCCTGCTTCAGCCGCAAGCACCCGAGCCCCTCCCGCCCCGGGCAGGAGGGGCTCGCATGCCCGGGTCAGGCGTCGGGATCGGCGACCAGCACGCCCAGCGGCGTCTGCTGGTGCTGGACAACCACCCATTCCTCGTGCGCCAGCCGGAGCAGCGTGCTGGTGCACAGCGCATGGTAGACTTCGCCCGCGCGGCGAGCCTTGGCGCGATAGGCGAAGACGATGAGCCCCTCTTCGGGTCGCGCGATCCGCGGATCGGCGAACTCCACCTCCTCCCAGCGCGCGGTGGCCTTGACCGCTGTGGTCGCGGCCGGCCCGTCGAACAGGAACGGCCTGGCCGGCAGCGCCATCACGCAGTCACGCGCGACCTTCGCCTCGTAGACCTCGGACCCGCCGATCCACAACTCGCGCTCGAACGCGCGCACCCGGTCGTCATCCATGCCGAGGCTCCTTGCTGGCCGGGAGCGGCCGTTTGGATCCTCAACGCGGGAGCGGCAAATGGGTTCGTGATGCCTCGCAGGCGGGTCCACGGATCCAGCGGACTGTTAATCTTCCAACGGCAGGTTACGGCGTGAACGCCGTCGCCATTCATCCCAGCCGCGCCATATCAGCGCTGCAACCAGGGCCGCAGGCATGGCCCACAGGAACGCGAAGAGAGCGATCTCTCGAGGGCCGCCGGCGAGGAGCTCCGGACTGCAGCGCATCTGTTTGGCCAAACCTAGCAACCTGCGGCCCTCACGGTCGCAATTGCCCGGCCAGGTCGCCGTGAAGCTAAGCCACCCCCATACACCGATCCAGGCGAAGGTCGCACCCAACGTCGCCCAGAAACGCATCGGGCCGAGTTGGGCGTGGGAGCTCCGAAGGTCGTTGATGTGGAACCAGTCGGCTAGCCACCCGCCGATCCGCCTCAGCATGCTCTAGCCCCATCACTGGCAGGCCAGGCACTCCTCGTAATCGGTCTGCTCGCCGATCTCGAACTTGGGCAGCTCGCTCGTATTGTCCGCCTCCACCCCGCCTGCGAAACCGGCGCGCTGCACCGACTTCGAGCGGAGATAATACAGCGACTTGATGCCCTTCTCCCAGGCCTGGAAGTGCAGCATCATCAGGTCCCACTTGTCGACGTCGGCCGGGATGAACAGGTTCAGGCTCTGTGCCTGGTCGATATAGGGCGCGCGGTCGGCGGCGAATTCCAGCAGCCAGCGCTGGTCGATCTCGAAGCCGGTCTTGAACACCGCCTTCTCCTCGGGCGTGAGGAAATCGAGGTGCTGGACCGAGCCGCCCTTTTCCAGGATCGAGTTCCACACATTGGTGGAATCCTTGCTCTTCTTGGCCAGCACCTGCTCCAGATACGGGTTCTTGACGATGAAGCTGCCCGACAGCGTCTTGTGAGTATAGATATTGGCCGGGATCGGCTCGATGCAGGCGCTGGTGCCGCCGCAGATGATGCTGATCGAGGCGGTCGGCGCGATCGCCATCTTGCAGCTGAAGCGCTCCATCACGCCCACCTCCTCGGCATCGGGGCACGGCCCGCGCTCCTTGGCCAGCACCATGCTCGCCTCGTTGGCCTTGGCGCTGATGTGCTGGAACATCTTCAGGTTCCACACCTTGGCCATCGCCGTCTCGAAGCCGATGTCCTTGGCCTGCAGGAAGGAGTGGAAGCCCATCACCCCCATGCCGACCGAGCGCTCGCGGCTGGCCGAGTACTTGGCGCGCGCCATTTCGTCGGGCGCGCGGTCGATATAGTCCTGCAGCACGTTGTCGAGGAAGCGCATCACGTCCTCGATGAAGCGCTTGTCGCCGGCCCACTGGTCCCAGGTCTCCAGGTTCAGCGAGGACAGGCAGCACACCGCGGTGCGGTCGTTGCCCAGGTGGTCGATCCCGGTGGGCAGGGTGATCTCGGAGCACAGGTTCGAGGTCGAAACCTTGAGCCCCAGCTCGCGGTGATGACGCGGCATCATCCGGTTCACCGTGTCGGAGAACACGATATAGGGCTCGCCCGTCGCCAGCCGGGTCTCGACCAGCTTCTGGAACAGCGCCCGGGCATCCACCGTCGCGCGCACGCTGCCGTCTTTGGGGCTCGTCAACTCCCACGGGTCGCCCGCGCGCACCGCCTCCATGAACGCGTCGGTCAGCAGCACGCCATGGTGCAGGTTCAGCGCCTTGCGGTTGAAGTCGCCGCTCGGCTTGCGGATTTCGAGGAACTCCTCGATCTCGGGGTGCGAGACGTCGAGGTAGCAGGCGGCCGAGCCGCGCCGCAGCGAACCCTGGGAGATGGCCAGGGTGAGCGAATCCATCACCCGCACGAAGGGGATGATGCCGGAAGTCTTGCCGTTCAGCCCGACCGGCTCGCCGATTCCGCGCACATTGCCCCAATAGGTGCCGATCCCGCCGCCGCGGCTCGCCAGCCAGACGTTCTCGTTCCAGGTCGCGACGATGCCCTCGAGGCTGTCGGCGACGCTGTTGAGATAGCACGAGATCGGCAGCCCGCGCCCGGTTCCAGCGTTCGACAGCACCGGCGTGGCGGGCATGAACCACAGCTGGGAGATGTAGTCGTACAGCCGCTGGGCGTGCTCGGAATCGTCGGCATAGGCGGCGGCGACGCGGGCGAACAGGTCCTGGTAGCTTTCGCCGGGCAACAGATAGCGGTCGGTCAGCGTCTCCTGGCCGAACACGGTGAGGTTGGCGTCGCGGGCAGGGTCGGTGACGATGGGGAAGCGGCGCACGTCGACCGAGTGCGTATCGGCCAGGCGGGGTTGGGAGGTGGTCGCCGGGCTCGAGTCGTTGGGAGGCGAAGCGGCGGCATGCGAGCCGGCCGGGGCAGCGCCCGGCTGCGTCCGGTGCCGCGCGTCGGGCTTGGCCGCGGTGTCGAACAGTGCCGGCGCATCGATCGCTTCCTTCACTTCGCTTGCCCTCGTCATCGCCTCGTCCCCGTTCCGAAAATCCATCGCTGCCATGCTCCCGACAATGCCCGGACCGGCCGGTTCCGTCCACACCCTTGTTCCATGTTTGTTCGCCCGAACGAGCCCGTGGCCGGGCGTTACCCGCCGGGCGTCTGCCCGGCCGCCAGTGATAGCGAACGCGGGTTAAATCCAGGTATATTGGTGCGACCCCGCAATCGAACCACTACCGATAGTGGCTCGCCGGCGATGGACACGCAAGGGGCGCGCGGCAATTGCGCTGTGCGCAAGCACGCCGGGCCGGCCGGCGAGCTTCCTGAACCCGCGCGACGCGCGCTCCAAGCTGCACTCGCGCCAGGCGCAAGGGCAAAAACGAAACTGCGGAAAAATTCTCGCCTGGTCGCGCGCTGCTAGGGGTTCCGGCCGGCGGCCCACCCTGGCCGCGACCTGGTAAGACTTCGTCAACCATTTTCCGGCACACCGTCCGTGACGAACTGCAACGACGGCGGAGCTGCCGAAGAGGATCGACGTGATTGCGCTGTGCAAAGCCGTTCCGCTGGGGATCTTCCTGACACTGCTCGTGGCGTTGTTCGTCGGCTCGGCCGGCTCGAGCGGCGGCGCGCTCGAAGTGTTCTCCTTCCAGGTGGAAGGCACCCGGCTTTACTGGTCGTGGGCGCTGTTTTGCCTCGGTACTGCGCTCGCCTGGTCGCTATTGCTGCTGACCGGCGACTGAGCCTGACGAGGCGCAGCCTTCCCGCCCGCTGTCGCCCGGCACCTTCCGCCGGGCGAATTGCGGGCACTGTACTACCCAGCCCTGCGGGTGGCAGGGCACTCTTGCACGCACCCCGCGCGGTAAAGCCGCCTGATGAGGGCCAGCGCATGAAGGCGGCGCCCGCATGTACTTCGTCAACAGCCTCTCGCATCGCTTGCCATTGCGCCCCCGGCCCGCTAAGCGCGCCGGCTTCATCGACACGTGATTACCGCCGGCCTGGCCACCAGGGCTGCCAGGGTCGGCTTGCAGCGTGTCCCCTCGCAAGGAGACGAAAATGCCCAAGCTCAAGACCAAGAGCGGTGTAAAGAAGCGCTTCAAGTTCACCGCCACGGGCAAGGTCAAGCACGGCGTGGCCGGCAAGCGCCACCGGCTGATCAGCCACAACGCCAAGTACATCCGCCAGAACCGCGGCACCTTCGTGCTGTCCTCCGCGGACACGCCGACGGTGAAGCGCTGGGCCCCCTACGGGCTCGGCTGACGCGCATTCAGAGCAGGAGACCCAACCCATGACCCGGATCAAGCGCGGTGTTACCACCCGCTCCAAGCACAAGCGCATCCTCGATGCCGCCAAGGGCTATCGCGGCCGCCGCAAGAACACCATCCGCGTGGCGCGCCAGGCGGTCGAGAAGGCCGGCCAGTACGCCTATCGCGACCGCAAGGTGAAGAAGCGCACCTTCCGCGGCCTGTGGATCCAGCGGATCAACGCCGCGGTGCGCGAAGAAGGCCTCACCTACTCGCAGTTCATGCACGGGGTGAAGCTCGCCGGCATCGAACTCGACCGCAAGGTGATGGCCGACCTGGCGATGAACGAGGGCGATGCGTTCGGCGCGATTGTCCGCCAGGCCAAGCAGGTCCTGGGCGACACCCCCGCCGCGCGAACCGCTTGAGCGCCATGTGATCGAGCGCGCTGTGCGGTCGGCATTGGCCCGCCAGCGCGCCACCGGCCGATCAGCCTGAGGCCCCAAGGTCCGCCGAATGAAGGCTTGGGCCGGGCGGTCCGGCCCGCTAACAGCGCGGCTCAAATCTCAGGCGAATGGCTGTTTCCACGATGTCCGACCTCACCCAGATCGAAGCGGCCGCGCGCGGAAGGATCGCAGCTGCGGCCACGCCGGAGGCGCTCGAGCAGGTGCGGCTGGCGCTGCTGGGCAAGCAGGGCAGCGTATCGGCGCTGATGAAGACGCTCGGCGCCATGGACCCCGAGGCGCGCCGCCTCCAGGGGCCCGCGATTCAGGGCCTGCGCCAGGCGGTGAGCGACGCGCTGGCGGCGCGCAAGGCGGCGCTGGAGGAAGCGGTGCTCGAGGCACGCCTCGCCACCGAGACGCTCGACCTCACCCTGCCCGCGCCGCTGTCGCCGCGCGGTTCGGTCCATCCGGTGAGCCAGGTGATGGACGAACTGGCCGAGATCTTCGCCGACCTGGGCTTCTCGGTCGCCACCGGTCCCGAGATCGAGGACGAGTGGTCCAATTTCACCGCGCTCAACATGCCCGAGAGCCACCCGGCGCGCGCGATGCACGATACTTTCTACTTCCCCGACGAGGCGCCCGCGCATGCCGGCCAGGCGCCCGGGCGCATGCTGCTGCGCACGCATACCTCGCCGGTGCAGGTGCGCACGATGCTGGCGGCGGCGCAGGCGAGCCCCGGCGGCGCGCCGGTGCGGATTATCGCTCCGGGGCGGGTCTATCGCTCCGACAGCGACGCCACCCACACGCCGATGTTCCACCAGGTGGAAGGGCTGGTGATCGATCGCGCGATCCACTTGGGCCACCTCAAGTGGACGCTGGAGACCTTCCTCAAGGCCTTCTTCGAGACCGAGGACATCGTCCTGCGACTGCGCCCGTCCTATTTTCCCTTTACGGAGCCTTCGGTCGAGGTCGACGTGGGCTTCGCGCTGGTCGATGGGAAGCGCGTCCTCGGCGGCAGCGGCGATGCGCCCGGCCACGGCTGGATGGAACTGCTGGGCAGCGGCATGGTCAACCGCCGGGTGATCGCCATGTCCGGCTTCGACCCCGACCGGTGGCAGGGCTTCGCCTTCGGCGTGGGCGTCGACCGGCTGGCGATGCTGAAATACGGCATGGACGACCTGCGCGCCTTCTTCGACGGCGATGTGCGCTGGCTCAGGCATTACGGCTTCTCGGCGTTCGACCAGCCGACGCTGTCGGGCGGCGTGGGCGCCCGTGCGGGAGCGGGAGCGTGAAGTTCTCGCTGGAATGGCTGCGCGACTTCCTCGACACGCCCGCCGGCGTGGCCGAGATCGCCGCCAGGCTGAACGCCATCGGCCTGGAGGTGGAGGGGATCGAAGACCCGGCCGAAAAGCTCGCGGGCTTCCGCGTGGCGGAGGTGCTGACCGCCAATCCGCATCCCGATGCCGACAAGCTGCAGGTGCTGAGCGTGAGCACCGGTGAAGGGGCGCCGCTGCAGGTGGTCTGCGGCGCGCCCAATGCGCGGGCCGGAATCAAGGGCGTGCTGGGCCTGCCCGGCGCGGTGGTTCCTGCCAACGGCATGGTGTTGCGCAAGAGCGCCATCCGCGGCGTGGAATCCAACGGCATGATGTGCTCGGTGCGCGAGCTGCAGCTGGGCGACGAGCACGAGGGGATCATCGAGCTTCCCGCCGATGCCCCGGCCGGCACTCCCTTGGCCGAATATCGCGGCGCCAGCCCGGTGCTGGAGGTGGCGATCACCCCCAACCGGCCCGATTGCATGGGCGTCTACGGCATTGCCCGCGATCTCGCCGCCGCCGGGCTGGGGACGCTGAAGCCGCTGCGCGACGAGCCGATCGCCGGCACGTTCGCGTGCCCGGTGGAGATCCGCACCGACGATCCCGCGGGCTGCCCGGCGTTCTATGGCCGGGTGGTGCGCGAGGTGGCGAACGGCGCCTCGCCCGATTGGATGCAGCGCCGGCTGATCGCGGCGGGCCAGCGGCCGATCTCGGCGCTGGTCGACATCACCAATTACGTGATGCTCGCCTTCGGCCGGCCGGCGCATGTCTATGACCTGGCGAAGCTCAGCGGGGCGGTGGTCGCCCGCCGGGCGCACGAGGGCGAGCAGGTGCTGGCGCTGAACGGCAAGACCTATTCGCTGGATGCCGACACGACGGTGATCGCCGACGATGCGGGCGTACACGACATCGCCGGGATCATGGGCGGGGAGCATTCCTCGGTCCAGCCGGGCACCACCGACGTGCTGCTGGAGATCGCCTATTTCGATCCCGAACGGATCGGCATGACCGGGCGCCGGCTGGGCCTGGCGACCGATGCCCGCACCCGGTTCGAGCGCGGGGTCGATCCGGCCTGGCTCGACGGGGGTCTGGATGGGCTGACCTCGCTGATCCTGCGGCTGTGCGGCGGCGAGCCGAGCGAAGTGGTGCGGGCCGGGACGCCGCCGAGCGAGCCGACGGTGGTGCGCTACGATCCGGGCCTGGCCGAGCGGCTGGGCGGCGTGGCGGTTCCCGAACACCAACAGCGCGCCATCCTGGAAGCACTCGACTTCTTGATATCACCCGATTGGCACGTGACCGCGCCGCTTCGCCGTCACGATATCGAGGGATCGGCGGATATCGTCGAGGAGGTGGTGCGCATTTACGGGCTCGACCGGGTGGCGAGCGTCCCCCTGCCGCGGGCGGAAGGGGTGGCGCGGCCGACCGCGACCCCGCAGCAGCAGCTCGAGCGGCGCCTGCGCCGCGCGGCCGCGGCGCGCGGGCTCAACGAGGCCGTGACCTGGTCCTTCCTGCCGATGCCCCAGGCCGAGGTCTTCGCCAGCGGCAATGGTGGACTGTGGGTGCTCTACAACCCGCTCAGCGAGGATCTGAAGGCGATGCGCCCCTCGCTGCTGCCGGGCCTGCTCGCCGCCGCCAAGCGCAACATTGATCGCGGTTCGGGGGGGCTGCGGCTGTTCGAGATCGGCCGCGCCTATCTGCGCGGAGAGGCCGGCGCCAGCGACGAGCGGCCGGTGCTGGGCCTGGTGCTAGCGGGCGAGAAGGCCGCGCGCGGCTGGGCCAGCGGACGGGCGGATGGGTTCGATGCGTTCGACGCCAAGGCCGAGGCCCTGGCGCTGCTCGCCGAGGCGGGGGCGCCGGTCGACAAGCTGCAGGTGATAGGAGACGCTGGACCGCAGTTCCATCCGGGCCAAGCGGCGACGCTGCGGCTTGGACCCAAGGCGGTGCTCGCCCGCTTCGGCGCGCTGCATCCGCGCGTGCTGGCAGCGTTCGACATCGCCGGGCCGGTGGTGGCGGCCGAGCTGTTCCTCGATGGCATTCCGCAGCGCAAGAGCGCCGGCGGCCAGTTCGCCCGCGCACCCTACGCCCCGCCCGCGCTGCAGCCGGTGCTGCGCGATTTTGCGTTCCTGGTGCCGCTCGCGCTGCCTGCCGGCGACCTGCTGCGCGCCATTCGCGGCGCCGACAAGGCGAACATCGTGGCAGCGCGCATCTTCGACGAATTCCGCGGGGCCGGCGTAGCCGAGGGGCACAAGTCGCTGGCGATCGAAGTGGTGCTCCAACCGGGCGAGGCGAGCTACACCGAGGGCGATCTCAAGGCGATCAGCGAGCGGATCGTGGCGGCCGCGGGCAGGCTCGGCGCGAGCCTGCGCGGCTGAGCCGATGAGCGAGGACGTGCTTCATTCCGCCGGCAACCGCCGCACCTTCGCCATCATCTCGCACCCCGATGCGGGCAAGACCACGCTGACCGAGAAGCTGCTGCTGACGGGCGGCGCGATCCATCTGGCGGGCGAGGTGAAGGCGCGCGGGGCGGCGCGGCGGGCGCGTTCCGACTGGATGAAGATCGAGCAGCAGCGCGGCATTTCGGTGACCAGTTCGGTGATGACCTTCGCGCGGCAGGGCATCACCTTCAACCTGCTCGACACGCCGGGGCACGAGGATTTCTCGGAGGATACCTACCGCACGCTCACCGCGGTGGATTCGGCGATCATGGTGATCGACGCGGCCAAGGGCATCGAGCCGCAGACGCGCAAGCTGTTCGAGGTGTGCCGGCTGCGCAGCGTGCCGATCATGACCTTCGTCAACAAGGTCGATCGCGAGGGGCGGCCGGTGTTCGACCTGCTCGACGAGGTGGCCGACATGCTGGCGCTCGATGTCAGCCCGCAGAGCTGGCCGGTGGGGATGGGCGGGCTGTTCCAGGGGGTGTGGGACTTCGCCAGCGGCCAGGTGGCGCGGCCCGAGGGTGCGTCCAAGGATTTCCTGGGGCGGCGGGATGCCGGGGCGGACCTCCCGGCGGAGATCGTCGAGGAGGCCGAGCTGGCGCGCGCGGGCTATCGCGAGTTCGACCTGGAGGCATTCCGCAACGGCGATCTGACGCCGGTCTACTTCGGCTCGGCGCTGAAGAATTTCGGGGTCGAGGAGCTGATCGGCGCGATCGCCGCGCACGCGCCGCCGCCGCGGCCCCAGCCGGCCGATGGGGGCCCGATCGGCCCCGAGCGCGACGAGGTGACCGGGTTCATCTTCAAGGTGCAGGCCAACATGGACCCGCAGCACCGCGACCGGATCGCCTTCATGCGGCTGGTCTCGGGCACCTTCAAGCGCGGGATGAAGCTCACCCCTTCGGGCCTCGGCAAGCCGATCGCGGTGCACTCGCCGATCCTGTTCTTCGCCCAGGAGCGCGAGATCGCCGACACCGCCGAGCCGGGCGATATCGTCGGCATCCCCAACCACGGCACGCTCAGGGTGGGTGACACGCTGTCCGAGAAGAACGAGGTGCGCTTCACCGGCCTGCCCAATTTCGCGCCCGAGATCCTGCGCCGGGTGCAATTGCGCGATCCCACTAAGACCAAGCAGCTCCGGAAAGCGCTCGACGACCTTTCGGAAGAAGGCGTGATCCAGGTATTCTACCCCGAGCTCGGCGGTGGGAACATCGTGGGGGTGGTCGGCCAGCTGCAGCTCGAGGTGCTCGTCTCGCGGCTGGAGGCGGAATACAAGGTGGAGGCGGGGCTGGAGGCATCGCCCTTCGCCACCGCCCGCTGGCTCAAGGGCAGCGAGGCGGCGATGCGCGAGTTCGAGGGCTTCAACCGCGGCAATCTGGCGCGCGACCGCGATGGCGACCTGGTGTTCATGGCCCGCTCGGCCTGGGACGTGGGCTACCAGCAGGAGCGCAATCCGGAGCTCGCCTTCAGCGCCATCAAGGAGCGGTGACAGGAGTCGCGCGCGACGCTAGACCGGGTGCATGGCCGACTTCTTCGATGCGCTTGACGAACGGCACGCGGCGATGATCGCGGCCCAGCCGGTGTTCTTTGTGGCCACCGCGGCGGCCGAGGCGCGGATCAACCTCAGCCCCAAGGGCTACGATGCCTTCCGCATCCTTTCGCCCCAGCGGGTGGCGTACCTGGACCTGGGCGGCTCGGGCAACGAGACGAATGCGCACCTGCTGGCCGATGGGCGCATCACGCTGATGTTCTGCAATTTCCGGCAGCCGCCGCTGATCCTGCGCATTTACGGCCGCGGTGAGCCGGTGCTGCCTTGGGAGCGGGGGTGGGCCGAGCTGGCGGCGCATTTCACGCTGCTGCCGGGGACGCGGCAGATCTTCGACATCGCGGTGGAGAGCGTGCAGACCTCGTGCGGCTGGGGCGTGCCGGTGATGGCGCTGGAGGAAGAGCGCGCCACGCTGGTCAAGTGTCACGCCAAGGCCGATCCGGTGCAATGGGCGGGCAAGCACAAACGGCGGCGCACGAGCATCGACGGGCTGCCGGCGCGCCCGACCGACCGCTACATCGCCGGCGACGCTCCCGCCTGAACCTGGCCCTTGCAAGCGACCTTGCGGCTCAAGGTCGCCACCTACAACATCCACAAGGCGGTGGGCACCGACCGGCGGCGCGACCCCGAGCGGATCATGGCCGTGCTCCACGAGCTGGGCGCGGACGTAGTGGCGCTGCAGGAGGCCGATCGGCGGTTCGGCGGCCGCGAGGCGGCGTTGTCGCGCGGGTTGCTTGCCGAGCATCACTGGCAGGCCGCTCCGGTGGCGGCGCGCAGGGCGAGCATCGGCTGGCACGGCAATGCCCTGCTGGTGCGGCGGGGACTGGAGATCGTCGGCTGTACCCGGATCGACCTGACCTCGCTCGAACCGCGGGGGGCGATCTCGGCGCGGCTGCGCAAGGACGGGCGCGAGATCACCGTCGTCGGCATGCATCTCGACCTGTCGGGCCTGGCCCGGCGGCGGCAGATCGGCGAGGTGGGCACAGCGGTGGCCGGGGTGGCGATGCCCACGGTGCTGATGGGCGATCTCAACGAATGGTCGCGCGAAAAGGGTGCGCTGCGCGCCTTTCCCCCCGGATGGCCGGTCATCACGCCCGGGCGCTCCTTCCCCAGCCGACGACCGGTAGCGATGCTCGACCGCATCGTCCATTCGCCCGAGCTCGCCTGCGAGGCGGCCGGCATCCACCATAGCCCCAACTCCGCGCGGGCTTCCGATCATCTGCCTGCCTGGGCGGTGCTCACCGGCTAGTGCCCGTTTTTCAGGCAGGTGCCCATTCGCTGTGCGGCTGCAGCATGGTTAATCCGAGTTAATCTGTCGGGATCGCCCTGCGAATACGCCTGGCACGATCCATGCATCATCGCAGCTCAGCCGGGAGGATCGGTGCGCAACAGGGGTTCGTGATGAAGTTCATCATCGCCATCATCAAGCCGTTCAAGCTCGACGAGGTGCGCGAAGCCCTCAGCGCTCTGGGCGTGGCGGGCATGACCGTGTCGGAGGTCAAGGGTTTCGGCCGGCAGAAGGGGCAGACCGAGATCTATCGCGGCGCCGAATACTCGGTGAACATGCTGCCTAAAGTGAAGCTCGAGATCGCGGTGACCGACGAACTCATGCCGGCGGTGGTGGAGGCGATTCAGCAGACCGCGAGCACCCAGAGCATCGGCGATGGCAAAATCTTCGTGCTCGATCTCGCCTCTACCACCCGCATCCGCACCGGCGAGACCGACGAGACGGCGCTATGATCGGGGATGTGAGCGGGCCTGGAATTGGTGCGGCGAGCCGCGCTTTTCGACCAACAGGGGGTAACGAAATGATCCGCAAGCTTATCTGCGGCCTGGGCGTGACGGCGGGCTCGATGCTCGCGACGAGCGCGGCCTGGGCGCAGGACGCGGCCGAGGCCGCTCCCGTCGCTTTCACCCCTACGGCCGAGATGGTCAACAAGGGCGACGTCGCCTGGATGATGGTGGCGACCGCGCTGGTGCTGATGATGGCGGTGCCCGCGCTCGCCTTGTTCTACGGCGGCCTGGTCAGGGCCAAGAACATGCTCTCGGTGCTGATGCAGGTGCTCACCATCGTGTGCGTCGCGGCCCTGGTGTGGTTCGCCTGGGGCTATTCGATGGCCTTCACCTCTACCGGCACGCCGTTCCCCAAGCTGGTCGGCGGCTTCGACAAGGCATTCCTCCAGGGAGTGGACGTGACCACCTTTGCCGCGACCTTCTCCAACGGCGTGTACCTGCCCGAATTGGTGTTCGTGATGTTCCAGATGTCCTTCGCCTGCATCACGCCGGCACTCATCGTGGGTGCCTTCGCCGAGCGGGTGAAGTTCACCCCGCTGATCATCTTCGTGGTCGCCTGGCTGACGCTTGCCTATTTCCCGATCGCGCACATGGTCTGGTACTGGGCGGGCCCGGATTTCCTGCCGGCGGCGCCCGACGATAGCGGCCTGTTGTGGGGCTGGGGCGCGCTGGACTTCGCCGGCGGCACCGTGGTCCACATCAATGCCGGGGTGGCCGGGCTCATCGGCTGCCTCGTGATCGGCCCGCGGCTGGGCTACAAGCACGAGCCGATGCCGCCCCACAGCCTGGTGATGACCATGATCGGCGCGTCGTTGCTGTGGGTCGGCTGGTTCGGCTTCAACGCCGGCTCGGCGCTGGAATCCAACGCCTTCGCGGCGCTGGCGTTCATGAACACCTTTGTCGCCACCGCGGCGGCGGGTGGCACATGGGCGATCATCGAGCAGGTGGTGCACAAGCGTCCCTCGCTGCTGGGTGCGGCGACCGGCGTGGTCGCAGGCCTAGTGGCGATCACCCCGGCGGCAGGCTTTGCCCATCCGGGATGGGCGATCATCCTGGGGGTCGTGGCCTCGATGGTTTGCTACCTATTCGTCACCACGGTGAAGAATGCGCTGAACTACGATGACAGCCTCGACGTGTTCGGCGTCCATGCGGTGGGCGGGATCGTGGGGGCCATCGCCACCGGCATCGTCGCCGACCCGGCGCTCGGGGGCCAGGGCTGGATCGACTACACCGCCCCGGTCGCGGTGGCCGGTGAATACATCATGGCCACACAGGTGATGACGCAGATATGGGCGGTGGGCGTCACCGTCTTGTGGACCGGTGTCGTCAGCTTCGTCCTCTTCATGCTGCTCAAGTATACGACCGGCCTGCGTCCCTCGGCGGAGGTCGAGCACGAGGGGCTCGACCTGCGCGAGCATGGTGAGCGGGCGTACAACCTCTGAGACTTGGCGGGATCGGCTCTTCTCCTCTCCCCCGATCTCGCCTCGCTGCGTTCCTCCTGCGAACGCCAACTCGAAGGGCCGGTGCACGCGCACCGGCCCCTCTTTTTGCCTGATCTGAGCGCGGGGGAGCTAATCGCGATAAACAATGCCGCGTTTTTTCGGGAGGATAGGCGCCAAGGCCCATCCCGCCATGAAACATGTTGCACCTGCGCAACAGCAGATCGGCGAACAGCGACAAAACCCGCCGTATCCAGGGGTATTCAAGCTGTTTCCGGAACAGTAACCACCGTTGTATATTGGCCTTGTCACGGGCGATGATATGTCGTGCCCGGAGCGACGATCACCAATCTTGCTTTTGGTTGCCATGAGTCCGTGCTGGAATTATGGGACGGCCCGCAGGTTCGAAGGGGAAAATGAATGAAAAAGTTTGTTTTGTGCATGGGAGTGGCCGCGAGCGCGTTGGCCGTTCCGGCCATCGCGCGCGACGGCGAGGGCTATCTTGGCCTGGATGCCGGTGCCGTGTTCGCCGATGAGACCGATATCGAGTTCAACGGCACCGAAGGTGCTGATCTTGACTTCCAGACCGGGTGGGAAGCCGCCGCGCAGCTCGGCTACGATTTCGGCCCGATCCGGGCCGAAATCGAAGGCTCTTACCGCGAGTTCAATCCCGATACGATCAGCGTGGGTTCGGTTGGTCTGCCAGGCGCCGGCACCTCGACCCTTCAGGGCGACTTCGATGCCCGCGGCGAGATGCGCCTGGTCAACGTGATGGCCAATGCCATGCTCGACTTCGGCGGCAATGACGGCATCGGCTTCTCGATCGGTGGCGGTGCGGGCCATTCGTGGCTGGGCACCGAGGTGACCACCATCGCCGCCACCAACGTGGGCTTCATCGACGAGTCCGAGCGTGACCACCAGTGGTCCTGGCAGGCCATCGCCCAGCTGCGCGTGCCGGTGACCGACACCTTCGATGTCGGCCTGAAGTACCGCTACTTCGATACGCACGAATTCGAGCTCCAGGACAATCTGGGTCGCGACGTGAGCTTCGATCTGTCGGGTCATTCGGCGTTGGTCAGCGTGCTGTTGAACTTCGGTGGCGCCGAGCCGGCCCCGCCGCCTCCCCCGCCGCCGCCTCCTCCCCCGCCGCCGCCTCCCCCGCCGCCCCCGCCGCCGCCACCCCCGCGGGTGACCTGCAACCAGGGGCCGTACATCGTGTTCTTCGACTGGGATTCGGCCGAGATCACGCCCGAGGCGGCCACCGTGCTCAACTCGGCGATCACCGCCTATGGCAATTGCGGCACCGTGCCGATCATGCTGGCCGGCTATACCGAT
>JANNOJ010000093.1:0-24418 GCA_031399025.1 Erythrobacteraceae bacterium | reverse complement strand
CTAGCTTCAAAGGCACTGGCAACGGCACAAATCCGCATGAAGACGAGTTCTTCCGGCATCATCTGCCCAGTCCGCACATCTTCTCTCAGACGGAGGATTTGCTTACGCAGACGATCCTTTAACGATTACGTCTGGGTTATGAAATAGACAAATTCCAGTAACGGACCATCGCCACCGAAGCGGGTCCAGGCATCGCCGAACGAAGGGAAACAGTCTGTTACGTTTTGCTCCGCAAGGCGTTCATAAATGGTTTCAGCCTCATTCTCATCAAAATCAAGAGCAATGGTTTTGGGAAAACCAGTCGATTCGCCGATGGACATGGCAGCTTTCCCCAAGACCGCGGAGCTTGCCGCGGGTGCTGTCTCGGGCGCCGAGCGCTGGCGTCCGGGGGTGGGCGAGCTGGGGCAGGCGCTGCACAGCGAGATCTTCGCCTCGGGCCGCGAGGCGAGCGGGGCGGGGGTGGCACTGGCTCTGGCGCTCGACCAGCTGCGGCTGCGCGAGCCGGGCCGGCAGGAGGAGCGCTGCGTGCTCTGGGTGCAGGACGCCGCCGCCATCCGCCTCACCGGCCGTCCGTACCGCCCGGGCCTGCCGGCAGCCCTGCGCCGCCGGTTGATCCACGTCTGCGCCCGCGAGCCCGCCGACGCGCTGTTCGCGCTCGAGGAGGGGGTGCGCTGCCGCGACCTCGCCTGCGTGATCGGCGAGATCACCGGCAATTCCAGGGCGCTCGATTTCACCGCCTCGCGCCGGCTGAGCCTGGCGGCCGAGCAGCACGGCGTGCCGCTGTTCCTGGTCCGGCTCGATGCGGCCCGCGACCTCAGCTCGGCGCGGATGCGCTGGCAGGTGGCCGCCGCGCCATCGCCGCCGCCGCTGTGGAACCGCGCCGCACCCGGCGCCCCCACCTGGCAGGCCGAGCTGTTCCGCGCCCGCCGCCATGCGCCCGGCGAGTGGCGGCTGCGCGAGGCGGGCGGGCGGCTGGAGGCGTCGCCCTACGCCGTCGGCGCGGAGGAGAACGAGGCCGCGCACGGCACCTACGGGTAGGGCTTGCCATGCCGGGCGCCGCGCCTCCAGCACGCCGGATCATGGCGATCTGGCTCCCGCGGCTGGCGGTCGATCGCTGGCGCCACTCCCTGAACTGCGCGGCGGGTGAGGGCGCCGATACGCAGCCCACCGCGCTGATCACCGAGACCGCGCACGGCCCGCGGATCGACGCCGCCAATGCCGCGGGCCGCGCTGCCGGCGCCGCCAAAGGCATGATGCTGGCCGATGCGCGCACCTTGTGCCCCCAGCTTGTTGCCATGCCCAGCGACCCGGCGGGCGATCTCGCCTTCCTCGAGCGGCTGGCGAGATGGGCGGGGCGCTGGGGGCCCTGGTCGGCGCTCGACCCGCCCGACGGGCTGCTGGTCGATGTCACCGCGGTCGCGCATCTGTTCGGCGGCGAGCGGGGCCTACTCGCCGACGTCGCGGCGCGCTTTGCGGGGTGGGGCCAGAGCCAGGGGGGCGGCGGCCTGGCCGCGCGCGCCGCCATCGCCCCCACTGCCGGCGCCGCCTGGGCGCTGGCGCATCACGGCCCCGCGCGCCGGCCCGAAGATGCCATTCTGGCCCCCGAGGAGGATGCCGAGGCGCGGCTGTCCGACCTGCCCGTCGCCGCGCTGCGGCTCGATGATGACGTGCTGCTGGTGCTGCGGCGCCTCGGCCTGAAGCGGCTGGGCGATATCTCCGGCATCGAGGGCAATCCGGGTGGTCGCGACGCCATCCACCGCCGCTTCCGCAATCGCCGCTCGCCCGCCGCCAATCCGCTGATCCGGCTCGACCAGCTGACAGGCCGCGTGCCCGAGCCGCTGCTGCCGGTGGTCGCCGTGGCCGTCCCGCTGGTGCAGCGGCGGCTGCTGGAGCCGATCCGCCACCGCGATCCGCTCGACCAGGTGCTGCGCGACCTGGCCGCCGCCCTGGCGCGCGAGCTGGAAGGCCGGGGCGAGGGGGCGCGCCGGCTGGAACTGGGCATGTGGCGGGTTGATGGCGAGGTGGTGGTGCGCCGGCTCGAGCTGGCCGCCGCCACCCGCGATCCCGCCCACATCTGCCGCCTGTTCGCCGAGCGGCTGGGCGATGTCGACGCCGGCTTCGGCATCGAGATGGTCCGCCTCAGCGCCGCCTGGGCCGAGCCGCTCGGGCTGACCCAGACCGACCTCGAAGCCGCCGCCGCCGAGCACGGCACCTCGCTCGCCGCCTGCATCGACCGTCTCACCGTGCGGCTGGGGGCGAACGCGGTGCGCCGCCCGGTACCCCGGGCCAGCCATGTTCCCGAGCGGGCGCAGGCATGGCGGCCACCTTTGGCGCCCGAGTCAACTTCACAGCAAGAATTGGCTTTCCATTCCAGACCATTGAAATTGCTGGATCGGCCTGAGAAGATCGCGGTGCTCTACGCCACCCCCGACGGCTACCCCAAGCAGTTCCGCTGGCGCGGGCAGGTGCACGAAGTGGCGCGCGTGGAAGGCCCGGAGCGCATCGCCCCGGAATGGTGGCGCGAAAAGGGCTCGGCGCGCCTGCGCGACTACTACCGCATCGAGGATGCCCTCGGCCGGCGCTACTGGATCTTTCGCGCCGGAATCGCCGGGGACGGGCGCGGCGACCTGCCCGATTGGTTCCTCCACGGCCTGTGCACATGACCCTCGCCTGATAGTCGCCAACCATCGGATCTCAAGAAGGCGCGCCCGCGGGCCAGCCCTTCCATCGGCACCGTCTTCACCTAGATCTCGTTGGCACGCGCAAATCTGGCAATGTGTTCCCCGGCGCGAAACGCGAGCGCCTCGATCGTATGCGTCGGCTGGCCGCGCGTGGAAGTCGGCAGGCTCGATCCGTCGCACAGGAACAGGTTTCGCACATCGTGCGTGCGGTGGTATTTGTCGATCACCGAGGCGGCCGGGTCGTCGCCCATGCGGCAGGTGCCGAGCAGGTGGACGCCGCCGGTGGCCTCCCCGACATGGCCCGGGTCGATCTGCACCGCGCCAGCGGCGTCCATGATTTCCACCGCGCGATCCACCATGAACTGGGCGTGTTTCATGTCGTCCGGATGGTCCTTGTAGGTGACGCGCATCGACGGCACGCCCCAGTCGTCCTTCAGGTCCGGGTCGATGTCGATCCGGTTGCTCGCCTGCGCCAGCGAGGTGCCGTGGCCCGCGCAGTTCATCCAGTGGGTGTAGGATTCGAGGTAGTCCTTGAATTCCGGACCCCAGGTCGGCGTCCCTTCGGGCACGTTCTGGCCCCAGGTCAGCGGGCCGCCCGAACGCGCCGTGAAGCCGCCGCCGCCGTAGAAGCCGCGCGCCGGGTCGGAATTGTAGAAATCGTGCAGCATCATCGTGACATTGGCGCCCTTGTATTCGTTGAGCGGGTGCTCGAACCGCGCCGCCGCGCCGCCGCCCTTGTTGAGCATCAGGTAACGGCCCACCGCGCCACTGGAATTGGCCAGGCCCTCGGGTTGGGAGTTGGTCGCCGAATTGAGCAGCAGCTTGGGTGTCTCGGAACCGTTGGCGCATAACACCACGGCGCGGGCGTTCTGGAACTGCTCCACCCGGTCGCCATCGAAATAATGGACACCGGTGGCGCGGCCAGCGTCGTTCATGCCGATCTGGAACACGTAGCTGTTGGGTCGGACTTCGCAATTGCCGGTGGCCTCGGCTTCGGGGATGACGGTCCACACCGACGAGGACTTAGCCTTAACCTCGCACGCGAACCCGCCGCACAGCCCACACTGAATGCAGGCCGGGCGGCCTTTGTACACCACCGAATTGATCGCCATCGGCGAGGGAAACGGATGCAGGCCGAGCGCACGCGCGCCCCGCTCGAACAGCACGCCTGACGATTTGATCGGCAGGTGCGGCATTGGATAGGGTTTGCTGTGAAACGATGCGAACGGGCTGGCCCCGGCAAGACCGGAGACGCCGACTTCCCATTCGACCTTAGTGTAATAGGGTTCGAGCTCGGCATAGGTGATCGGCCAATCGACCAGATCCGCCCCCTCGATCGGTCCGAGCACACTGCGTTCGATGAAGTCGATCTCGTGCAGGCGCCAGAAATTGCAGTTGAAGTGCGAACTGCTGCCGCCGACGACGCGCGCGTAGGTCATCGAATTGCGGCGTACCGCTGTCTCGCTTGCGTCGCGCCGAAAGGTCTGCGGGTTGGTCGCCGGGTTATTGGTGATGCCCGAGAGATGGCGGTACTTGAGCTCGTCATGCTCGAATTCATGTGCGTCGAGGCGCGGGCCTTGCTCCATGATCACGACGCTGTTGCCCGCCAGCGCGAGTTCGCGCGCCACGATGCCGCCCGCAGAGCCCGAGCCGACAACGATGAAATCGACCGTCTCGCTGGTCGGATAGGTCTTGCGATCCATGTGGGTGCTCCCGTCAGGCGGTTTGAATTGTGGTGCCGGGATAGGGGACGAACCCCGCGTAGTTCTGGTCGTAATGCCCGAACGGCGGGATCCAGAAGTGGCGATTCTCCACTCCGAGCAGATTCCAGCCAGCGTATTCGTGATTGCCGCCATATTTGGGCAGGGCGATCATGCCGAGCAAGGTGAGCCGGCGGACCGCGAGGAAGAACGGCGTCTCGTCGACCTCGTGAAGAAAGGCGGTCTGCTGCGCTTCGGTCGCGGCGGAGAATGCGGTGGCGGTGCCGGCATGTGCGGCAAAGGCACTGGCGAATCCGGCCAGCCCCTCCCGGAACGATTCGAGCTGCGCGGCCCAGAAGCTGCCGAGCGCGTTGTCGATGAAATACAGCGCGCGAGCGTCGCGCGCGCCGGGGGTGGCGCCGCCGGGTACGATCAGGTTGACGATGGCGTCGATCTCGGCCGCCTCGGCGGGGCTGAATGTGGCCAGCGCGGCGGGCGCGGCCCCGGCACCGTGCGTCGCGTGGTCGGCCTGCTCGGCGGCGAGGGCGATCTGCGGCCAGTGCATGGTGATCCAGCCGGCGCTGGCGAGATTGCCGACGGCACCCAGAAACTGGCGCCGCGAGCGGATTGGTTGTTTCATGGGCAGCTCCAATCAGGCTGGAAAGCCACCCACCTCAGGGCCGCAAAGCTCGGTCACGGGAATACGCCAAACTTCGCATTGACGAGAAGCGCGGCGTGCAAACATAGGCATGGGTCGAGGTGAGTAGCCGGCACGCTCAGATGGGATCGCTGGCGCAGGTAGAGGCAGCTGGAGGACGCGTCGGGCCAGAACATGGCGGCTAGCGTCAGCCGGTCCTGCGGCGATCTCGCCGCCGCCCATCGAGAAGCCGACCAGCGTCACGTCCTCGCTTGCATCGCTCGCCGCCATCACGTCGGCGAGACCGTCGGCGCAGGTCGTAATGGGGAGGGCTCGGGCCATCAACTCGGCGGGCAGTGGACCCGGTCTGCGGTGGCGCGCGAAGGCCGGTGAATTGATCGATGTTCCTTGCCAATCCAATGTGAGAACATATAAGGAACGAATGGCTGAGCCGACGATCATCGAAAAGTTGGAAGTGCTTGCCGATGCGGCGAAATACGATGCATCCTGCGCTTCGTCCGGCACGGCCAAGCGCAACAGCAAGGGTGGCCAAGGTATCGGCTCGACCGAGGGGGCGGGCATCTGCCACGCCTATGCGCCCGACGGCCGTTGCATCTCCCTGCTGAAGATCCTGCTGACCAACCACTGCATCTTCGACTGCCATTATTGCATCAACCGCAAGAGCTCGAACGTGGCCCGCGCGCGCTTCACGCCGCAGGAGGTGGTCGACCTCACGCTGAGCTTCTACCGGCGCAATTATATCGAGGGCCTGTTCCTCTCCTCCGGCATCGTCAAGAGTTCCAACCACACGATGGAGCAGCTGGTGGAGGTCGCGCGCATCCTGCGCGAGGAGCACGATTTCCGCGGCTACATCCATCTCAAGACCATCCCCGACGCCGACCCGGAGCTGGTCCACCAAGCCGGGCTTTATGCCGATCGCATCTCGATCAACGTCGAGCTGCCCACCGATGCCGGCCTCACCCGGCTGGCGCCCGACAAAGATGCGCGGCGCATCGAGGGCGCGATGGATGGCATGAAGCAGGCGATCGTCCAGGCCAGGCACGAGAAGAAGCACTTCAAGCACGCGCCCCGCTTCGCGCCGGCCGGCCAGTCGACGCAGATGATCATCGGCGCCGATGCCGCGAGCGATGCCGACATCGTGGGCAAGGCCAGCCGGCTCTACGACAGCTTCCGCCTGCGCCGGGTGTACTACTCGGCTTTCTCGCCCATCCCTGATGCCTCCGCGGTGCTGCCCCTGAAGCGCCCGCCGCTGATCCGCGAGCATCGGCTGTACCAGTCCGACTGGCTGATGCGCTTCTACGGCTATGCCCCGGGCGAGGTGATGCAGGCGACCGGCGAGGACGGCAATCTGCCGCTCGACATCGACCCCAAGCTCGCCTGGGCATTGAAGTTCCGCGAGCGCTTCCCGGTGGATGTGAACAAGGCCCCGCGCGAAAAACTGCTGCGCGTGCCGGGGCTGGGGGTGAGGGCGGTCGACAAGCTCATCGCCTCGCGCCGCCATCGCGCGCTGCGGCTTGACGACGTCGGCAAGCTCACGGTGTCGGCGGCCAAGGTACGGCCGTTCATCGTGACGGCCGACTGGCGCCCGACGCTGCTCACCGACCGCGCCGATCTGCGTGCGCTACTGGCGCCCAAGCAGGATCAGCTCGAACTGTTCGCGGCGTGAGCGCCCGGACATGAGCGCGCTCCAGCAGGTGAAGCTCGGCACGTATTACCTGGTCCAGCTGCCGGAAGCCGACGATTTTGCCTTCTGGCGCGAGCACGCGCGCCAGCTGATGCAAGGCGAAGTGCCGCCCGATCGGGTCGCCTGGATCGCGCCGGGGATGAGCGGCTCGCTGTTCAGCCCTGCAGATTACCCGGGCGGCGACCCGCGGCGGCCGGTGCCGCCGGAGGATGCGCGGATGGTGCGCGCGAGCAGGCAGTTCGTGACGCTCGCCAAGGCCGCCATTTGTCATAGCGATCCCGAGCGCTTCGGCTTGCTCTACCGGCTGCTGTGGCGCCACCAGGCCAATCCGCGCGTGCTCGAGGACCGTGCCGATGGCGACGTGCGCCGGCTGGACGAACTCGCCCGCCAGGTGCGCCGCGACATCCACAAGATGCGCGCCTTCGTCCGTTTTCGCCTGGTCGAGGTGCCGCAAGCCGAGAGCGCCGGCGAAGATGCAGGCCAGGAGCACTACGTCGCCTGGTTCGAGCCCTGCCACCACATCCTGCGCGCCAATGCCGGCTTCTTCGTGCGTCGCTTCGCCAACCTACGCTGGTCGATCCTGACGCCGAAGGGCTCGTTGCACTGGGATCGCGAGACGCTCTCCGAAGGCCCGCCCGCCCAGCGCTCCGACGCGCCCGGCGGCGACCCGATCGAGGATCTGTGGCGCAGATATTATGCCTCCATCTTCAACCCGGCGCGGCTGAAGGTGGGGGCCATGCTCAAGGAGATGCCCCGCAAATACTGGAAGAACATGCCCGAGGCCGCGCTCATCCCCGAGCTGGTGGCGGGCGCGCAGGCACGCGAGGCGAGGATGGTGAAAGCAGGTGCGCCAAGGTTCGGCGATTCGTTTGAAGACCGGCCCGATACGCTGACGGCGATCGACAAGGCCATCCACCAGTGCCGCAAATGCCCGATCGGCGCGCTCGACAACCAGGCGGTGATGGGGGAGGGGCCAGCCGGCGCCGCGCTGATGATCGTCGGCGAGCAGCCGGGCGAGCAGGAGGATCAGAAGGGCCGCCCCTTCGTTGGCCCCGCCGGCCAGGTGCTCGACGCCCATCTCGAACGTGCCGGGATCGACCGGCGCAGCGCCTATGTCACCAATGCGGTCAAGCACTTCAAGTTCGTCAACCGCGGCAAGTTCCGCCTGCACCAGTCCCCCGCGGCCAAGGAGATCGACCTCTGCCGCTGGTGGAACGAGGCCGAGCGCGCCATCGTGCAGCCGAAACTGGTGCTGGCGATGGGCGCCAGCGCCGCGCGCGGCCTGCTGGGCAAGACGGTGAGCATCGCCAAGGCGCGCGGCGTGCCGATGGCGCTGGAGGACGGCAGCGAGCTGTGGGTCACCGCGCACCCTTCCTACCTGCTGCGGCTCGAAGGCCCCGCGCGCGAGGAGCAGGAGCGATTGTTCCAGGCCGATCTGGTGGCGGTGAAGGCGCGGCTGGCGGAGCTGGCCGCGTGAGGCGGCGGGGATGCCCGAGAACGACCTCCTCATCCCCCGCCGGACGATCGAGCTCGATCCCGACCTGATCGCGTCGCCGCCGCGCTCGGCCTTCGTCGAGTTGGGGCTGGTCAGCAATTTCAGCTTCCTGCGCGGCGCGTCCGATGCGGTGGACCTGGTGCTCACCGCGCGCGCGCTGGGCTACGATGCGCTCGGCATCGCCGATGCGAACTCGATGGCCGGCGTGGTGCGTATCCATACCGAGGCCAGGACGCTCAAGCTGCGCCCGGTGATCGGCACGCGGATCGAGACGGTGGAGGGCCTCGCCTTCCTCGCCTACCCGGTGGATCGCGCCGCCTACGGCCGCCTGTGCCGCCTGATCTCGGCCGGGCGCATGGCCACGCTCGATGGGGAGTGGCAGGACAAGGGGGTGTGCGAGATCGACCTGGCGATGCTCGCGCAGCACGGCGAGGGCGTGCAGCTGATCGCGCTGCCGCCGCGCGCGCTGGAGGACGAGTTCACCGTCGCAGTGGCCAGCAACGTCGTGCCCCTGCGCGCGGGCGACGACGATGGGCCGCCGCTGCCGGACCAGGAGGAGCGCGCGTTGCCCTTCGCCGACCTGCTCCCCCACCTCACCGCCCGGCTGCCCACGCTGCGCCATCTCGCCGCCAGCTACCTCTACCGCGGCGACGACATCGCCCGGATCGACCGGCTCGACGCGCTCGCCCGCGCCAACGGCCTGGCGCTGCTGGCCACCAACGAGGTGCATTACCACGCCCCCTGTCGCCGCCCGCTGCAGGACGTGATGACCGCCATCCGCCACAAGACGAGGGTGGCGTCCGCCGGCCACCTGCTCCACGCCAATGCCGAGCGGCACCTCAAGAGCCCGGCCGAGATGCAGGCGCTGTTCGCCCGCTGGCCCCACGCCATCGCCGCCGCGCGCGCCGTGGCCGATGGCTGCCGCTTCAGCCTCGAGGAACTGGCCTACGAATATCCGCAGGAGATCTACCCCGGAGAGCAGCCGCCGCACGAATACCTCGTGGCGGAGACCTGGAAGGGGGCGAATTGGCGCTATCCCAATGGCTTGCCCGACAGTGTTGAGCAGACGCTCGAGCGCGAGCTGGCGCTGATCGGGAAGCTCGACCTCGCGCGCTATTTCCTCACCATCAAGGACATCGTCGATTTCGCCCGCGGGGTCGATCCGCCGATTCTGTGCCAGGGGCGCGGCTCGGCGGCCAATTCGGCGGTGTGCTATTGCCTGGGCATCACCAGCGTCGACCCGGCCAAGCACGCGCTGCTGTTCGACCGCTTCATCTCGGAGGAGCGCCGCGAGCCGCCCGACATCGACGTCGATTTCGAGCACGAGCGGCGCGAGGAGGTGATCCAGTACATCTACGCCAAATACGGCCGCCAGCGCGCCGGGCTGTGCGCCACCGTCATCCACTACCGCCCCCGCATGGCGATCCGCGAGGTGGGCAAGGCGATGGGGCTGTCGGAGGACGTCACCTCGGCGTTGGCGCGGACCGTCTGGGGCGGGTGGGGCAAGGAGATCGGCGAGCGGCACGTCGCCGAGACGGGCATGGATACGACCGACCCGCACCTCATCCGCGTCCTCAAGCTCACCGAGCAGATGATTGGAATGCCGCGGCATCTGTCGCAGCATGTCGGCGGCTTCATCCTCACCGACGGGCCGCTGACCGAGACCGTGCCGATCGGCAACGGCGCCATGCCCTGTCGCAGCTTCATCGAGTGGGACAAGGACGATATCGACGCGCTCGGCATCCTCAAGGTGGACGTGCTGGCGCTCGGCATGCTCACCTGCATCCGCAAATGCCTCGACCTGCTGGAAGGCCACCACGGCCGCAGCCTGACGCTCGCCACCGTCCCGCGCGAGGATCCCGAGACCTATGCGATGCTGCGCAAGGGCGATTCGCTGGGCGTCTTCCAGGTCGAAAGCCGCGCGCAGATGAACATGCTCCCGCGCCTGCGCCCGCGCGAGTTCTACGACCTGGTCATCCAGGTGGCGATCGTGCGCCCTGGGCCGATCCAGGGGGACATGGTCCATCCCTACCTCAAGCGCCGCCGCGGCGAGGAGCAGGTGGTCATCCCCGCGCCCGGCCCCGCGCACGGCCCGCCCGACGAGCTGTCCAGCATCCTGGCGCGCACATTGGGCGTGCCGATCTTCCAGGAACAGGCGATGAAGATCGCGCTCGATGCGGCCAAGTTCTCGTCCAAAGAGGCCAACCGGCTGCGCAAGGCCATGGCCACCTTCCGCAGCCGCGGGATGGTGGACGAATTGCAGGACATGATGGTCGAGCGGATGGTGGCGCGCGGCTACGACCGCGACTTCGCCCAGCGCTGCTTCAACCAGATCCGCGGCTTCGGTGAATACGGCTTTCCCGAGAGCCACGCCGCCAGCTTCGCGCACCTGGTCTATGTCTCGAGCTGGCTCAAATGCCACTTTCCCGCCGCCTTCGGCTGCGCGCTGCTCAATTCGCAGCCGATGGGCTTCTACGCGCCCGCGCAGATCGTGCGCGACGCGCGCGAGCATGGGGTCGCGGTGCTGCCGGTGGATGTGAATTGCAGCGAATGGGATTGCACGCTGGAGGATGTGCGGGACGCCACTGCCATTCGTCGGAATGACGAGGGAGAGGAACGCGGCCGCCTCGACCGCCAGATCGCCCTGCGCCTCGGCCTGCGCCAGGTGGACGGCCTGCCCGAGCACGTCGCCGCCAGGCTGCTCGCCGCCCGCGCGAACGGCGGGGCGTTCGCCGAGGTCGCCGCGCTGCGCGACCGGGCCGGCCTCTCGCCCTCGCATATCGAGCGCCTCGCCAGCGCCGATTGCTTCGGCTCGCTCGGCCTCGCCCGGCGTCAGGCGCTATGGGACGCGCGCAGTCTCATCGGCGTGCCCGACCTGCCGCTGTTCGCCGCCGCCGCCGCGCGCGACGAAGGCGCCGAGCGCGCGCGCACGCACCTGCCGATCATGCCCATGTCCGAGGAGGTGGTGGCCGATTACCAGACCACCCGCCTCAGCCTCAAGGCGCATCCCATGGCCTTCCTGCGCGCGCCGCTGGCCGAGCGCGGGTTTGTCCGCGCCTGCGACTTGAGGGACCGCAAGTTCCGCTCGATGGTACAGGTGGCCGGCGTGGTGCTGATCCGCCAGCGCCCGGGCAGCGCCAAGGGGGTGTGCTTCATCACCCTGGAGGACGAGAGCGGGGTCATCAACCTGGTGGTCTGGCCCGATCTGAAGGAGAAATACCGCAAGGTCGTCATGGGCGCGCGGCTGATGGAGGTGCGCGGGCGGGTGGAATACGACGACGAGGTGATCCACGTCATCGCCGCGCACATGACCGACGCCACGCACCAATTGCAGCGGCTGTCGGACGACCCGCTCAACGCCCCGGTCGCCCGCGCCGACCACGTCAACAGCCTGCTGCCCGCCAAGTTCGGTCCGCCTGATCCTTCGACAGGCTCACGACAGGCGCGTGACGGGAAGGACGGTCCGCCCGGCACGCCCTCCGCCACGGGCCCACTCCAAAGTCCACTCCAAAGCCCACTCGACCCGTGGGAGCCGCCGCCGCCCGGCAACCGCGAATGCGGGTTCCTCTCTCAGGGTCACCCGCGCGATGTCAGGATCATTCCCAAGTCGCGCGACTTTCACTGACCATGCGCATCTCCCGCTCGGTCGACCGCTTCTCGCTCGACCGTACGATCATCGGCCTCATGATCCTCGTGGCGCTGGCGGTGGCCGCGCGCGGGTGGCTGGCGGACCATCCGCAGCACGACCCCTTCGCCCCGCTCGATCTCACCGACCCGCCGGGCTGGGCCACCCAGCGCAAGCTCGCCGCGCTGCGGAGCGATCCCGCCCAATGCCGCGCCGTGCTCGAACGCAGCGGGGTCGCCTTCACCACCCTGCCGCCCGCCGGCGCGGGCGAATGCGCCAGGCCCGACCGCACCGTGCTCACCGCCGCCTTGCTGGCGCCGAGCGGTAGCGCCGCGACCTGCCCGGTTGCCGCCGGCGTGGAGCTATGGCTGCGCCGAGGCGTGCAGCCGGCGGCCGAGGCGCTGCTCGGCTCGCCGATCGAACGGATCGAGCACCTGGGCACCTTCAGTTGCCGCCGCGTCAATGGTGGCGAAGCCGGCAATTGGAGCGAGCATGCCACCGGCAACGCCATCGACATCGCTGCCTTCGTGCTCGCCGACGGGCGGCGCGTCAGCGTGCTGGGGGGTTGGGACGGCGACGACGACGAAGCCGCCTTCCTGCGCGCCGCGCGCGATGCGGCCTGCGGGGTATTCGGCACCGTGCTCTCGCCCGATTACAACGCCGCCCATGCCGATCACTTCCACTTTGACCAGGCGGCGCGGGAATATGGCGGCCTGTGCCGATAAACCGCCGCGCATTTGACAAAGACGAGCCGAGGTTTGCCTTTGGCGACTTGTGCCGGCTTGAGACATCGTCTCGATTTACCTCCTCATCACCATCTGTGTTGCAGATCCCGCCGGCAATGTTAGGTCTGTCAGTGGGCGTTTCGGCCGGGGGGTGTAACGATGACTGTGATGTCCCACCGGCTAGGTGCCGGCGGCCGGTGGCTTGCCAGCAATCTGCCGCTGATCGCCTTCTGCCTGTCCCTGCTGTCGCTCGCCTTCGGTTACGGCGTGGTGACGATGAAGTACCGGATATTCCCCCACAACCTGCTGAGCCAGGCGCAACTCGGGCTCGAAGCCCTGACCAAGCTCGACCGGACCGACGAGCCGCCCACCTTCATCCGCTACCTCGAGCCCGGTGACGAAACCCGCCGAATCGTCCACCTCGCTTCGGCCCGGGCGACCTATGACGACGTGCTGCTGATGACGGGCGGCTTCTATCACCGTCGGGATCTCTGCCCGAGGGTCGGCTGCATCGCCTGGATCATGACCCGCGACGGAGAGGTTCTGCACAGCTGGAGCGTGGATCCCGCGACGCTGTTCGACGAGGCCGATTTTGCCGATTTCAGCGGCTTTCCCGGGTCCCAGAACATCTTCGTCCAGGGCGCCGATCTCGATTCGCAGGGTAATCTGGTGGTCACCTTCCAGGGCCGGAACGTGTTCCCCTACCAGGTCGGGCTGGCCAAGTTCGCACCCGACGGGAAGCTGCTGTGGAAGCGAATGGATCACAGCCATCACTGGCCGACGGCGGGCCCGGACGGGCGGATCTACACGCCGATCGCGCGCACCCGCCCGGGCAGCGGCAACATCGAGGGCATGCCGCGGCCGCGCGAATGCACCCAGGGCCTGCTCTACGACGAGGGAGTGCAGGTGCTCGCTCCCGATGGCAGCACGAGCGCCACCCTCTGGATGGAGGCGGCGCTGCGCCGCAGCGACCGACGGGCGCTGGGCTACGCCGTGCGTGACGATTGCGACCCGTTCCACGTCAACGGCATCGACCTTGTCAACGAGGCCGCCGCCGCCCAGCTGCAGGCCCTGGGCATCACCGAAGCGCGCGCGGGCGATCTGTTCGTTTCGCTGCGGTCGGCCAGCGCGGTGGTGGTGATGGACAGTGCCACCGGCCTGATCCGCCACGTCATCTACGGGCCGATGGTGGACCAGCACAGCCCGGCGACGCTGCCCGATGGCGACCTGCTGGTGTTCGACAACATCGGCGGCAGTGACGATGGGCGCAAGATATCGCGCATCCTGAAGATCGGTCTGTCGCCCGTGCGCTTCGAACAGCTGTTTCCCGGCCCGGACGGTGTTGAAGGGATGTTCTCGCTCGAGCAAGGGGCGGTGAACGTGTCCGCGGACGGAAGCCGCGCGCTGATTGCCGAGACCCTCGGCGGCCGGGTTCTCGAGGTCGACCTGGAGACCGGGGAAACGCTGTGGGCCTACCGTGCCGTGGACGACCTCTCCGCCTATCAGCGCGCAGGCGGCGTCGAACCTACCAACCGCCCGGCGCTGATGAAGACTCAGGGGGCGGCCTATGTCACCTTAGCCGACTACCGGCGCTTGTTCGGCGATCCTGAGTTCGCCGGCCCTGGGGATAGCAGCTAGCTAGGTGCCCTCTGCGCCGCGCCGCAAGCCGCCCGGCGGGTCGGCGCCCTGGGGTCTCACCGGCAGTTAACTACACCGGCTCCAGCGCGTAGCCGGCCGAGCGCACGGTGCGGATCGGGTCGCGCGAATGGTCGAGCGCGATCGCCTTGCGTAAGCGGCGGATATGCACGTCCACCGTGCGCTCCTCGATCTCGCTGCCGGTGCCCCAGACCGCGTCGAGCAGCTGGTTGCGGCTGAACACGCGGCGCGGGTGCTCCATGAAGAACTTCAGCAGCCGGTACTCGGTCGGGCCGATCTGCAGCTGGCGGCCGCGGCGCTCGACCCGGTGGGCGACGGGGTCAAGCTTGATGTCGCCCGCCTCGATCGTCTCGCCGGCCAGCGCCGGGCGCACCCGGCGCAGCACCGCCGAGACGCGGGCGAGCAGCTCGCGCGGGGAGAACGGCTTGGTGACGTAGTCGTCGGCGCCGGTCTCAAGGCCGCGGACGCGATCATCCTCCGCCTCGCGGGCCGTAAGCATGATGATGGGCACATGCGCGGTAGCCTTGTCGCGGCGCAGGCGGCGACACACCTCGATGCCCGTCGTGCCCTCGATCATCCAGTCGAGGATAACCAGATCGGGCGGATCTTCCGAGGCGTAGACCATGGCATCGTCGCCATCGGCGGTGACGCGCACGTCGTAGCCTTCGGACTCGAAGCGGTATTCGAGCAGCTCGGCGAGGGCGATGTCGTCCTCGACGAGCAGCAGCTTAGGCGATGACATGGTCGTTCCCCCCGGTCGCACGGCGGCGAACCCGATCGCCGATGAGCAGCGTCATATTACACCTTTGCGTCAATGATGTTGCAGGCGCGGTCGCCTACCTGGGCGCCGCGCATCAGCGCTCGATGTCGGTCGGGTAGCCGCCGGTCGCGGCGAAATGCACCATCTCGGCGACGTTGGTCGCATGATCGCCAATCCGCTCGAGGTTGCGGGCCACGAACAGCAGCTGCGCGGCGCTCGAAATGGTGGACGGATTTTCCACCATATGACTGACCAGATTGCGGAAAATGCTGTCGTAAAAGGCATCCACCTTCTCGTCGCGCTCGATCACCTCGCGGGCGAGGAACGGGTCGCGCGCGGCGTAGGCGGTGAGCACGTCGTGAACCATCTCGCCCGCCAGATCGCCCATTGCCGGGAGCAGGGTGAGCGGCTCGAACCGGGCGCGGCCTTCGATGCGGCCCACGCGCTTGGCGATGTTCTTGGCATAGTCGCCCACCCGCTCGAGGATGCCGCTGATCTTGAGCGCGGCGATGATCTCGCGCAGGTCGTCGGCCATCGGCGCGCGCAAGGCCAGCATGCGCACGGTCATCGCATCGACCTCGGTCTCCAGCGCATCGAGCTTCCGGTCGCGCATGACGATCTGCATGCCGAGTTCCTCGTCCCCGGTGACCAGCGCCTCCATCGCCTCGTGCACCGCGAGTTCGGCCAGGCCACCCATTTCGGCGATCAGGCCACGCAGGCGGGTGATGTCCTCGTCGAAGGCCTTGACGGTGTGCTCGGCCATCAGCCGTACCGGCCCGTGATGTAGTCCTTGGTGCGCTCCTCGCGCGGATTGGTGAAGATCTGCGAGGTCTCGCCATATTCGATCATCTGACCGAGATGGAAGAAGGCGGTGCGCTGCGAGACGCGGGCGGCCTGCTGCATCGAGTGAGTGACGATCACGATCGCGTAGCGGCCACGCAATTCGTCGATAAGCTCCTCGATCCTGGCGGTGGCGATAGGATCGAGCGCCGAGGCGGGCTCGTCCATGAGGATGACTTCGGGATCCACCGCGATGGCGCGGGCGATGCACAGCCGCTGCTGCTGGCCACCCGAGAGCGCCGTACCCGATTCCTCGAGCCGGTCCTTGACCTCTTCCCACAGCCCCGCCCGGCGCAAGGAGCGCTCAACCACCGCGTCGAGATCGGCCTTGCCCGCGGCCAGCCCGTGAATGCGCGGGCCATAGGCGACGTTCTCATAGATCGACTTGGGGAACGGGTTCGGTTTCTGGAACACCATGCCCACGCGGGCGCGCAGTTGGACCACGTCCATCTTGGACTTGTAGATGTCCTCGCCGTCGAGTTCGATGCAGCCTTCCACCCGGGCGCTGCCGATCGTGTCGTTCATCCGGTTGAACGCGCGCAGGAAGGTGGATTTGCCGCAGCCCGAGGGGCCGATGAAAGCGGTCACGTGCTCGGTATGGATGTCGATCGAAACATCGTCGACGGCCTTTTTGGCGCCATAGAACACCGAGACTTCGCGGGCGCGCATCTTGGCGGGTGACGCGTCGCGGACGAATGCAGGCGCCGCCATCGGCAGGTCGGCGGGCGGGGGGAGGGCTTGCTCGGTCACCATCTCTTCTCGAACTTGTTGCGCAGGTAGATGGCCAGGCCGTTCATCAGCAGCAGCACCACCAATAGCACGATAATCGCCGCACTTGTCCGTTCGACGAAACCGCGGTCGATTTCATCGGACCACAGGAAGATCTGCACCGGCAGGACGGTCGCGGGATCGGTGAAGCCCGAAGGTGGCGTGGCCACGAAGGCGCGCATGCCGATGAGCAGCAAGGGCGCGGTTTCGCCCAGCGCGCGCGACATGCCGATGATGGTGCCGGTAAGAATGCCGGGCAGCGCGAGCGGCAGGACATGGTGGAACACCACCTGCACGCGGCTGGCGCCGATCGCCAGCGCGCCATCGCGGATCGAGGGGGGCACCGCCTTGATGGCGTTGCGCCCCGAGATGACGATCACCGGCATGGTCATCAGCGCCAGCGTCATGCCGCCGATGAGCGGGGCGGAGCGCATGTTGGGGAAGATGGTGAGGAATACCGCCAGGCCCAACAGGCCAAAGATGATCGAGGGCACGGCGGCCAGATTGTTGATCGACACCTCGATGACGTCGGTCCAGCGGTTGCGCGGCGCATATTCCTCCAGATAGAGCGCCGCGAGCACGCCGATGGGAAAGGCGAGCAGCAGCGTCACCGTCATCGTCAGCAGTGAGCCCTTGAGCGCCGCCCAGATGCCGACCGCTTGCGAATCGGTGGCGTCCGAGCGGACCAGGAAGCCCGGATCGAACGCCTCGCGCAGCCGTCCCTGCGCTTCCAGTCGGCGCGCCAGCGGCTCGAGATCGGTTGCCTGGCCGGCGTGCGCCCTGGCGAGGCCATCGGTCACCGGCAGAGCGAAAACCGCAGTGCCGGCAAGCAGGCTGGGATCGTCTGCCACCGCCTCGCCGACAACCCGCCAGGCATCGATGCCGAGCTGATCGGCGGCGTCCTCGCCGGCCGAGCGCGCGGCTGCCAGGGCGACCACTTCGGGCAAGCCCTGGTCCTCCAGCGCCCGGACCGCGGCGGTGCGATCGACCAGCCCGGTCGGCACCGTGAGAGCCGCCTGCGACAGATCGACGGGCACTTCCATCACCGTGCGCTGGAATCCGCCGATGCCGTTAACCGTCATGTTGAACAGCAGGAACACCAGCACCACGACCGAGAACACGATCGCTCCCAGCCCGGCGAAGCGGAAGCGGCGCTCGGCCTGGTAGCGCCGCCTGAGCCTGGCGGCATAGGCATCGCTGCGCGGGGGCGCGATGTACTGGACGGGCGGCAGGGTCATCGGCGGCTCAGTCATAGGCTTCGCGGAACCGCTTGACGACCGACAGGGCGAAGAAGTTGAGCGCCAGCGTCACCAGGAACAACACGAAGCCCAGGGCAAACGCGGCGAGCGTGGCCGGGTGGTCGAAGCTCCCCTCGCCGGTGAGCAGGGCGACGATCTGCACGGTGACCGTGGTCATCGATTCGAGCGGATTGGCAGTGAGGTTGGCGGCGGTGGATGCCGCCATCACCACGATCATGGTCTCGCCGATGGCGCGGCTCACGGCCAGCATCACGCCAGCGACGATGCCGGGAAGGGCGGCGGGAATGAGCACGCGGCGGATAGTCTCGTTGGTGGTGGCCCCCAGCGCCAGCGAGCCGTCGCGCATGGCGCCGGGCACAGCGGCAATGGAATCGTCGGCCATGGAGGAGACGAAGGGGATGATCATCACCCCCATCACCAGGCCGGCGGCGAGCGCGCTCTCGCTCGACGGGTTGTCGGCGCCCAGGCTCGCCGCCAGGTCGCGGATGAAGGGGGCCACGGTGAGCGCGGCGAAATAGCCGTAGACCACGGTGGGCACGCCGGCGAGGATCTCGAGCGCCGGCTTGATCCAGCTGCGCACCCGCGGATCGGCATATTGCGTGAGATAGATGGCGCTCATCAACCCCAGCGGAATGGCCACGATCATGGCGATGATCGCGCCGATGAAGATCGTCCCCCAGAACAGCGGCACCGCGCCGTAGCGGCTGGGGTCGGGGTTGTCGGCGCTCGCCATCGGATCCGGGCTCCAGCCGGTGCCGAACAGGAAATCGACGGGCGAGACCATGCCGAAGAAGCGGACGGTCTCGAACACCAGGCTGGCGAAGATGCCCAGCGTGGTCAGGATGGCGATGAGCGAGGCCAGCAGCAGCACGATCATCACCACCCGCTCGACCTTGGTGCGGGCGCGGAAATCGGGCCGCACGCGCAGGAATGCGCGCGCGCCGGCGACGAAGGCGATCACCAGCGCCAGCGCGGTGCCGATCCACGCATAGCGCGTCATCGCCTCGCGGTAGGGGCCGACCAGCGCCTGGGCATCTGGATTGAACACCGCGCCCGCGCGGCCGGCGGCTACCGCGCGCGCTTCGGCCAGCATCGTCTCGCGTTGCATGCCGAAGGCCGGCAGCGCCTCGGCCGCCGGGCTGGCGAGGACCGAGCGGGTGACGAGTTCGGGCGCGGCGAACGACCACAGCGCCAGGAACAGGGTGACGGGGACGACGATCCACAACGCCACGTACCAGCCATGATAGGATGGCAGCGCCGCCAACCGCTGTCCGGGACCAGCTCTGCGAAAGCCGGTCGCCTTGGCCCGTCCAGCCAGCCAGCCAGCGAGGCCGAGGCCGATGGCCAGCAGCAGAAGAAATGCAGACGACATGCCGGGTCCGGCGCTCTATTCCTGCAGATCGGCGGCGGTCAGGACCACGAATTGCTCGGCCAAATCGCGTGCCCGCGCCAGCCCCGCCGCGTCGCTGGCGATCAGGCCGATGTCGGTGAGCGGACCGTCGACCCCCATCATGTCGACCCATTGGCCGGCGAAGTCGCGCAAGCCCGGAATGGCGTCGAGATGCGCCTTCTTGAGGTAGACGAACATCGCGCGCGCGCCCGGATACTCGCCGCTGGCGATGGTGTCGTAGGTCGGCGTCACGCCGTTCATCGGCAGGCCCTGGACCGCGCCGGAGTTCTCGTTGAGGTAGGAATAGCCGAACACCCCCACCGCGTTCGGGTTGCCCTGGATCTTCTGGACGATGAGGTTGTCCTGCTCGCCCTGGTCGACAAAGGCGCCATCGTCGCGGATCCGCGTGCAGATCTCGTCGTGCCGCTCCTCGTCGGTATCGGCGAGCGCCTGCATCTCAGGGTTGGCGTCGCAGCCGGCCAGCATGATCAGCTCATCGAACGAATCCCGCGTACCCGACGAAGTGGGCGGCCCGTACACCAGGATCGGCGAGTCCGGCAGCGAAGGGTCCACCTCGCGCCAAGTGCGGGCGGTTTGCGGCCGTCCGTATGGCTGTGCCGCGAGCGCGCGATAGACCAGCTCGGGCGTGAGGTTCATGGTGATGCCGCCGCGGGCCGACGCCAGCGCCAGCCCGTCGAAGCCGATCGGAATCTCGACGACTTCCTCCACGCCATTGGCCTGGCAGTTGGCGAACTCCTCGGGCTCCATGCGGCGCGAAGCGTTGGCCATGTCGGGAGTATTCGCGCCCAGCCCGGCGCAAAACAGATTCATGCCGCCGCCCGTGCCGGTCGACTCGACGAGCGGCGAGGGGTAATCGGGATGCGAGCGGGCGAAGCTTTCGGCGACCAGCTTGGCGAACGGATAGACGGTGGACGAGCCCACCGCACGGATGTTGTCGCGCGTGCTCTCGCCCTGACCGCAGCCGCCCAGCGCCAGCGAACCGGCCAGGACGGCGGTGAGCGGGATGGCTCCCGACAAGCCGCTGCGCATCATCTCGAACCGCTCCTCTTGGCCTGGGACTGGGCCCCTGATGCCCGCCGCTGCGCCGACGGGCAGAGCGCTCCGCTGGCGCCCAAACCGATGTTCGTCGGGAGAATTTGCGTCATCATCATGACACCGCGCGGACCGGTGTGCTGGCCGGGGCCGCGGCGTCGCGCGGCACCATCGGCAGCCGCACGGTGACCGTCGTGCCCACGCCCAGCTCGCTGGAAATGTCGAGCCGGCCGCGGTGCCGCTCGACGATGTGCTTGACGATCGCCAGGCCGAGGCCGGTGCCGCCCGCGGCGCGGCTACGGCCCGGATCGGTGCGGTAGAAGCGGCGCGTGAGGTGCGGCAGGTGCTCGGGGGCGATTCCCTCGCCTTGATCGGTGACGGTCAGGACCGCCAGGTCGCGGTGGCCTTCGGTGAGCGTTACCGTCACCGGAGTATCGGTGCGGCCGTACTTGAGCGCGTTGTCCACGAGGTTGCGGACCAGCTGCTCCAGCTGCTTGCGATCTCCGCGCACGCTGATGGGCGAGTTCGGCACGGCGAACTCAACCCGCTCCTGCCGCTCGGCCCCCGCGCCATCGTTGGACGCCTGGCGGACCAGCTGGCCCAGCTCCACCCGCTCGCGCGGCTGGTCGTGCTTCTCGGCCTCGACCCGCGACAGGCTCATGAGGTCGTCGACCAGCGTCTGCAGCCGGCGCGCCTCGCGCAGTACGACGGTGTAGAAGCGCGCCGCGCGCTCGGGCTTGATCGACTCGCCCTCGTCGGCGAGCGTCTCCATGTAGCCGATGATCGAGGCCAGTGGGGTGCGCAGCTCGTGGCTGGCATTGGCGACGAAATCGGTATGCGCGCGGCTGACATCGGCCTCGGTGGTCCGGTTGATGAGCTCGATCAGGCAGTAGCGATCATCGATCGGCTGGCGGGTCATCTGCCAGGAGGACCGCGGGCCGATCAGGCCCTGAACCATTGCCGTGCCGCCGCCGGGGCGCGAGAGCAGGTCAACTGCGACCGGATGGCGAAAGGCAAGCCGCGCATCCTGGCCCACGATATGCGTGCCGATCGCCTCGCGGGCGGCGGCATTGGCGACGATGATCCGCGTGCCGTCTAGCATCAGCACCGGCAGGCCCGAATGCTCGATCATCTCGCGCATCCCCGTGCGGGTGAGTTGCACCCCTTCGGGGGAGCTGGCGGGGGCGTCGGAGGCGGCATAGGCAGGCTGGGGCGCAGGCTCGGGGCGCTTGGGCGTCGGGACGATCCAGAAAGCCAGCGCGAAGGCAGCCAGCACGAGGCCCGCGAGCCAGGCCGCCGATCCCGCCACCAGCACCACGATCGCGGTGCCGAGCGCAAGCACCCAGGCCAGTACCGGAATCGTCCGACCACCCATGGGCGCAGGGAGTAAGCGCGCCGCGCCGGGCGCGCCAGAGGCGATGGTCGCCTGCGCCGCGAAAGTCCGGCTGGTGACCCCTACGGGACTCGAACCCGTGTTTTCGCCGTGAGAGGGCGACGTCCTGGACCGCTAGACGAAGGGGCCGGCCCGACCTTTGCCGACGGCTGGCCGCCGAAACGGTTCCGCCGGTTGCACCACACTGGTGACCCCTACGGGATTCGAACCCGTATTTCAGCCGTGAAAGGGCCGCGTCCTAACCCTTAGACGAAGGGGCCGCGTGCGGGCGAGGGGCGCACTTACGGGGGAGGGGCAGATGGGTCAAGCCCGACGCGCGGACCCAACAGCCGGGCCCGGCCCCTGGGCGCTCGTCAATCCGCCCAGGCGGCATCCTCGAGATGCAGCTCGGCCGCCGGGCGCGCGCCCCAATCGTCGAGCCTGGCGCGACCCACCAGCCAGAGGCGACGACCGTTCGCGCCGTGGAGCAGCGCCTGGCCCATGACGCTGGTCGCGGCGCGGAAGGCGATGGCCTTGAACGAGCCGCCGTCCGCCCCGGCGGCGATCAGGCGGACATGGTCTGTACCCACCATGTCCGCCTTGACCAGCCGCACTGGCCCCACGGCCACGCGCGGCCCGGGCCAGCCCACGCCGTAGGGGCCGGCGGCTTCCAGCGTCTCGACCAGTTCGGGGGTAAGGCCGCCCGGGGCGACGGCGAAGTCGAGCAGCATGGCCCGATCCTGCAACGCCCGCCCGACTGCGCCGGCGAGCTGGCGATCGATCCAGTCGGCGAACTCGTCGATCCGGTCGGCGGCGATGGTCAGCCCGGCGGCCATCGCGTGGCCCCCGCCGGCCAGCAGCAGACCCTGCTCGCGCGCCCCGATGATCGCCGCGCCGAGATCGACGCCGGAGATCGAGCGCCCGGATCCCTTGCCCTGGCGGCTCGGCTCGTCCAGCGCGATGACCAGGGCAGGGCGGCCGGTCTTCTCCTTGATGCGCCCGGCGACGATGCCGATGACCCCCGGGTGCCAGCCGCGTCCCGTTACCACCACGACCGCCCGGTTGCCCTGCGTCGCCACCTGCGCCTCGGCCGCCTCCTGCACCTCGGCCTCGATCGCCCGGCGCGCATCGTTGAGTTCGGACAGCTCGGCAGCGATGGCGCGCGCTTCGTCCGGGTCTTGCGTGGTCAGCAGCCGCACCCCCAGGTCCGCCGCGCCCACCCGGCCGCCGGCATTGACTCGCGGGCCCAGCGCGAAGCCGCAATCGGAACAGATCGGCGCGCGGGTGAGGCGGCTGGCGTCGATCAGCGCTGCCAGGCCGATATTGCCGCGCCGCGCCATCACCTTGAGGCCCTGGGCGACGAAGGCGCGGTTGAGGCCGTGGAGCGCGGCGACGTCCGCCACCGTCCCCAGCGCGACCAGGTCGAGCAGCGACATGAGGTCGGGCTCGGCCCGATCGGCGAAGAACCCGCGCCGGCGCAGCGTGCGCACCACCGCCACCGCGAGCAGGAAGGCGACCCCCACGGCCGCCAGGTGGCCGTGGGCGGCGGCCAGGTCGGTCGAATCAAGCCGGTTGGGATTGACCAGGGCGAAAGCGCGCGGCAGCTCGGGGCTGCATTTGTGGTGGTCGACCACGATCGCGTCGATCCCCGCCGCGTGCGCCTGGGCGAGCGCCTCGTGCGCCATCGCTCCGCAATCCACGGTAATGATGAGGCTGGAGCCTTCCGCGCCCAGGCGGACCAGCGCGGCGCCGCTCGGCCCGTAGCCTTCGAGCAGGCGATCGGGGATGTAGGCGCGGGCGTCGTGGCCCAGCAGGCGCAACAGGCGGATGAGCAGCGCGGCGCTGGTCGCGCCATCGACGTCGTAATCGCCGAACACGGCCATGTTCTCGCGCGCCAGCACCGCCTCGGCGATGCGCTCGGCGGCCGCGTCCATGTCGGTGAATTCGGACGGATCGGGCAGGAAATCGCGCAGCGTCGGGCTGCGGTGGCGGTCGAGCTCGCCGTGGGGCACGCCGCGCGCGAGGAGCAACTGGCTGACGATGTCGTCTCCCCGGCCCGAGCCGCTGGGGCCATCGCCGCCCAAGCCGGAGCTCGCCGCGAAGTGCATGTTGCCCCCGCGCCAGCGCCAGCGGTGGCCCGATAGGGATTGCTCGACGCCGAAGACGGCCGGTTGCGCGCGCATGGGGCCAAATCTAGTGACGCGCGTTCAACAGCGATAGCCGCCGGCCGAATTGTTTCACCAGGTATTCGCCAATGAGACTATGCTTGCTTTTGGGACGAAAGCGCGGCGGGACTCGACCTCGCTGGTCTTTCACGTCAGACACTTGCCAAGGTCAGGGGATGAGCACAGCGATTATAGAGGTGCACGACATTACGCCGGACGGATTGATGTCAGCCGCCTCGCTGCTCTTCAATGAGGGATCGCGCCCCGACAGGTTGGCGGTGCGGGCGCTTGCGATGCGAGATCGCGGCTTCGCCATCAGCCTGGAGCCCGACCTCCCGCCGCCGGATGCGAGTGGCCAGGCGGATTGGATCGAGCTGGTTATTCACGGCCTCACCTTCGACCTTGCGGGCCTGGCCCCGCGGGTGGAGGCGGAGTATCCGGCGCCTGCGCACCTGTTCGGGCTATCGAGCGAGTTCGCCCGGATCCCGCTCGAGGCGGTCACGCTGGCGCCCGGGCCGCACCTGGCGGGCGGGCGGCAGATGCTGCCGGTGCTGCGCGCGCAGGCGCTGCTGACCGCGCGGCTGGCG